>JAGBTK010000050.1 GCA_017631375.1 Tidjanibacter sp. | reverse complement strand
CCTTGCCACTACGAATCTTCTCGTTAATCTCAGCAACCGTCTTCTTCATTTTCTTTACATTTTTAAACTATAAATGTAAATTGTTGGTGTATTTAGGATGATAGTTACATCTTTCCAACTACCCAATCCAAAAATTGTATTTTTAGTAGGCGATCTTAAAATTGATTTAGGGGAAAATAATTTATAGTAGGCGGTTTTTAGGCGGGGTTGTCTTGACAGACCGCAGCATACTTATTGTATGTGAGGATTTGGCAAGGCAACTCCAACACCAAAACCGCCACTAGAAATTATTTTCTCTTTACTTCAACCTGCTCGTAACCCTCAACAATATCGCCCACGCGAATATCGTTGTAGGACTCGATGTTCAAGCCGCACTCCTGACCGCTGGTAACCTCCTTAACATCGTCCTTGAATCGTTTGAGCGAGCCAAGACGACCGGTATAAACCACGATACCGTCGCGAATAACGCGAATGGGGGTGTTACGGTTGAGCTTACCCTCGCGGACAATACCACCCGCAATAGTACCCACCTTACTGATCTTGAATGTCTCGAGTACCTCGATCGAGCAGACGATCTCCTCCTTGGTAACGGGCTCAAGCATACCCTCGATTGCATCCTTGATATCGTTGATGGCATCGTAGATGATGGAGTAGAGACGAATCTCAATCTCCTCCTTCTCAGCCAACTTACGCGCACCAATGCTGGGGCGTACCTGGAAGCCGACGATAATAGCGTTCGACGCAGCTGCCAAGAGGACATCCGACTCCGAGATCTGACCCACAGCCTTGTGGATAACATTCACCTGAACGCTCTCCTTCGAGAGTTTCAGCAGCGAGTCGGTCATTGCCTCAATCGAGCCGTCCACATCACCCTTAACAATGATATTGAGCTCCTTGAACGAGCCGATAGCGATACGACGGCCAATCTCGTCGAGGGTAACGTGCTTCTGAGTCTTCAAGCCCTGGATGCGCTGCAACTGCTCACGCTTGCTTGCAATCTCGCGTGCGCTACGGTCGTCATCCATCACATTGAAAGCGTCACCTGCCTGAGGTGCGCCATTGAAGCCAAGCACCTGTACGGGGGTCGAAGGACCTGCAACCTGCACCTTCTGGCCACGCTCGTTGAACATAGCCTTCACACGACCCGAGTTAACACCTGCCAAGATCACATTGCCCACGTGCAGAGTACCTGCCTGTACAAGTACGGTAGCCACATAGCCACGACCCTTGTCGAGAGTCGACTCGATAACTGTACCCACAGCCTTGCGGTCGGGGTTAGCCTTCAATTCGAGCAACTCTGCCTCTAAGAGCACCTTCTCCAAGAGCTTGTCAAGGTTGATACCCTTCTTAGCCGATACATCCTGCGACTGATACTTACCACCCCAATCCTCTACGAGGTAGTTCATCTGAGCAAGCTGCTCCTTGATATGCTCGGGGTTAGCATTGGGCTTATCAATCTTATTGATAGCGAATACCATAGGTACACCTGCTGCCACAGCGTGGTTGATAGCCTCAACGGTCTGGGGCATCACGCTGTCGTCAGCCGACACAATAATAATCGCAACATCTGTCAATTTCGCACCACGCGCACGCATTGCAGTAAACGCCTCGTGACCGGGAGTATCGAGGAAAGTGATACGACGGCCATCGGGCAACTCAACGCTATATGCACCAATGTGCTGGGTGATACCGCCGGCCTCACCCTCAATAACATTGGTCTTACGGATATTGTCAAGCAACGAAGTCTTACCGTGGTCAACATGACCCATAACGGTAACAACGGGAGGACGCGATACGAGGTTCTCCTCATCGTCAACATCGGTGTCCTCGATAGCCTCCTGAATCTCAACACTCACAAAGTCAATCTTGTAGCCAAACTCCTCTGCAACAATCACAAGAGCCTCAGCATCAAGACGTTGGTTGATAGATACCATCAAGCCCAAGTTCATACAAACGGTGATAACCTCGGTTACCGACACGTTCATCATTGTAGCAAGTTCGCTAACAGTCACAAACTCGGTAACTTTGAGTACCTTCTCCTCCATCTGTGCCTGTTCGAACTCCTCCTCCATACGAGCGCGTACCTCCATACGCTTCTCCTTACGGTGAACTGCGCCCTTGCTCTTACCACCCTTAGCGGTAAGACGAGCCAGGGTATCCTTTATCTGTTTCTGTACCTCCTCGTCGCTCACCTCGGGGCGAACAACGGGCTTCGGTGCCTTTTTCTTCTTCTCCTTTTTAGACACAGGCTGCTGGGGCTGCTGCTGAGCACCACCACCCTGCTGTTTCTGCTTCTGCTGCTTGCCGCCACCCTGCTGAGGCTGACCACCGCCCTGCTGGGGCTTGTTCACATCAACCTTACCAATACGCTTGCGCTTCTCACGGTGACTTCCGGGACGCGAACTCGACAGGTCGGTAACATCAATTTTACCCAACACCTTAGGACCGCTCAGACGCTCCGAGTCATCGGCACGGAAAAGACCCTCGCGGCTCTCTGCCATACGCTCGTCATAAGTCTTGGTCTGAATCTCCACCTCAGGCTTTGCGGGTGCAGGGGCGGGAGCGGGCTTGGGAGCCTCCGGCTTGGGTGCAGGTGCAGCCTTGGGCTCCTCCTGCTTGGGCGCAGGTGCGGGCTTGCCGGGCTCTACCTTCTTGCCTGTGCTAAGGTCAATTTTACCCAAAATTTTAGGCTGCTGTGCGCGTACCTCATCGCGGGGCGATACGGTAGTACTCTTCACCACAACCTCCTCCTCTTCGGAGGCATTATCCTTCTTATTGCTCAGTGTTACGCTCTCCTGCTTGAGGTTCATACGCTCACGAACATTGGCACGCTCGCCACCACGCTGTGTTCCGCCAAACTCCTTCTCGATAAGCGCATAAGTCTCGCTATCGATAAGAGTACTCGGAGTAGCGTCAATATTGACACCCTTGCGAGCCAAAAAATCCACAACCGTACCAAATCCTACTTTGAACTCCCTTGTTACTTGCTGGAGTCTGAGTTTTTTCTCATTCGACATATATATTTCTCTCCTATCTCTTTTTTCGTTAATCAATCTGTTTTATTTTCTCCCGCGCCACCTCGTGGGGCAGAAGAGATGAGGGTAGCCCTATGCGGGCAAGGAGCAGACTACTCAAACTCCGAGCGAAGGATGGATACCACCTCTGCGATGGTCTCCTCCTCCAAGTCGGTACGGCGTACCAACTCCTCGGATGAGAGTTCGAGAACACTCTTGGCAGTGTCGCAACCGATAGCCTTGAAGGCATCGATAATCCACTGATCAATCTCGTCTGCAAACTCATCCAAGTCAACATCCTCCTCCTCAACATCACGATATACATCGATATCGTAACCGGTAAGCATATTGGCAAGACGGATGTTCAGGCCACCACGACCGATAGCCAAAGATACCTCGCTGGGCTTAAGATATACCGAAGCGGTCTTCTTTGCCTCGTCGAGGGTGATAGAAGAGATCTTTGCGGGGTTCAACGCACGCTGAATCAAAAGCTGAGTATTGGCAGTCCAATTGACAACATCGATGCTCTCATTGCGTAGCTCCTTAACGATGGAGTAGATACGCGAACCCTTCATACCAACGCAAGCACCTACTGGATCAATACGATCATCGTAGCTCTCCACAGCCACCTTAGCACGCTCGCCGGGGATGCGGACAATCTTCTTGATGGTAATCAGACCGTCGAAAATCTCGGGTACCTCAGCCTCGAAAAGACGCTCGAGGAACTCGGGAGCAGTACGCGAAAGGATGATAACGGGGGTGTTGTTGCGCATCTCCACCTTCGACACGATAGCCTTGATGCTGTCGCCCTTGCGGAAGAAATCGCTGGGGATCTGCTCGCTCTTGGGAAGGATAAGCTCGTTGTTCTCGTCGTCGAGAACAAGAATCTCCTTCTTCCACACCTGATATACCTCACCGGTAACAACCTCGCCCACGCGCTCGCTGTACTTGGCAAAGAGGTTTGCCTTCTCCAGATCGAGAATGCGCGAAGCCAGATTCTGACGCAACGAGAGAACGGCACGACGACCAAAGCTGCTCAAATCGAGCTGATCTGCTACCTCCTCGCCTACCTCGTAGGTATCGTCGAGTTTCTTAGCCTCCGAAAGCGAAATCTGGCTGTTGGGATTCTCCACCTCGCCATCGTTTACAATGGTACGGTTACGCCAAATTTCCAAATCGCCCTTCTCGGGATTGATGATTACATCGAAGTTCTCGTCAGTCTCGAAAGTCTTGACAAGCAGGTGGCGGAACACATCCTCCAACACTCCGATCATTGTGGTTTTGTCAATGTTTTTCAGCTCTTTGAACTCTGCAAAGTTGCTAATCAAATTGAGATTTTTTTCCATTTTTGCTATATATTTTTGTTTATCGTTTTTTTCACATTTGGTCGTGGGGATATCCTGGTTGTGGAGATTACTTGAAATCAAGATACTCCTTAGTCCACTTAATCTGCTCAAAGGAGTAGCTCTCATTAACCTCTACCTCTTCTTTGCGCTTCTTGCCCTCCACAGCCACACGCTTGGTATAGCTGAGGGTAATACCCTGCTCGTCGGCAGCAGTCAGCGTAGCAAGAATCTTGGTACTATCGGTGAGCAATACCTCTACGGGCAGACCGATAAGCTTCTGATACTGTCGCAACACCTTCAAGGGCTGACCAATACCTGCCGAGATAACAGTGAGCTCATAGTCCTCAACCTCCCTGTCAAATGCCTCCTCAACGGCACGCGAGAGCTCTACAAGCGAGTCGATATCTACTCTCTCATCACTATCAACAACCACCTCAATCTCATTGGCGGGCGAACAGTTAATCTCAATCAGAAACATCTTGCCTCCGTCAAGCCTCTGCTCAATAAACTCTTTAATTGCTGCAACCTCCATTTTCTTCTATCTATTTTCGATTATAACTTTCTATCTATCAATACCATACGGCTAAGAAGCCCTTGCGATAAGTACAAAAATTGGGGACTCGCGTCCCCATTACCTCTTCTTCACACCGCAAATATATACAAAAATTCCGCAAATCACAATAATTCAGCGTATTTTTTGAATCCAGACAATAAGTGTTTTCATCACAAGACAATGTTTACAGAGGAACAGGCTCGCGCCTATCAACAAAAAAAATCGTCCCAAGTTACTCGATGTAACTCAGGACGGTTAAACTGTAAAGAGTCTGCGACCCTAAAAAAATCATAGAATTAGGGTAATTTTAGGCGGGCTGGTTTCTGAGGCTGCGCGCATACTCTATGTATGTAAGGCGTCACAGACGCTTTTCTATTTCTCCCTTTACAACCCCAATCCCCACAAAAAAAGTCATAGAATTGAGGGAATTTTAGGCGGGCTGGTTTCTGAGGCTGCGCGCATACTCTATATATGTAAGGCGTCATAGACGCTTTTCTATTTCTCCCTTTACAACCCCAATCCCCACAAAAAAAGTCATAGAATTAGGGGAATTTTAGGCGGGGGAGTCTTGACGGCCACGCGCATACTCTATGTATGTAAGTGGTCGGCAAGGCTCCCCCAACACCAAATTCACCAATTATATGACTTTTTTTACTCGTCGTCAGAAGCCTTCGGATTGAAAGGCTTAATAATGCCTCGCTTGGAGGAACGGATAAACTCAACCACCAAGTCGCGCTCACGACTCTCGGGGAACTGCTCCATCACAATATCGCACGCCTTGCCATAGAGGTGACCCTCCTGGAAAATAACGCGGAACATATCCTGCACAGTACCGATCTGCTCAGGGGTGAAGCCACGACGACGCAGACCGAGGAAGTTAGCACCCACAAAGGTTGCCGGATAGCGTGCCACCTTCACATAGGGAGGCACATCCTTTGTCAGCAGAGTACCGCCACCAATCATAGCGTGCTCACCGATGCGAACAAACTGGTGTACAGCAGCGTGGCCACCGATGATAGCCCAATCGCCCACCTCAACCTCGCCTGCCAGCGATACATTATTCACAATCACACAGTTGCTACCAACTACGCAGTCGTGTGCAACGTGTGCATAAGCCATAATAAGATTGTTGCTACCCACCACGGTCTTGCCCTTAGCAGCCGTACCACGGTTAATGGTGGCACTCTCGCGTACCGTATTGTAGTCGCCCATCTCAACGGTGCTATACTCACCCTTGAACTTCAAGTCCTGAGGAACACCAGCGATTACGGCAGAGGTGTGAATCTTACAACCTTTGCCCATACGAGCACCATCCAACACAACTGCACCCGGGCCAATCCAACAATCATCACCGATAACCACATCGCCTGCAATATATGCAAAAGGCTCAACGGTTACATTCTCACCCAACTTTGCGTCAGGGTGCACATAAGCCAGATTACTAATCATTCTATTTCTGTGTTTTTTAACTATTGTCTATCTATTCAACGCACCTTTGTCCTACTTTATTATGCTGATTACCAACAAAAAAGCAGCACAATTACCTACGCCTCTCAGCAAGCTCCCTTAGGCAAGAATCTTCTTTACCAGCTCGGTATTTGCGTAGTGGCCGGGGCGTGTAGCCACCACCTTGCCGCGGATGCGGCGACCCAACAGCGCAAGATCACCCAGGATATCGAGGAGTTTGTGACGCGCAATCTCGTTCTCAAAGCGAAGTTTGAGGTTATTGAGGTAGCCACCGCTTACCTTGATATCGCTCTTGTTGAAGAGTGCCGACAGACGGGCAATCTCCTCGTCGCTCACGGGATGCTCCACAACCACAATCGCATTGTCCACATCGCCACCCTTAATCAGATTGGCGTTGAAAAGGAACATAATCTCGTGGAGGAAGACAAAGGTACGACAGGGAGCAATCTCCGCGCGGTAGTTGTCACTCTCGGCAAAGTGTGCCTGTTGTTTGCCAAGCACTTTGGAGTTATAATCTACGGCAACATTGATATCATACTCATCTGCGGGCAGAAGTCGCACCTCAACACCCTTCTCAGGGATCGAGAACGACACCTCCTCGCTAACGGTATAGTACTCTCTATCAGCATCCTGTTCCTCAACACCCACACGCTCAATCTCTGCAGCATACTCTCTTGCCGAGCCATCCATAATGGGAGTCTCAGGGGCATTGATATCAATCTCGGCATTATCCACGCCCAGAGTCCAGAGAGCCGATATAATATGCTCAATGGTACTCACCTTTGCCGCACCACACTCAATGGTTGTACCACGCGAAGTGTCGGTAACATAAGTGCCAAGTGCAGGAACAGTGGGAGCACCCTCCAAATCTACTCGACGGAAGGTTATGCCGTGGTTTGCAGGGGCGGGTTTAACGCACATTGTGACCTGCAATCCTGTATGAAGTCCTTTGCCGGAAAAAATTATTTCTTCTCTTATTGTTTGCTGTTTCAAGCCCATAGGGGTAATGGTTTGCTAATTACGGCTGCAAAGGTATTAATTTTTTATAAAGAATAGGAAATTATTCCTATTTTTGTAGAATAATTTTGGACTTTATGAACGAAAGTAACAATAAGCCCGGGCAACACAAAGAGCGTGAGCGTCTGAACCTCCCGTTTCGTCAGCGGAAGTTCGATCTCGGCAGATGGGTATATGCCCACCATAAGGCATTGCTAGCAACAGTGATCCTCTACCTTGTGATGGCTATTTCGTTTGTAACGGTGCGTATCGTTCTCGAGAAACAACAACACGACTCTGAGATATATTACTTTGACCCTGAGGAGTTTGAGCGTCTGCAAGAAGAACTCGAAAGGGCGCAGGAGCTCAACCGAATGCTCAACGAGATGCAGGAGAGTCAGGAGCCTGTTCAGAATAGTGTGTCAAACGAAAACGCTGCCGATACGGGCGAGGAGTTCCGCAACGACAAGGGACTTGATGCGCGTGAGATTTTCGACCGTGCAGAGGCTGCACAGCAGGCAATGCGCGACAATCGCTCACGACAGCAGAAGGGCGAGCAAGAGATACAGGATATGATCGACAACCACAATCGCGGTGGAGGCGAGGACGACAACAAGGAACCTGCCTCGTCGCGCGTGGAGGGCAATGTGATGGTCTCCTATTCGCTGAGTGCGCCCGTGCGCAATGCCGTATATCTCTACAAGCCGGCCTACAAGTGTCAGGGTGGCGGTACGGTAGTTGTCGAGATCACGGTCAATCGCAACGGCGATGTTACGGCTGCAAGCGTCAAGAGCACCACACGCAACGACTACTGTATGACAACCACAGCAGTTGATGCAGCACTCCAATCACGCTTCAACATCGATTCTTCGGCTCCCGAAAAACAGATTGGTACTATCACCTATCAGTTTGTGGCTCAGTAATTTATATATAAGAAAATGATATTAACGACAGAAAATATATTGCTTATCGGGGCTCTCTTGCTCTTTGTCGGCATCCTCGCCAGCAAGATTAGCAGCCGTTTCGGAACACCGATGCTGTTGCTCTTCCTTGCTGTGGGTATGCTCTTCGGAACGGATGGCCTCGGCATTGAGTTTAACTCACCTCGTGCAGCGCAGTTTATCGGTACTATTTCGCTCTGTATCATCCTCTTCTCGGGTGGTATGGATACCAAGTTCACCGAGATCAGACCCGTACTCGGCAAGGGTATCACACTCGCTACGCTGGGCGTTGTGCTGACCACCCTGCTGACAGGAACATTTATCTACTTTATCGGCTCGCTTTTCCGTATCGAGCTGACCTTTATGGAGGCTCTGCTGCCCGCTGCTATTGTATCGTCAACAGACTCTGCATCAGTATTTTCTATATTGCGCGCAAAGCGTCAGGGACTGAAAGAGAACCTGCGCCCGCTGCTGGAGTTGGAGAGTGGTAGTAACGACCCGATGGCGTATGTTCTGACTACCTTCCTGATTGCTCTACTCGGAGGCGACGGTATGGGTATTGGCGAGTCGATTGTCTGGTTCTTGACACAGATGGGTATTGGTGCTATTGCGGGCTATCTGTTGGGTCTGCTGACCGTATGGACAATGGAGCATATCAATCTGAGCAATAAGTCGTTATACTCTGTTTTACTCCTCTCGCTCAGCTTCTTTATCTTCTCCTTCACCGATCTACTGGGAGGCAACGGCTATCTGGCGGTCTATATTGGCGGTCTGGTGGTCGGCAATAAGCGCACACCGCACAAACGCCACCTGATGACTTTCTTCGATGGAGTGACCTGGCTGATGCAGATTGTGATGTTTATCGTGCTCGGTCTGCTTGTTAACCCGCACGAGTTGTGGAGCGTGGCATTGTTCGGTACGATAATGGCACTCTTTATTACATTTATCGGTCGCCCCGTCTCGGTATGGATTGGACTATTGCCCTTCAGGGGACTCAGCAATAAGGCAAAGACTTATATCGGCTGGGTGGGCCTTCGTGGTGCCGTGCCTATTATTTTTGCCACCTACCCGATGGTGGCAGGTCTGGCACACGCCGATATGATCTTCAACTCGATCTTCTGCGTTGTCATCATCTCGCTTATCGTGCAGGGCTCTACGGTGACCAAGATGGCCGAACTGCTCCACCTTGCCGAGGAGGAAGAGGTGCGTGGCTTCGACTTCGACCTCCCCGACGATGTCAAGGCGGCTCTTATTGAGCGCAAACTAACAGAGGACAGCCTCGCAAATGGCAATACTCTCAAAGAGTTACACCTTCCTTCGGATACATTGGTTATGATGATACGCCGTGGCGAGGAGTATATTGTTCCGAAGGGCAATACCGAACTCCGTCCCGACGATATCCTGCTCTTCATCACCCCCGAAAAGCAGGCAGAAACCAAGTACGACCGTCGCACCCTGCTCCGCCGTCTGCGTAAAATGAACAGAGCTAAACGGAAATAGAATTCAAAATTGACTAAAACTGAGAGCAATTCGATATTGCTCTCAGTTTTTTTTGATGGGAGTGATGGGAAATTTGGGAATTATGGAATAATCAATAAGACTCTTTGTGAAGCAATTAAGTTTCTCGGGGTTAGGGAATGCCATCGTAGATGGTACAAATGAAATATAGGTAGGATTAGTCAAGCTTGCTTGAACTAAATCTTACCTATATTTTGTTTGTAATCTCCGCAAGGATATCTCTAAATCCGCAAACTAAATAGTACAAAAGTTTTTTGGTGCCGCTTTTTTACAAAAAGCGGCAAAATCAGCCTTCGCCTTCGGCACCTTCGATGCTCAGTTGGAATATTTTGAGTCCGAATCGTGGTACTATTGCCACTATGTGGTCTACGATGTCTGCTTGTG
>JAGBTK010000049.1 GCA_017631375.1 Tidjanibacter sp. | reverse complement strand
TAGTACCAACATTGAGGAATGCCTGCTCGGGGAGGTGGTCAACCTCGCCATCGAGAATCATCTTGAAGCCCTTGATGGTATCCTCAATCGAGACCATCACACCGGGGGTGTTGGTGAACTGCTCTGCCACGAAGAAGGGCTGCGAGAGGAAACGCTGAACACGACGAGCGCGGTTCACAGTGGTCTTATCCTCATCCGAAAGCTCCTCCATACCGAGAATCGAGATGATATCCTGCAACTCCTTGTAACGCTGGAGAATCTGCTTCACGCGCTGTGCAGTGTCGTAGTGGTCCTGACCAACGATGTTGGGATCGAGAATTCGCGAGGTGGACTCCAGAGGATCTACTGCGGGGTAGATACCAAGTGCGGTAATCTTACGCGAAAGCACGGTTGTTGCATCGAGGTGCGAGAAGGTTGTTGCGGGTGCGGGGTCGGTCAAGTCGTCCGCAGGCACATATACCGCCTGTACAGAGGTGATAGAGCCATTCTTGGTCGAGGTGATTCGCTCCTGCATACTACCCATCTCGGTAGCCAGAGTAGGCTGATAACCTACTGCCGAAGGCATACGACCCAACAGTGCCGACACCTCACTACCTGCCTGAGTGAAACGGAAGATGTTATCGATGAAGAAGAGGATATCCTTGGTGCCCTCGCCCGAGTCACGGAACGACTCAGCGACAGTCAGACCCGAGAGTGCCACCGATGCACGCGCACCAGGAGGCTCGTTCATCTGACCGAAGACAAGCGACAGCTGCGACTTTTTGAGCTCCTCGTAGTCAATCTTCGAGAGATCCCAGTCGCCCTCCTCCATACCTTTCTTAAACTCATCGCCATAGCGGATAACACCCGACTCGATCATATCGCGCAACAAGTCGTTACCCTCACGAGTACGCTCACCCACACCGGCGAATACCGAAAAACCGTGGTGCTTCTTAGCGATATTGTTAATCAACTCCATAATAAGCACGGTCTTACCCACACCTGCACCACCAAACAAACCAATCTTACCACCACGCGAGTAGGGCTCCAAAAGGTCGATAACCTTGATACCTGTGAACAACACCTCGCGCGAAGTGGAGAGATCCTCAAACTTGGGAGGCTCGCGGTGGATGGGCAGACGCTCCGACTCCTCCAGGGGACGCATACCGTCAATAGCCTCGCCCACTACATTCATCAATCGACCCTTCACCTGCTCACCTGTCGGCATACCGATAGGGGTGTAGTGCGAGGTAGCCTCCATACCGCGACGAAGACCGTCGGTGGAGTCCATTGCAACGGCACGAACACTGTTCTCGCCGATGTGCTGCTGAATCTCAGCAACAAGCACACGACCATTGTCGCGCACTACCTCAATAGAGTCGTGAATCGAAGGGAGCTGAATCTCCTCATTACTAACACCATCGCTCTCGAAACTAACGTCGATTACAGGGCCGATAACCTGTGAAATGTGGCCCTTGATGGTTTTGGCGGTTTTAGTTTGGTTGATTGCCATATCTTGTTTTTCGGATTTTGCAAATTAAAATCGGGTGCAAAAGTAACCCTTTTAAAGGGTATTATCAAATTTTTTTATCATCGGGTGCGACTTTTCGGTCACTTTTTTATGATTTTTTGTCGATTGCTACTCAGCCATATATACTTCCAGCAGGTCGCCCTCGCCCTCAATCAGCACCTCGCTCTCCTCGGCGGGAATCAGCAGGGTCTGTGCCTTTTTGAGTCGCTCCGAGCCAAAGGGGGTGGTGATTGTCACCTCACCCGAGGTGCAGATGTAGATCACAAAGGAGTCTATGGGGGCTACATCGCGCTCCAATCTGCCACGAACTGCAATCCTGTCAATCACATAGTCGCTGGAGCGGAAGAGCTCCTCCACCTTGTTGGGCAGACCTGCTGTCTGCACCTGCAACATAGTGGAGGCCTCGAAGTCGATGGCATCGTGTGCCAGGTCGAGGCTCAGCTCGCGAGGCTCGCCATTCTCATCGGTGCGACCCCAATCATCTATGCGGTAGATGATGTCGGAGGTCTCCTGAATCTCAGCAAGGAAAATACCCTCGCCAATGGAATGCACGGTGCCGGCAGGCACGATGAAGATATCGCCCGCCTTGACGGGAACCATATTGAGCAGCTTGAAGACCTCGCCCGAGTGGAGTGCCTCGTGGTAGTCGTGGTGAGTGACACCCTTGCGGAAGCCAAGCCAGATGTGCGCACCCGGCTCTGCGTCAATGATATACCAGAACTCGTTCTTACCACGGCAGCCGTGACGCTCCTCGGCGAGTGCATCGTCGGGGTGTACCTGAATGGAGAGGCGGTCGCGGGCATCGATAAACTTCACCAGCACGGGAAACTCCAAGCCAAAACGCTCGTAGATGCGCTCGCCGACAAGCTCACCCATATAGACCTCTGTGATCTCTTGCAGGTTATTGTTTTTCAAAAAACCATTGGAGATGACGGACTCTTCGCCCTCCACTCCGGAGATCTCCCAACTCTCACCTATACGCTCCTTGTTCTGCGACTGCTTGGCGCGCTTGCCTGTGGCAACCAATTTGCTGCCACCCCAAATGCGCTGTTTCAATCGAGGACGAAACTTAATCGGATATAACATCTTTCTCTTTTTGGTTTGTAAATATCCACTATCAATACACTTCAAAAAAAGTGATTAGTGGAGTGAAATAATTTTCAAAGATAGTGTTATTCGCCAAATTTCACACAACTTGACGCATACTTTTGTTGTTTTTTTGTACCTTTGTTTTTGTAAATAGTTTTTTAACTCTAATAAAATTAACAATAATGGAGGAATTTTTAAGGGTAGAACACGTCAGCAAGCAGTTTGCAGGCCACAAGGCTCTTGATGATGTATCTCTCACTATTCCGCGTGGCAGTGTATATGGTCTGCTGGGCCCCAATGGTGCGGGCAAGACCACACTGATACGAATCATCAACCGCATCACAGCCCCCGATAGCGGTAAGGTATTTTTTGCAGGCAGGGAGTTGCAACCAGAGGATGTCGGCCGTATCGGCTACCTCCCCGAGGAGCGCGGACTCTACAAAAATATGAAGGTGGGCGAACAGGCAATCTACTTCGCACGCCTGAAAGGACTCTCGCGCCCTGAGGCTATCCGCAGACTCAAAGAGTGGTTTGTGCGCTTCGGGATTG
The DNA here is from genome assembly GCA_017631375.1 of Tidjanibacter sp. Taxonomy (GTDB): domain Bacteria; phylum Bacteroidota; class Bacteroidia; order Bacteroidales; family Rikenellaceae; genus Tidjanibacter. The sequence goes on along the minus strand of JAGBTK010000049.1, from coordinate 23,042 downwards.
AGAGTTGGTGGAACAAGAAGGTTGAGGAGCTGAGTAAGGGTATGGCGCAGAAGATGCAGTTCATCGTCACCATCCTCCACGAGCCCGAACTCCTCATCTTTGATGAGCCTTTCAGCGGCTTCGATCCCGTAAATGCCAATCTGCTGAAAGAGGAGATCCTGCGACTGAGAGATAAAGGGGCAACGGTGATCTTCTCGACCCACAATATGTCCTCCGTAGAGGAGATTTGCGACAATATCACCCTCATCAACGCCTCGCACAACATTCTCAGCGGCAGTGTTGATGCTATTCGTCGCGCACACGGCAACGGTCAGTACCAGCTCTCGTTCCGCGGCGATGCTGCCGAGTTGCGCAACGCTCTGGGCGACCACTGCACACTGCTCGACAGCGAGGAGGGCGAACTCGACAGAGTAAAACTCCACATCGGCGCAGAGCAGAGCGTGAGAGATATTATCGCTGTGGCAAACGACCTTGTGGAGATCCGCTCCTTCCAGGAGATGATACCAAGTATGAACGATATATTTATCCGCGCCGTAGCGGGTAAACTTTAATTCCCAAACAGATTAACAATAGACGAATATGGGAAAAATTGGAATTATTGCAGGGCGTGAGTTCAACGAGCGCGTGCGCAAGAAAAGTTTTATCATCACCACTATTTTGATGCCTCTCTTCCTGGTGGCGATGATGTTTATCCCGATGCTGATGGTCAATATGAAGAGCAACACAGTGAGGGAGATTTATGTTGTTGATGATAGTGGTGTGATTGCCGACAAGTTGCAGAACAACGGCTCGCTGAGGTTTATCCCCTCGGATATGCCACTTGACGAGATTAAGGAGCAGTCGCTCGACATCTTCGGTGTGCTTGTGATTGGCGAGAACATTGCCGAGGGTGGCGGCGCGCAACTATATACCTACGACTCCTCGACAATCGATATTGAGAGCGAGATTTCGACACAAATCAAGGATATCATCGAGACCGAGAAGTTGAAGGGCTACAATATCGAAAACCTCTCGGAGATTCTGGCAAGCGTGGAGACCAGCGTTCCTCTGAGTGTCAAGCAGTTCAGCGAGAGCGGCGAGGCCAAGGACAGCTCCTCGGTGGTGGCTATCGTGGCGGCATATATCTTCGGCTTCCTTATCTATATGTTTGTCTTCCTCTATGGCGGTATGGTAATGCAGGGCGTTATTGAGGAGAAGAGCAACAAGGTGTTGGAGGTTATGGTGTCGAGCGTGAAACCCTTCCAGCTGATGATGGGCAAAATTCTGGGTATCGCCTCGGTGGCACTCACACAGCTGCTGATCTGGGTGGTGTTTATCGTTGTGGTTGGTGGCGGACTGATGTCGCTGCTGGCAGGCGATATGATTGAGGCGGCACAGGCTATGAGCAGCGGTATGCCTATGGATATGAGCGCAATGGGCGGTATGGTGATGGATGCCGATATGGCGGCCGCTATCAATACCCTCACCGACCCCGCATATCTCTTCCGACTGATTGGTGGTTTTATTGTTTACTTCATTGGCGGCTATCTGCTCTATGCGGCAATGTTTGCGGCTGTGGGTAGCGCAGTGGATAATGAGAAGGATACTCAGAACCTCCAGACCCCTATCTCAATGCCCCTGATTCTGGGACTCTTCGTGATGCTGACCGCTATGCAGGACCCCAACTCACCCTTAGCAGTGTGGTGTAGTATTATCCCCTTCACCTCGCCTATCGTGATGGTGGCACGACTGCCCTACGGTGTTCCCGCCTGGGAACTTTGGACCTCGATTGGCGTATTGTTCGCATCGTTCCTCGCCATTGTTTGGCTTGCCGGTAAAATCTACCGCGTGGGTATCTTTATGTATGGCAAGAAACCTACCTTCAAAGAACTGTTCAAGTGGATGAAGTATAAGATGTAGGTAGGAGAGTTTTATACAACAAGAGCGAGGGGCAATGTCGGTTGCCTCTCGCTTTTTTGTTGTGGAGAGAGATGAGGAGAAGATTAAGGAGTTTTAAACTTATTTGCTTTTACCATAAAACAAAAGTTGCCCGCAATTCGATATTGCAGGCAACTTTTTTATTTAACCCTATCAGGCTGAGAAGTTATATGGCTGAGGAAATTTTGGGCTTCGTGAAGCGAGGCTGCCCGCAGCATACTTAGCGTATGTGAGGAGCAGCCTCGCAAGGGAAGTGCAAAATTTACCAGCCAGACGGCTTTTTTATTTCAAAGTAAAGGTTACAGAACTCTTGATATCATCCGACGCAGCACCAACCAGAGCCTCAAACTCGCCCTGCTCAGCTACCCACTCGTGCTTCTTGTCATCGAAGAAGCTCAGAGCCTCAGCGTCAATCACAAACGATACCTCCTTAGTCTGACCAGGCTCCAACTCAACCTTTGCAAAGCCCTTCAGCTCCTTCTCAGGACGCATTACACTTGCCTCCTTGTCGGCAATGTAGAGCTGAACAACCTCCTTACCGGTGCGGTTACCGGTGTTGGTTACGGGGATAGTAACGGTTACGCTACCCTTAGCGTTCATAGAGCTCTTGTCGATAGTTGCCTCACCATACTCGAAGGTGGTGTACGACAAACCGTGACCAAATGCGAAGAGAGGAGCAACATCCTTAGCGTCGTTCCAGCGGTAGCCTACCAAAAGACCCTCGCCATAGACAACCTCACCGTCGTTACCGAACTGACCCATCGAGTGAGCACCTGTGTCAGTCAACTTAACGGGGAAGGTGAAGGGGAGCTTACCCGAGGGGTTAGCATCGCCCATCAGCACCGAAGCAAGTGCGTTACCTGCCTCCGAGCCGAGGAACCAACCCTGAACGATTGCGGGAACACTATTTACCCAAGGCATTGCAACTGCATTACCCGAGATGTTTACATAGATCAGATTCTGGGTAGCCTCTGCCACAGCAGCGATCAGACGATCCTGAGCATAGGGCAACTCCAGACCATAACGGTCGCTATCCTCGCAATCCTGGTGCGAAGCCTTGTTCAGACCACCGAACACGATAACAACATCGGCCTTGCGAGCAACCTCAACAGCCTCAGCAATAAGCTCAGCCTCGCTACGGTTGTCAACAAGATTCTGGCCGCTATCCACACCGTTGTAGCTGGTCGAAACATCGCCTACATAGCCACGAGCGTAGATAACCTCTGCCTTGTCGCCAACGCGGTTCTTCAAGCCCTCCAGGGGCGAAACCTCCTTAGCAACCTTCAACGACGAGCTACCACCACCAACGGTCATAGCCTTGATGGCGTTCTCGCCAATCACAGCGATAGTCTTGGTCTTGCCCAGGTCGATGGGGAGTACATTATTGTCGTTCTTGAGCAGTACGATACCCTCCTCGCCGATGGTGCGGCTGGCAGCAACATGCTCATCCGATACGAGCGAGCCAAAAGGCTTGTTGGTGTTCATCGAGGTACGATACATCAGGCGCAATACGCGGCGCACCTTCTCGTCGAGCTCCTTAGTGGTGAACTCGCCACTCTTAACAAGCTCCTTGTAGGGGTTTGCAAGATGGTAAGCGTCGTAACCATTGGTAGCACCCATAGTCAGACCATCGGTCCAGGTACCGAACTCGAGGTCGAGACCGTTGGTGATAGCCTCACGGGTGTCGTGTGTGCCACCCCAGTCGGAGATTACAACACCGTCGAAGCCCCACTCACCCTTCAGAATCTGGTTGAGGAGGAGGTCGCTGTGGCAAGCGTGCTCACCACGGAAGAAGTTGTAGGCACCCATAATAGCCCAAGCACCACCCTCAGTTACGGCAGCCTTGAAGGCGGGAAGATAGATCTCATACAGGGTACGGTCGTCAACAACAGCATCCATAGTGTGGCGGTGCGACTCCTGGTTGTTGAGTGCATAGTGCTTTACGCAGGCAGCAACACCGTTGCTCTGCACACCCTGAACATAGGGAACAACCATACGCGAAGCGAGGAAGGGATCCTCACCCATATACTCGAAGTTACGACCGTTGAGGGGACTGCGGTAGATGTTCACACCGGGACCGAGCAACACATCTTTCTCGCGATAGCGTGCCTCCTCGCCGATGCTCTTACCGTAGAGAGCCGACATATCGGTATTCCAGGTAGCTGCAAGTGCGGTCAGTGCGGGGAATGCCACGCAGTAGTCGTTGGTCCAGCCAGCCTGCTCCCACTCATCCCACAACACCTCAGGACGGATACCGTGAGGACCATCGGTAGTCCACAACTCGGGGATACCCAGACGGGGAACACCTGCCGAGGAGAACTTACTCTGAGCGTGGATAATTGCAAACTTCTCATCGAGAGTCATACGCGACATAGCGTCGTCGATGCGAGCCTCAACTTCAACTTCGGGGTTGAGGTAGTCGGGGAGATCGGCAGTCTGAGTCTGCTGACCACCACACGCTGCCAAGAGAGCAACAGCGCCAACTACAAACATTTTGTTAAAAAATCTTTTCATTTGTTTAAGGTGTTTATTTTGGTGAAAAATTATTACATCTTAAAGGTGAGTATTGATTGGCAAAGATAACTATTTCAAAAACATTTTTAAACGATTTTTCGGATTTCTTATAATTAAATGTATATTTGCTAATATAGAGGGGGGTTTATACCCTACCAACCTTATTTAGAACCACAACCAAAATGCTAAAAATACTTTTAGGAATTTCGATTGTGTTGCAGCTTTTTGCAGCACTGGTGGCCATCAGTCTTATCCGTCGCACGAAGTATAATGTGGCGTGGATGTTCTTCACGGTGGCACTGACTATCCTCTGCTTTATCCGCTTGGGGCAGCTCTTCCCGATGCTGGGTGGCGAGGAGTGGCGACTGCCTCCCGACTTTATGGCGTGGTTGGGCATCGTGGCATCGCTCTGCTTTGCTGTGGGTGTGTTTTATATTCGTAAGATTTTCAATTATATAGACAGGCTTGAGCAGCAACGCATCCTCACCGAGCAGCGCATCCTCAATACTGTACTCCACACGGAGGAGAAGGAGCGTCAACGCCTCTCGAAGGAGCTGCACGACGGGCTCGGCCCCCTGCTCTCGTCGGCCAAGATGTCGCTCTCGGCACTCGCCAAGGATGCCACGGCAGAGAATGAAGAGTTGTTTAGCAACACGATGGGGGTTATTGACGAGGCGGTGAGTTCGCTGCGCGAGATATCGAATAATCTCTCGCCCCACACCCTCCTGCACTTCGGCCTGGCAAAGGCGGTGCGCAGTTTTCTGAATAAGATACCCAAATCGGCACAAGGCATTGATATAGAGTATAAAACAAATCTAACCACCCAGCGTTTCGATCAGGATATGGAGGTGATTCTCTATCGTGTGGTGTGCGAGTTGGTCAATAATAGTATGCGCCACTCGGGGTGTACGAAGATTAAGGTTAGTTTGATTAAAACCACCGATCAGCTGCTGCTCTATTACTATGATAATGGTAAGGGATTCGATGTGGAGAGGCGCGTAAATAAGGGTATGGGTATCTCTAATATATACTCGCGCATCAACTCACTGAAGGGTTATATAGATTTTGAAAGCAGTGAGGGAATGGGTGTAAATGTGACAATTAAAGTGAAGATATAGATATGACAGAGGGTAGTTACAAAGTATTGCTTGCTGACGACCACCGCCTCTTCCGCGAGGGACTGCGTGGTCTGCTCACAGCACAGAGCGGCATAGAGGTAGTCGGCGTGGCTGCCGATGGCGCAGAGTTGGTGGCTATGGCCGATGAGGTGGAGTTTGATGTGGCACTGATAGATATCGAGATGCCTGTGATGAATGGTCTGGAGGCTGCCGAGAAAATTTTGACATCACACCCGGAGGCACACCTCGTGGCACTCACTATGCACAACGACGAGGCCTACTACTACCGTATGGTGGAGCTGGGCGTGAAGGGCTTTCTGCTCAAAAACTCCGATATTGACGAGGTGGTGAGCGCGGTGTGCACAGTGTGCGCGGGCGGCAGCTACTTCTCACAGGAACTCCTCGACTCGCTGGTGAGCAACCTCAAAGAGTCGCAGGTGGAGGCCGAACCACTCCTCTCGGAGCGAGAGATGGAGGTGCTGCCACTCATCTGTCAAGGACTCTCAAATCAGGAGATTGCCGACAAACTCTTTATCAGCAAACGCACCGTGGATAACCACCGAGCCAACATTTTGGAGAAATCGGGCTGCAAAAATACGGCAGGAATGGTTGTCTGGGCAATCAAAAACGGCTTAGTAGAGTTGGAGTAAAAGAGGAAGATAGGAGTTTAGAAAAAATCTGATTGGGGGGGGTACTCAAAAACAAAAGTTGCCTGCAATATCGAATTGCAGGCAACTTTTTTAAACTTACTCAGGCTGTGAAGTCACTATGGTTTAAGCGTATGTGAGGAGCAGCCTCGTAAGGGAAGTACCAAATTTACTTGTCAGATGGCTTTTTTACTCGCCTTTGATAGCAGCCACACCGGGAAGAACCTTACCCTCGATAGCCTCGAGCAGTGCACCACCGCCGGTCGAGATGTAGGATACCTGGTCAGCCATACCGAACTTGTTGATACAAGCCACCGAGTCGCCACCACCGATCAGCGAGAATGCGCCATCAGCAGTTGCCTTAGCGATAGCCTCAGCGATAACACGCGAGCCACCGGTGAAGGTGTCAAACTCGAACACGCCTGCGGGACCGTTCCAGAGGATAGTCTTTGCGCCCTCAATAGCGGCAGCAAATTTCTCACGGGTCTTGGGACCTGCGTCCATACCCTCCCAACCCTCGGGAATCTCGTTTACCGAGCAGATCTGAGTGTTGCAGTCATTCGAGAAAGCGTCACCTGCTACACAGTCAACACCGAGTACGAGGTTAACACCCTTCTCCTTAGCCATCGACATCAGGTTGAGAGCGAGGTCAAGTTTGTCGTTCTCGCAGATCGAGTTACCGATGTTGCCACCCATAGCCTTAGCGAAAGTATAGGTCATACCACCGCAGAGGATCATATTGTCAACCTTGTCCATAAGGTTCTCGATAATACCAATCTTGGTCGAAACCTTCGAACCACCCATAATAGCGGTGAAGGGACGCTTGATGTTGCTGAGGACATTATCAACAGCAGCAACCTCCTTCTCCATCAGGTAGCCGAGCATCCTGTGGTCTGCGTCGAAGTAGTCAGCAACAACTGCGGTCGAAGCGTGACGACGGTGAGCAGTACCAAATGCGTCGTTGATGTAGCAGTCAGCGTACGAAGCGAGGGTCTTTGCGAACTCCTTCTGCGACTCCTTCATAGCCTTCTTAGCGTCGTTGTATGCGGGATCCTCCTTCTCGATGCCAACGGGCTTGCCCTCCTCCTCAGCGTAGAAACGGAGGTTCTCGAGCATCAGCACCTCGCCGGGCTGCAATGCAGCAGCAGCCTCAGCAGCCTTTGCGCAATCGGGAGCGAACTTAACCTCAACACCGAGTTTCTCGCTAACAGCGTCAACAATCTGGCTGAGCGAGAACTTGGGGTTAACCTTGCCTTTGGGTTTGCCCATATGCGACATAATAATCAGGCTACCACCATCAGCAAGTACCTTTTTCAGTGTGGGGAGTGCACCGCGGATACGGGTATCGTCGGTAATTTTACCCTCCTCGTTGAGGGGCACATTAAAGTCCACGCGAACAATGGCGCGCTGGCCTTTGAAATCGAAAGTGTCAATTGTGGTCATAACTTCAAAAATAAATTATATAGTTGTTTAAATTGTATCGGTTTAGTTCTCAATCTACAAAGGTATAATTAAATGTAAAGTATTGCAACAACTTCCCCTATTTTTTTACACCCTCGCCACCGATATATTCCTTCAACTTACAATTCAAAACCTGCCAAAAGATAAAATATGGTGAAATTATTAGGGTTATAGTGCCATATTTCAAAAAATAGTAGTATATTTGTTTGAATTTGTAACAAAGCGTGATACAACCAATAAAAACTATAACAAAAAATGTACGGTAAAATCAAAGAACACCTCTCGGCAACCCTTGCCGAGATTGAGGAGGCTGGCCTCTACAAAAAAGAACGTATCATCTGTTCGCCTCAGCGCGCTGCCATCGAGGTAGGCGGTAAGGAGGTTTTGAACTTCTGCGCAAACAACTATCTCGGTCTGTCGGACAACCCCCGCTTGGTTGAGGCTGCCAAGAAGGCGATGGACGAGCGTGGTTTCGGTATGTCGTCGGTGCGCTTCATCTGTGGCACACAGGATATTCACAAGGAGTTGGAGGCTGCCATTGCCAACTACTTCGGCACTGAGGATACTATTCTCTATGCTGCTTGTTTTGATGCAAATGGTGGTGTCTTCGAGCCTCTGCTCACCGAGCAGGATGCTATCATCTCCGACTCACTCAACCACGCCTCGATTATTGATGGTGTGCGTCTGTGCAAGGCGGTGCGCTATCGCTATGCTAATGCCAATATGGAGGAGTTGGAGGAGTGCTTGAAGCTCGCTCAGGCTCAGCGTTTCCGCATTATCGTTACCGATGGTGTATTCTCGATGGATGGCAATGTGGCTCCTATGGATGAGATTTGCCGTCTGGCGGAGAAGTACGATGCACTTGTGATGGTTGATGAGTGCCACTCGGCAGGTGTTGTGGGTGCTACCGGTCGCGGTGTTACCGAGCTTTATAATCTGCGTGGCGAGGTGGATATCATCACCGGCACACTCGGCAAGTCGTTTGGTGGCGGTATTGGTGGTTTCACCACCGGTCGCAAGGAGATTATCGACCTGTTGCGTCAGCGTTCGCGCCCCTATCTCTTCTCGAACTCGATTCCCCCTGCAATTGTGGGTGCAAGTTTGGAGATGTTCAAGATGCTTGGCGAGAGCGACGAGATTCACGACAAGTTGGTGGAGAATGTGGAGTACTTCCGCTCGAAGATGGTTGCTGCCGGCTTCGATATCAAGCCCACTCAGTCGGCTATCTGTGCTGTGATGCTCTACGATGCTCGTCTGTCGCAGGATTTTGCTGCCAAATTGCTCGACGAGGGTATATATGTAACAGGCTTCTACTACCCCGTTGTGCCTAAGGGTCAGGCCCGTATCCGTGTTCAGGTATCGGCCGGCCACGAGCGCGAACATCTGGATCGCTGCGTAGAGGCATTTGTTAAGGTAGGCAAAGAGCTGGGCGTTATCAAGTAATTTTTTACCGATTTTTTACCGAAAATTTACCTTACTAACCTAAAAAGCTGTACAAGCAAAAATGTATAAAAAATACGCAAAAAGCTGTATAGAAAAAAAACGTTAAAAAATGGCGAAGATTGTACTTGATAAGATTGATAAGAAGATATTAATGTTTCTGCTGAACAATGCGCGTATGCCCTTTTTGGAGATTGCGCGCGAGTGCGGCATTTCGGGTGCGGCTATCCACCAGCGCGTAAAGAAGCTCGACGATGCAGGGGTTATTCTCGGCTCGCGACTGGATGTTGACCCGAGGATTGTGGGTTTTGATGTGTGTGCCTTTGTTGGTGTGCGCCTCTCGGAGCCTTCGCTCTACACTGCCACTGTTGAGGCGTTGAAGCAGATCCACGAGGTTGTTGAGTGCCATTTCATCACTGGCGACTATAACATCCTCATCAAGCTCTACTGTACCGATAACAACCACCTGATGCGCACGATGTTTGATAAGTTGCTTGTGATCCCCGGTATCACAAGTACCGAGACCTTCATCTCGCTCGAACAGCCCTTCACTCGTCAGGTAGATATTAGTCATATTGTATTTTAATTGTTGATGAGCAACGAAATCCGTATAACCAAAGAGTTCTCCTTCGAGGCGGCGCACACACTCACCGGCTACGATGGAGCCTGCAACGAGATTCACGGCCACTCCTACCGTCTTTTCGTGACGGTAGCGGGTGTGCCCGAGAGCGATGAAAAGAACCCTAAATTTGGTATGACAATGGATTTCGGAGTGCTGAAATCCATTGTGCGTGAGGAGGTTGTGGATAGGTACGATCACTCGTTTATGATCCGCAACTGCCCCGAGAACAAGGAGTTGATTGAGGTGCTGGGCAGATATTTTTCGCGCATCCACGCAGTTGATTATCAGCCCACCTGTGAGAATATGGTACAACACTTTGCTGCCGACATAGCAGCTCGTCTGCCTGAGGGTATTCGTCTGGTGGGGGTAAGGCTCCACGAGACCGCCACCTCTTATGCCGAGTATTTTCCGCAGCAGTAGCCATTGAGGGCGATGAAAAAATTATTCCTTATAGACGCTTATGCGTTGATTTTCAGGTCGTACTACGCATTTATGCAGCGACCGATGCGAAATGCCGAGGGGTTGAACACCTCGGCAATTTTCGGCTTTACCAAGTTCCTCCGCGAGATTATCGTCAATGAGCGACCCGACTATCTGGGTGTGGCGTTTGACCCTCACGGCGGCAACTTCCGCAACGACCTTTTCCCCGAGTATAAGGCCAATCGCAGTGCTACGCCTGAGGATATAATCGCCTCAGTACCACACATTAAGAGTATTCTCGAAGCACTCCACATCCCTATCTTGGAGGTGCCGCGCTACGAGGCCGACGATGTTATCGGCACGCTGGCGCACAAGGCTGCCGATGAGGGGTTTGAGGTCTTTATGGTGACTCCCGATAAGGATTTCGGACAGCTTGTACGCCCGACGGTGCATATCTATAAGCAGCGCAAGGGCGGTGAGGGTGTCGAGATTCTCGGCCCTGAGGAGGTATGCGCAAACTATGGCATCAACAAGCCCGAGCAGGTGATTGATATTCTGGCACTTTGGGGTGACGCTTCGGACAACATCCCCGGTGTGCAGGGCGTGGGCGAGAAGGGTGCATCGAAACTTGTGAGGGAGTATGGCTCGGTGGAGTCGATACTCGCAAATGTGGATAAGATTAAAGGTAAACTCCACGACAACCTTGTGGCGGGTGCCGAGCAGTTGCGCCTGTCGAAGGTCTTGGCGACTATTGCCACCGACGCTCCGATTGCGTTCGATGCGGAGAGTCTGAGGATGGAGCAGCCTGATTGTGAGAAACTTACTGAGATATATCGCTACTTGGATTTCCGCGCTTTCCTGCGTGAGATGGCCTCGGGTGTGGAGTCGCCATTTACGGGTGTGATGCGCTCGGAGTGTGGTGGTGCGCCTACTGTGGCCGCCGCTACAACATCTGTCGCAACTCCCCAAGAGCCACAAGAGGTGGTGCAGACCGATCTGTTTGGTGCGCCAATCGCCACCCCAACTCCCAAGAGCACACCCGCAACCCCCACGGCAACCCCTACCCCGATGGGCGACCTCTTCTCGGCCGCCGCAGGCTATGCCACAGCGGAGAACACCCCCCACAACTACACAACGGTAACCACACAGGGGGAGCTAATCCCGATTGTTGAGGAGTTGCGTGGCAGGAAGATTTTCTGTTTTGACACCGAGTCCACCGGCTTTGACCCGCACACCGACCGACTTGTTGGCGTGTCGCTGTCGGGCGAGGCGCACAAGGCGGTATATGTATCGCTGATGGGTGGCGAGAGTGGCGAGCTGTTGGCTGTTCTGCGCTCACTCTTTGAGGATGAGAGTGTTGAGAAGGTGGGACAGAATCTGAAATTCGATATTATGATGCTACGCGGGGTAGGTATCGAGGTGCGAGGTGCCAAGTGGGACACTATGCTCCTCCACTATCTGCTCGACCCCGAGTCGCGCCACAATATGGACTTTTTGGCGATGCGCTATCTTGACTATCAGCCTATTCCGATTGAGAATCTGATTGGTCGCGGTGCGAAGCAGACCACGATGGACAAGGTGCCTTTGGCTCTGGTGGCGGAGTATGCTGCCGAGGATGCCGACATCACCTGGCAGCTCTATGAGAAGTTGCGCCCGATGGCTGAGGAGCGCGGTGTGTTAGGACTCTACCATAAGGTGGAAGAGCCTCTGATTGAGGTACTTGCCGATATGGAGTGGGAGGGTGTGAAGGTTGATACCGACCGCCTGGCGGAGTATGGCACCGAACTGAGCGCAACACTTGCCGAGATTGAGGAGAAGATTCGCTCGATGGCAGACACCCCCGACCTCAACATCAACTCTGCCAAGCAGTTGGGTGTGGTGTTGTTTGAGAAATTGCAGATTGACGGCAAGCCCAAAAAGACCAAGACAAAGCAGTATCGCACCGACGAGGAGTATCTCACCTCGCTCTCGGATAAACACCCGATTGTGTCGCTCGTCTTGGAATACCGAGGGTTGAAAAAATTGCTTTCCACCTATATTGAGGCCCTGCCACAACTTGTGAACAAGCAGACAGGTCGCATACATACTTCATATAATCAAGCAGTTACGGCTACGGGTCGTCTTAGTTCGACCAACCCCAACCTCCAAAACATCCCCGTTCGCGAGGAGCAGGGCAGACTGATTCGCAAGGCTTTTGTGCCTGCCGACAGCGACCACATACTGCTTGCCGCCGACTACTCGCAGGTGGAGTTGCGACTGATGGCACATCTGAGCGGTGACGAGGCGATGATAGAGGCCTTTCGCAGTGGCGAGGACATCCACCGCGACACCGCCGCACGCCTCTTCCACACCACCCCCGAACTTGTCACCTCCGACCAGCGTCGCAAGGCCAAGACAGCCAACTTCGGTATTATCTATGGTATATCCGCCTTTGGCTTGCGTCAGCGCATCAGCGGCATCTCGCTCGGCGAGGCGAGGGAGATTATTGAGGGCTACTTTGCCTCCTACCCGAAGGTGAAGAGTTATATCGACAGGGTGATTGGCGATGCGAGGGAGATGGGCTTTGTGGAGACCCTGTTTGGTCGCCGCCGCTATCTGCCCGACATCAACTCGGGCAATGCCAATACGCGCGCCTTTGCTGAGCGAAACGCTGTCAACGCCCCGATTCAGGGTAGCGCGGCAGATATTATGAAGCTGGCGATGATTGCCGTTCACCGCAGATTGCAGGCCGAGGGTTTGCAGTCGAAGATGATATTGCAGGTGCACGACGAGTTGGTGGTTGACACCCTGCGCTCAGAGCAGGAGAGAGTGGAGAGAATACTCCACGAGGAGATGGAGAGGGCTGCACAAATCTCTGTGCCACTGCTTGTTGAGTGTGGCGTGGGCGAGGATTGGCTGGCAGCACATTAAACAAGAGATCGGGGGTACCCCTTCACAATATACCTTCCTAACTTTACTACCCACACAGAGCAAAATGTAAAAAAAATGAGAATAGTTATTCAGAGAGTCTTGGAGGCTTCGGTAACCATTGCTGGCGAGGTAGTCGGCAAGGTTGGCGAGGGTATGATGATATTGGTGGGTGTTGAGGATGGTGACACCCGCGAGGATGCCGATTGGCTGGTGGGCAAGACCCTGCGCCTGCGTATCTTTGACGATGAGGCCGGGGTGATGAACAGAAGCATTGAGGATGTGGGTGGCTCGGCACTTGTGGTGAGCCAATTTACCCTCCACGCCTCCACCCGCAAGGGCAACCGCCCCTCTTATATCCGTGCCGCCAAGGAGGAGTTTTCGCGACCGCTCTACGAATATTATGTGGAGAGTCTGCGCTCGACACTTGGCGAGGAGCGCATTGCCACTGGCCGCTTTGGTGCCGATATGAAGGTGGGGCTTATCAACAACGGCCCCGTGACAATCATCATTGACTCAAAGCTGAAAGAGTAAATCCAATTGTGAGCATAAAAAAGAGTCCGAGAAAATTCTCGGACTCTTTTTATTTAGAAGGGTCGGCCACCGCCAAAACCACCGCCTCCCATAGGAGGCATACCACCGCCGGGGAAGCCGCCACCAGGCATACCGCCACCGGGGAAACCGCCACCAGGGAAGCCACCACCAGGGAAACCTCCGCCGTTTTGGAACTGCTCCATCAGCCCCTTTGCCTGCTCGGCAGCGTTCTGCAATGCAGCCTGCTCGTTAGCCTTCCATTTCTCAAACTGCTCGGGAGTGAGGAACTTAGCGTAACGCTCTTCGCGATCCTTGACAGCCTTTGCTGCCTCCTCGTCGGGGACAAGGTTGAAGTCAATACCGATTGCCGAAATCATCGACTGGATGTTGCCCATAAAGTCGTTGTTGTAGTCATCCTCCAACGCCTTTTTCATCTTCTTTGCCTGCTTCTTGTCAAGGCTGAGTTCAATGGTGAGCGAGTCAACGGTCTTTTTGATATTCTCCTGAATCTCAAAAACATCGCCACCAAACATACCCATACCACCCATAGGCATCATAGGCATACCGCCTCCGAAACCACCGCCTCCGGGCTGGGCATAGGCAGCACCCGCCAAAAGGAGTGCAGCCATAATTGTAATTACCTTCTTCATTGTGTATTGGTTTATTGTATAAAAATTATCGGATCTCGATAGTATAGGGCATTCGAGCCTGTACGCCCTCAGTGGAGAGCATCTGCAAAACATGGTTGTACTCGTCAAAGAGCTGGTCGAGCTGGGTCTGAGGTGCGGGAGTGCCCTTTACCTTTGCCATAAAGGTACTGAGCATAGCCATTAGCGCATCCTCCTCAGGTGCAATCTCCACTACGCGGTAGTCATCCGCCACGCCTGCACGGTCGGCAGCCAGAGCGATAGCGTCGCTCAGAGTACCCATACCGTCCACCAAGCCAATCTCCTGAGCATCGGCACCACACCACACACGACCCTGACCAATCGCATCAACCTCCTCAATGGTCATATTACGACCATCTGCAACATGGCCGATAAAGGTCGAGTAGGTGCGCTCGATCTGTTTCATCATATATGCGCGCTCGGTGCTGCTCATCGGGCGGTAGAGCGAGCCAATGTCTGCGTGGTCGGCACTCGACACACCATCGAAAGTCACACCCACCTTCTTCTCCAGAGCCTCGCCCGCATTGAACATCAGGCCAAAGACACCAATCGAGCCTGTCAGAGTGGTGCGGTTGGCAAGAATCACATCAGCAGGTGCGGAGATGTAGTAACCACCCGAAGCGGCATAGTCGCCCATCGAGACAATCACGGGTTTCTCGGCACGCAGACGCTCAATCTCGCGCCACATAATCTCCGATGCAAGTGCGCTACCACCGGGGGAGTTCACTCTCAACACAACAGCCTTCACATTTTTGTCCTCGCGTACCTTAGAGAGCTGCTCAACGAGGGTAACATCGCCCAGCGAGCCCTGCGAACTTGTGCCGTCAATAATCTGACCGGAGGCATATAAAACAGCCACCTTGTTGGTGGGCATACGCTTATAGTTGGGCACAACCTGTGCCGAATAGTCGCCCAGCGACACCATATCAGGCTTGGCATCTGCCTCAACCTCTACGCCCTCGCCTGCAATTGTCTCGGCAATAATCTGCATCACCTCGTCCTCGTGGATAGCCGCATCGAAGAAGCCCTTCTCCACAGCCACCTGCGGCAGAGCGAGAGTAAGGTTGTCGGCATACTCCTGCAAGAGTTCCTGCTCAATACCTCGCGAAGCAGAGATGTCCGAGAGCATTGCCTCCCAGATGGTGTTCACCATAGTCTGGGTCTGCAAACGGTTTGCGGGGCTCATCTTGGTATCCATATAGGGCTCAACAGCCGACTTGAAGGTACCGTGACGGAGAATCTCCATATTCACGCCAAGTTTGTCAATCAGACCCTTGTAGAATACTATCTGCGACGAGATACCGTGCCACTCGATCATACCCTCGGGGTTGATGTAGATTTTGTCGGCCACACTCGAGAGCCAATAGAGAGCTGTGGTGTAGCTCTTGTTGTATGCGAAGATGGGTTTGCCCGAGGCGCGGAAATTGACAAGAGCCGCGCGTAGCTCCTCCATCATAGCGGTACCCGACACATCGCCCGGACCCTCGTAGTTGATATAGAGAGCCTTGATTTTGGGATCGGTTGCTGCCGACTCCAACGCCTCCTCAACCTTGCGCATCGAGAGCGCGGAGGAGAAACTTACGCTCATATTCAGAGGATCGATGGATGGGGTAGGCACACCCGAAGGACCATCAACTATGTTCTCGGTAAAGTTTATCTTCAACACCGAATTCTCGCCTACAACGGTAGGGGTGGAGGTGGTGAATGCCGCACCAATGCCGGCAATGATCATACCACTAAGCAACACCAAAACGACACCTCCCACAACAAAGGCAAGGAGTGCTGCCAAAAAGGTCTTAAAAAATTTATTCATCTTGTTTTGTTTTAGTAAAAATGGGGTTTTTGGCAAAAGAGCCGAACTTCTCTGCAAAAGTATCTTTTTTTTAAATAGGTATATCTATTTCTTGGGTGAAACGCCAATTTTTATGTGCAAAGCGACAGAAAAAGGCTATATTTGCCATATACTTTTTTTCGAACTATTGTAAAGCGATATAAAAATGCAACGCGAAAAGATTGAAAATATTTTGAGCCAGATCGTTCATCCTGAGTTGAAAGAGGATTTGGTAAAGGCGGGCATTGCCTCCATCGAGCAGGGCGAAGAGGGATGGGTTGTCACCCTCCGCTTCCGTCGTCAGCGCGACCCGTGGGCAGGCTCGTTGCGCAACCGTGCGGCTATGGCTCTTGCTGAGGGAGCAGCAGATGTGGCGGTGAAAGTGATTGTCGAGGAGCCTGCAGCACCCACTCCCCCACCCACAGCAGATGCTTACAATAAAATTGGCTGCCGAGTGGCCATCGCCTCCGGCAAGGGTGGTGTAGGTAAGTCGTCGGTGACTGCCAATATGGCTGTTACTCTGCGCGATATGGGCTACCGAGTGGGTATTCTGGATGCCGATATTTATGGTCCTTCGCAGCCCAAGATGTTTGGTGTGGAGGGGCATCAGCCCGAGGCACTCATCCGTGGCGAGGAGGAGCTGATCCTGCCAGCCGAGAAGGATGGAATAAAAATTATGTCGATTGGCTTCTTTGTGGATGCCGAGGGTGCGCTTGTGTGGCGTGGTCCGATGGCGACCAGCGCGTTGCGTCAGATGATACACCAGACCCTATGGGAAGAGTTGGATTTTCTCCTTATCGACCTGCCTCCCGGCACGGGCGATATTCACCTCTCGGTGGTGTCGGAGTTGAAGGTTGACGGTGCGATGGTGGTGACCACTCCTCAGCAAGTGGCTGTTGCCGATGTACGCAGGGGTATCACTATGTTCCGTTCGCCGAAGATTGACATTCCTGTCTGGGGTCTGATTGAGAATATGGCGTGGTTCACTCCCGAGGATGCTCCCGAGAAGAGGTACTATATCTTTGGCAAGGGTGGCGGTGCTGCTCTGGCTGAGGAGGCGGGTGTCGATTTCCTGGGTGAACTGCCTATAATTCCGGCAGTTGGAGAGGGTGGCGACAGCGGAGTTCCCGCTGCAACCACAAATTCCGTAATAGCCGCAGCCTTCGCGAAAGTTTGTGAAAAAGTTGTTGAAAAGGGGTCGAAATAGTGTTAATAACTACCATAGGGTACTGTTAATAAATAAAAGGAGTTTTTTGATAAAAAATTTGCGGAATCTGTTGTGACGATTATACAAGAGCACTTCCCAATTTTTCAAGAAAAAAATATCAAAATAGACCAAAAACTTTCTAACATTCCGAGAGGGTAGATTTGTTGATAATTTTTTCTGTTAGTTTGTTAATTTTGTTTTCAACAGCTGTTAATAAAATTCTAACTTATTAAAATAAATTTCACTTCAAACTTGTAGAATTGAGTGGCTTAGAATTCTTTTTGTTAGAATATATGTGGTTAACATTTTATGAACAGAGAAGGTCAAGAAAAAAGTTATTAACTTACTAACAGCCGATATTATTTATTATTTTTCATTTTAAATTTAAAAGGTTAATAAATTAAATAAACAATGATGAGCAAAGCCGAAAATCTCAAAGAGCGCATCGCCGAACTCAAAGCCCAAAAGAGAGCAATAATCCTCGCTCACTACTACACCTCACCCGAGGTTCAGGAGGTGGCAGACTTTACCGGCGACTCGTTGGCACTCTCGCAGAAGGCTGCATCGGTGGATGCCGATGTGATACTCTTTGCGGGCGTGAAGTTTATGGCAGAGACCGCAAAGGTACTCTCTCCCTCGCGTACAGTACTCCTCCCCGTGCCCGATGCGGGATGTTCGCTGGCTGACTCCTGCGATGCGGAGCGTTTGGCTCAGTGGAAGAGAGAGCATCCGGGAGTGATGGTGGTGAGCTATGTGAATACCTCGGTTGAGGTGAAGGCTCACACCGATATCTGCTGCACAAGCAGCAACGCACTCCGTGTGGTGCAGAGCATTCCTGCCGATCAACCCATACTCTTTGTGCCCGATCGTAATCTCGGCTCTTATATTAAAAAGGTAACAGGTCGTGAGAATATCACCCTTTGGGATGGCTGCTGCCTCATCCACGAGGATTTTTGTCCGGAGGGATTGGCAAAGCTTCGTGCAGAGAATCCAGGGGTGAAGGTACTCGCCCACCCTGAGTGTAACAACTCCATTCTGGAGCAGGCAGATGTGATTGGCAGTACTGCCGATCTGTTAGCATACTGCTCGGGCAGCGATGACACCTTCATCGTGGTTACCGAAGTAGGTATCTTGCACGAGATGCAGAGCGCACACCCTGAGAAGAGATTTATCCCTGCTCCTAAGCGAGGTGGCGGTTGCAACGAGTGTATAGATATGAAAAAGGTAAATCTGGAGAATATATGCGCGGCTCTGGAGAATCTCTCCCCCGCAGTGGAGATTGAGGAGAGTGTCCGTAAAGCTGCCGAAGGCTCAATTTTGAGAATGATTTCTCTAAAATAACAACTGCTGCTCGAACGCAAATAAACTAATTCTGTCGCCAAAGAAGGCAATCGGCAGAACGAAGAAATACGAAGTATTTCGCCAAAAGTTTTTGGTTCCGCTTTTTACAAAAAGCGGAGAAGAAATAGGCTGTCAGTTGAACGAAGAAATACGCAGTATTTCGCTAAAAGTTTTTGGTTCCGCTTTTTACAAAAAGCGGAGAAGAAGATAAATTTTAATATTGTGTAACCAAAAAGAGGAAAAAAGGAGTATATTTGCCAAAACCCCGACTTTCACGAAGAGAGAATTTTATACAAAGCATAATAACTAATAACAAAAACAAAGAAAAAAATGAAGAAGTTAGTAGGTTTGCTTGCAGCGTTGATGGTTATCGGCTCGGCGCGTGCAGACGAAGGTATGTGGATGTTGCCCTACCTTGCCAAGATGAACATTGCCGATATGCAGGCTAAGGGTCTGAAACTCTCGGCTGAGGATATTTACAACCCCAAAGGTGGTTCGTTGAAGGACGCTATCGTTATCTTTGGTGGCGGTTGTACAGGTGAGATTGTATCGCCCAACGGCCTTATCTTCACCAACCACCACTGCGGTTACAGCTATATTCAGGCTCTGAGTAGTCTGGAGCACGACTACCTGAAAAATGGCTTCTGGTCGATGTCGTACCAGGAGGAGATCCCCGCACCCGGTCTTTCGGTTACCTTCACCCGCGAGATTATCGATGTTACTGCCGACGTTTTGGGTAATGTGCCCGATCTGGCAAAGGGCGAGGAGTTCGACCGTATGGTGAGCGAGAATGCTCAGAAGGTGCAGAAGAAATTGGCTAAGAAGCACAAAAATATGCGTGTTTCGGTACAGAGCTTCTTTGGTGGTAATCAGTACTTTGCAATCGTACAGGAGACTTATACCGATGTTCGTTTCGTAGGTGCACCTCCCTCGTCGATCGGTAAGTTCGGTGGCGACACCGACAACTGGATGTGGCCTCGTCACACCGGCGACTTCTCGATCTTCCGCGTATATGCCGACAAGAATGGTAAGCCCGCAGCTTACTCGCCCGACAATGTGCCTCTGGAGACTCCCAACCACCTTGCAGTTTCGACTCAGGGTTATAAGGAGGGCGACTTCGCTATGATTATGGGTCACCCCGGCAGCACTACCCGCTTTATGACCTCTTTTGAGATTGAGCAGACCGTAAGCAGCGAGAACCCCACCCGTATCCAGATGCGTACTGCATACCTCGACGTGTTGAAACCCCGTATGGAGGCTTCGGACGAGGTGCGTATCAAGTATGCTGCTAAGCAGTCGTCGCAGTCGAACTACTGGAAGAATGCTATCGGTATGAACGAGGCACTCGCTAAGCTCGATGTGAAGGGTCAGAAGGAGGCTCAGGAGGCAGCGTTTGCTGCTTGGGTGAGCGCAGATCCTATGCGTGAGCAGAAGTATGGCGATGTACTTTCGACTATGAAGAGGGTTGTTGAGGGTCGCACTGTTGCAGAGCAGAAGAGCCTTACTTATAGCGAGTTCCAGCGTTGTATGGATATCTTCACTCTCTACTCGCGCACTTCGCGTCTGCGTGGAACGGAGACTCCTACCGCAGAGCTGATTGCTCAGGTACAGCAGACGCTTGCTTCGGCATACGAGGACTATGATGAGTCGGTAGACCGTGAGTTGGCAGTTGCTGCTCTGACCGAGTTTGGTAAGATGCTGGCTGACGAGGATCTCCCCGCTTTCTATCTGAACGACATTAAGGGCCGTTTTAACGGCGATATCGAGGCTTATGTAGATTGGCTCTACGACAACTCGGTTCTCGCAAATAAGGAGTCCGCAGACGCCTTCTTCGCTAACTTCGACAAGGAGAAGCTCCAGGCTGAGCCCGTGGTGAAGATGATTGCTGATATGAACGCCAAGACTCCCGCTTTCCGCAATGACGCTGCTCAGTATGCTGCCGACTATGACGACGCACACCGCCTCTATATTGCAGGTCTGATGGAGATGGAGCCCGACGCTATGCACTACCCCGATGCTAACTTTACCCTCCGCCTCACCTATGGTAATATCCACCCCTACTCGCCCAAGGATGCAGTTGTTTACAACTACTTCACCACTTTGGAGGGCGTTATGGAGAAGGAGGATCCCTCGAATCCCCTGGAGTTCACCGTGCCCGAGCGTCTGAAAGAGCTCTACAACGCTAAGGACTACGGTCGTTGGGCAGATGAGGACGGCACTCTCCATGTAGGCTTCCTCTCGAACAACGATATCACCGGTGGTAACTCGGGTAGCCCCGTGCTGAACGACAAGGGTGAGCTGATCGGTCTTGCTTTCGACGGCAACTGGGAGGCTCTGAGTGGCGATATCGCATTTGAGCACAACTTGCAGCGTTGTATCAATGTGGATGTTCGCTATGTGCTCTTCTGCATCGAGAAGTATGGTAATTGCAGCCGTCTTATCGAGGAGCTGACACTGAGATAGTATTTGCAAGTACTTGTTTATAATGGCGAGGAGTGAGTTTTTTAACCACTCCTCGCTACTTTTTTTGTTATAGTTGTGTGAGTAACGCGAGAAAAAAGTATCTTTGCACAAATTATAACCTTTTTACTACACAATGGAAGAGATAAAAAAAGATGTGGGCGCAACTAAGGAGAAGTCGCTCAACTTTATCGAAGAGATAGTAGAAAACTATATAGCCGAGACCGGCAACGCTATCCAGACACGATTCCCGCCCGAGCCTAACGGCTATCTGCATATTGGTCATGCAAAGAGTATCTGCCTTAACTTTGGTCTTGCCAAGCGTTATGGCGGCAAGTGCAACCTGCGCTTCGACGATACCAACCCCGTGAAGGAGGATACCGAGTATGTTGACTCGATCAAGGAGGATATCAAGTGGCTTGGCTGGGAGTGGGCTGAGGAGCGTTATGCTTCGGACTACTTCGACCAGCTCTATGAGTGGGCTAAGCAGTTGATTATCAAGGGTAAAGCCTATGTAGACGACCAGACTCAGGAAGAGATTCGTACAGGTCGTGGTACTGTTACCGTTCCCGGTACCGAGAGCCCCTGGCGTAACCGTTCGGTTGAGGAGAACCTGGATCTCTTCGAGCGTATGAAGAATGGCGAGTTCCCCGATGGAGCAAAGGTGCTGCGCGCAAAGATCGATATGGCGCACTCCAATATGCTCTTCCGCGACCCCATCCTCTATCGTATCATCCACGCACACCACCACCGCACAGGCGACAAGTGGTGCATCTACCCGATGTATGACTACGCACACGGCCAGAGCGACTCGATTGAGCGAATCACTCACTCGATTTGTACCCTTGAGTTTGATGTACACCGTCCCCTCTACGACTGGTTCATCAACGAGCTGGAGATCTTCCCCAGCCACCAGTACGAGTTCGCACGCCTCAATCTCACCTATACCGTGATGAGCAAGCGTAAGCTGCTCCAGCTGGTTAAGGAGGGTATTGTTCGCGGCTGGGACGACCCCCGTATGCCGACCATCTGCGCTCTGCGTCGTAAGGGTTACACCCCCGCTGCTGTGCGCGCATTTGCCGAGAAGGTGGGCGTTGCAAAGCGCGACAATGTGATCGATCTCTCGCTGATGGAGTTCTGCCTGCGCGAGGATTTGAACAAAATTGCCGAGCGTCGTATGGCAGTTGTTGATCCTATCAAGGTTGTGATCACCAACTATCCTGAGGATAAGACCGAGTATTTCACCGCTATTAACAATCCTGAGGATGAGAATGCAGGCACTCGTCAAGTGCCCTTCTCGCGCGAGATCTATATCGAGCGTGGCGACTTTATGGAGAATCCTCCCAAGAAATACTACCGCCTCGCCCCCGGCACAGAGGTACGCCTCCGCTACTCATATCTTATTAAGTGTGAGGAGGTTATTAAGGATGCAGAGGGTAATGTTGTTGAGCTTCGCTGCTCCTACGACCCCGAATCGGGTCAGGGCTCGTCGAGCGATGGTCGCCGCGTAAAGGGCGTTATCCACTGGGTGTCGGCTGCTCACGCTGCTGAGGCAGAGGTGCGCCTGTACGACAATCTCTTTGCGAAGGAGAATCCCGACGATGTTGAGGAGGGTAAGACTTTCTTGGATTATCTCAACCCCGAGTCGATGGTTGTTAAGACCGCCTTTGTTGAGCCTTCGCTTGCTGAGGCTAAGGTTGGCGACAAGTTCCAATTCGAGCGCGTAGGTTACTTCTGCGCTGACTACGACCACACCACCGAGAAACCCGTATTCAACAGAACGGTAGGTCTGCGCGACTCGTGGTCGAAGATTGCAAATAAGGGTTAGAGGATACATAACTGTTCCACGTGGAACGGTAATTGTATTAAAGGAGGGTGTTCCACGTGGAACACCCTCCTTTAATACAATTACCGTTCCACGTGGAACAGTTATGTATCCTCTAACCCTTATTTGC
>JAGBTK010000048.1 GCA_017631375.1 Tidjanibacter sp. | reverse complement strand
GGGGTGATAGACATAGCAGTCGATAACCACAATGCGGTTGTTCATCACATCGCGGGTTGAGTAGGTCACGGCCGGACCACCCATAAAGTCGTTCTCGATATCCCAGAATGAGCGCATCTCTGCCCACTCACGACCATTGATGGTCATATACTTCACCTCGGGCGGGAACATATCCTGTGTGGTCATATAGGAGCCGTCCGATGGACCGGGGATGCGTTTCATAAACTCGTTGCGGCGCGCCAACATACTCTCCATCAGGAAGTCCTCGCGACCTTCGTAGGGGTAGGTGTAGATTGCAAAGCCCTGACTTGCAAGAGGATACTCGTACGATACCCACATAAAGTCATTGCCCACGGTGCTGCGCTTGCGGTAGCCGTTGGGGAGGTCGATGTTGATGCCGAACATCTCCTTGATCTCCGAGCCGAGACCCGCCTGACGATACTTCTTGTTGCCTGCCACAGCGCGGTCGCGCTCCTCCTTCTCGAAGATGTCGATCAGAGGCTGGCGGTTGTTGTTGATATACTCCAGAAGTGCTGCGTTCGAGGGTGCTTTGAGTTGCACGATCAGCTGAGGCGATGCCCAATAGTCGCGGATAGCGGTTGAGGTAGCCTCGGTGAGGGTCGAATCAACCTCTACGGTGAGGATGTTGCGGTGCTTGGCAAGGATGTTGCGCAGATTGGTCGGAACAATACGCATAGCGTCCATAACAGGCTCATACTGATTGAGATAGTCGCACGCAGTGCCATAGATGCTTTTGAGAGTATCGCCCACGGGGGTATTCCAGATGGGAGTACCGCACGAGATGATCATCTCGTAGAGTCCGCCTGTCGATTTAGGTTTGCCGTTGGGGTTGAGCGACTCGGTGAGGTTACACGAGGTGGCAGCCACGAGGAGCACGCCGAGCAACCACGCTTTTGGAGTAATTCTTGCTTTCATATCTGATTGTTCTTTATTTGCCTTATTAATAGTTCTACAAAAATAGATAAAAAAATCGTTTTCAAATCTAAACATACCATTGTATTTTAATCATTACAACGATTTCTTATCGCCATTTTTATCATAAATGTAACGGAAATTCGTTAAACTCTCGTATATTTGTAGAGTGTGAAGAAAAAGAGTTGGAGATGAAGATTACTGTTCCAAAGTTTATCAAGCGTATGGTACCCGAACTGATCTGGGGTTTGGAGGATGACGAGCGCGTCTTTCTCACATTTGACGATGGTCCCACTCCGGGTATCACCGAATATATCCTCCAACAACTCGACAAGTATAATGCCAAGGCGACCTTCTTCTGCTTAGGCAAGAATGTGGAGATGTATCCCGACCTCTACGAGCGTATCATCGCCGCAGGCCACAAGGTGGGCAACCACTCCTACAGCCATATCAAGGGCTGGGGGCGCAGCGAGGAGGAGTATGTGGAGGATGTCGATTTTGCCAATCAGTTTGTTCACAGCGATCTCTACCGACCACCCTATGGTCGCATCACAGGCGCACAAGTGAAGGCACTTGCTCCACGCTATCGGCTGATAATGTGGGATGTGCTGAGCCAGGACTACAACCGAAACATCTCCCCGCAGTCCTGTCTGAACAAGGTTTTGCGCCATGTCAAGGCAGGGTCGGTGGTGGTCTTCCACGACTCGGTGAAGGCCTACAAGAATATGCACTACGCACTCCCACGCACACTGAAATATATTCAGGAGCAGGGCTTGCGCTGTTCGACAATTGAGTTATGGAAGGGTTGAGGATTATAGTTGCCGTGAGTGGTGCGAGCGGCTCGGTGTATGCTCGCAGGCTTCTCGATGCGCTTGTTGCAAGTGCGGAGGTTGCCGAGGTGGCACTCATCTTCAGCAGCCACGCGCGCGCCGTTGCCGAGCAGGAGGGTGTCTGTCTGGAGGTGGAGAGCCCGAAGGTGCGGATTTACGACAATGACGATATGTTTGCTCCACCCGCCTCAGGGTCGGCCGATTATGACGCAATGGCGATTGTCCCCTGCTCGATGGGGGTTGTGGGGCGTGTGGCTTCGGGGGTCTCGATAGATCTCATATCGCGTGCGGCAGATGTGGTGTTGAAGGAGAGGGCGCGATTGGTCGTTGTGCCACGCGAGGCTCCGCTGAGCACCATCCATCTGCGCAACCTCACCACACTCTCGGAGTGCGGTGCGGTGGTGATTCCCGCCTCGCCATCCTTCTACTCGCGCCCTGCGACTATCGAGGAGCTGACAGATACAATAGTCGAGCGTGTGCTCAAACACCTCGGCCTCCACACCCCGCACTACCAATGGGGAAAGTAATGATTTGAATAAAAATTAACCATAAAAGAACCGAATAACTATGTTTAAGGCAGAGATTTATAAGGCAAGACGCGCAGAGTTGCGTCGCCGTATCGGTAGCGGTCTGATTCTGTTGCCGGGCAACAGCGAGGCACCGCGCAACTATTTTGACAATGCGTATGCTTTCCGTCAGGATAGCAACTTCATCTATTACTTCGGATTACAGCAGCCCGACCTCTTCGGCATTCTCGACGCTGATAGTGGCGAGGAGTTGCTCTTTGGCGACGACTGCTCGATTGACGATATTATCTGGATGGGTCCCCAGCCCTCGATGGTTGAGCGTGGCTCGTGGGTAGGTGTTGAGCGCACCGCACCGCTGGCTGCTGCTGCCGAGGTGGTGGGCAAAGCTATCCGTGCCGGTCGCAAGGTACACTTTTTGATGCCCTATCGCGGTCGCACAGTGTTGCAGTTGGCACGCCTGACAGGTATCGACCCGCTGCGTATGGTGGAGCACCTCTCGCCCGAGTTGGCGGTGGCTATCGCCGCTATGCGCGAGGTGAAGGGTCCCGAGGAGTTGGAGGAGTTGGAGAACGCCTTCGAGGTGGGCTACGCTATGCACACCGCCGCGATGAGGGCTACCCGTGAGGGTATCTCGGAGCGTATGGTGGCAGGCGAGATGGAGGGTATCACCCATCAGCTTGGCGAGGGTGTGTCGTTCCACTCCATCGTGTCGCAGCACGGCGAGACCCTGCACAACCACTCGCACGAGGGTATCCTCACCAACGGTAAGTTGCTCTTGGTGGATGCAGGTGGCGAGTCGGTGAACAACTATTGCAGCGACCACACCCGTACATTCCCCGTGAGCGGCAAGTTTACCGATGTCCAGAAAGATGTATATAATGTAGTGCTTCGCGCACACGACAGAGTTATCGAGGAGGCTCGTCCCGGCAAGTATATGGAGTTGCACAACCTGGCACTCCGCACCCTTGTTGAGGGTCTGGCAGGCTTGGGCTTGGTGAAAGGCAACCCCGACGACGCCTTTGCTGCAGGTGTGGCAGGCCTCTTTATGCCCCACGGACTCGGACACGGTATCGGTCTGGATGTTCACGACTGCGAGAATATGGGCGAGCGCGGCTTAGGTGCGAACTTTGCTCCCATCGCCGCTACGGGTAAGGTGGATAGCTGCATTATGCGCTCGGCGTGGATGTTGCGCCCAGGCACAGTACTGAGCGACGAGCCCGGCATCTATTTCATCCCCGCACTCATCGAGCAGTGGAAGGCTGAGGGTAAGTGCAAGGAGTTTGTGGCATACGACAAGCTGGAGAAGTTCTACGACTTTGGCGGTATCCGCATCGAGGACGACCTTGTGATTACCGAGAACGGTTGCTACCAGATTGGTCGCGACAAACATATTCCCGTCACCGTTGAGGAGATTGAAGCATATATGGCTAAGTAGCCGCTACTTCAAATAAAAAGAGAGCCGAGCGATTTGATTCGCTCGGCTCTCTGTTATTGTTGCATTTGTTACTCAGCGAGTCGCTCAATCTCGTAGGCAGCCAGTCCCGATTCCAGGAACTTGACAAAGCCGTCAACACTGAGGTCGTAGGCGCGAGGCTCAACGAGCACCTTGCCCTCGGGCGACATCAGCACATAGTAGGGCTGAGCGTTCACCTTGAACTCGGTCAGTGCGTAGTGCGAGTTGATATCGCCAAGGCGTTTGAGGGTCTTGCCACTCTCGGTAACCACCCAATCCTCCTCAGCCACCACCTTCTTGTCATCCACATAGAGGGCAGTCACCACATAGTTGTTTCTGAGGTGGTCGAGCACACGCTCATCCGACCACACACGCGCCTCCATTTCGCGGCAGTTCACGCAGCCGTGGCCGGTGAAGTCGATGAAGATGGGCTTGTCCTGCTTCGAGGCATACTCCTTTGCCTCTTCGAGGTCGAAGAAGCCTTCGAGGTTGTAGGGGAGGTGGAGGAAGTCGGCATACTTGCGACCTGCACTCTCGCTGCTCGACACCGCACCTGTTGAGGCTACGGGGCAGGCATATTTCTCAATCACAAAGTCCTGAGTAGAAATGGGAGGCATATATCCCGACAGACCGCGCAGAGGTGCGCCCCACATACCGGGAAT
Source organism: Tidjanibacter sp. (assembly GCA_017631375.1). Classification (GTDB taxonomy): domain Bacteria; phylum Bacteroidota; class Bacteroidia; order Bacteroidales; family Rikenellaceae; genus Tidjanibacter. The sequence goes on along the minus strand of JAGBTK010000048.1, from coordinate 6,064 downwards.
CATATATACCACAAAGGCAAAAACGATAATCGACATAATCAGACGGGGTACGCCGATATACTTCACCTCGCTGTCGTGCTTGAATTTCAACTTACCCAGCAGATAGAAGCCGAGCAGGGTGAAGATTACAATCCAGAGTGCCAGATAGATCTCTCTGTCGAGGATGCCCCAGTGGTAGGTCTGGTCTGCCACGCTGAGGAATTTCAGACCGAGAGCCAACTCCACAAAGCCGAGTACCACCTTCACCGAGTTGAGCCAACCACCACTCTTAGGCAGTGTGTTGAGCAATGAGGGGAAGAGTGCGCAGAGCATAAAGGGGAGTGCAAAGGCTGTCGAGAATGCGAGCATAGTGAGGATAGGAGCCCAGAACTCACCCGAGGTCGATTTGATCAGCACAGTGCCCACGATAGGTCCGGTGCAGGAGAACGATACGAGCACCAGAGTCAGTGCCATAAAGAATACGCCACCCAGACCGCCACGATCGGAGTTGCTGTCCGACTTGTTAACCAACTTGCTGGGCATCACAATCTCGAAAGCACCGAAGAACGATGCTGCAAAGACCATAAAGACCGCAAAGAAGATGAGGTTGGGCAGCCAGTGTGTAGCCAGCCAGTTGAAGATATTGGCAGTCACCGCATCGCCACCCACCACGCGGGTAATGATGATCAGTGCCGCGATAGGCAGGGTGTAGAGTGTCACGATGAAGATGCCGTACATAATCGCTTTGAAGCGGTTGGCGGCCTTGTTCTTCGAACTTTTGAGGAAGAACGACACGGTCATAGGCACCATCGGGAATACGCAGGGGGTGAGCAGTGCCATAAAGCCCCAGAGGATAGCCTCGATAATCATCGACCAGAGGTTCTGGGTTGAGCCCGAAGTGCTTTCAGCCTCAGCCTTGATGGTTGCGCCGGAGGCGTTGGGGTTGCTAATCTTGACTGTCAGTTTGCTCTGCGACGAGGTGCAGCTGCCGCCATCCTCGCATACATCGGCCTTGATAAGGACATCGATAGTGGTTTCGGGTGCAGTGGTTACCACCTTCTGCACAAATTTGGGGCGACCTTCGTAGGAGCCTACATCCTTCTTGAACATCTCCGAGTAGGCAATGTGGGCCTCCTGTTGTGCCTCAATATCGCCAACTAACTCGGCACCCACCTTGGGTGCAAGGAGGATTTCGAGGGCGTTGGGGCCGCCTGCGTAGGGACCAAAGTCGTAGATGTGCCAGCCCGGAGCGATGGTAGCCGTAAGGGTCACGGCGCAGGTGTCACCCTGCAAAGGCTCAACAGAGTAACGCCACGAAATGTTCTCATTTGCAGGCATCTGTCCGCTCAGCACAAATGCCGAGAGGAGTGCCACGATAGTTCCAAAAATCTTCTTTACCATATTTTCTACATTTTTGTTCTGCAAATAATGAGGGGTTTTGCTTTGCGATTGCCGAAGGTTCGAGCAGCCGTTTTGCCACACCCTTTATACCTTAATATAATATATTAGAGCCTACAAATGTACGCTTTTTTTGGATAATAGCGACCTTTATAACCGCAATCAATAAAATTTGGCTATCTTTGTGACTGTTTCTGTGCTGTTTATGGCACGAAACGGTAATCCAAAATCAAAGTGTAAGAATAAGATGAAGAGAGTATTAGGCATTGGAAATGCCCTGACGGATTTTTTGGTCAACCTGAAAGATGATAATGTACTTGCCGAGTTCGGTCTTGGTCGTGGCAGTATGACTCTTGTTGAGTCGGAGCAGCAGCGACTTATTCAGGACCGCACGGCATCGCTCCCCCACACCCTTTCGCTGGGTGGCTCGGCGGGCAATACTATCCGCGCTATGGCACAGCTCGGTGCAAGCGTGGGTCTGATTGGCAAGGTGGGTGTTGACTCGACAGGTCGTTTCTACGAGCGTGCCTTGGAGAATCTGGGTATCGAGCCCTTCGTATTCCACGGCGTCAATCGCTCGGGTCGTTGCCTCTCGCTTATCTCGCCCGATGGCGAGCGCACAATGGTAACCTACCTCGGTGCGGCACTCGAACTCTCGAAAGAGGATGTTACCCCTAACATCTTTACAAACTATGACTGCCTCTATGTTGAGGGCTTTCAGGTTCAGAATCACGAGGTTATCGAGCATGTTATCCGCTCGGCTAAGGAGCAGGGACTCAAAATTGCCATCGATCTGGCAAGCTACAATGTGGTGCTCGAAAACCGCGACTTCCTCTTGCATCTGGTTGATGAGTATGTAGATATCATCTTCGCCAATGAGCAGGAGGCAACCGCCTTCTCGGGCGAGGAGGAGCCTGTAAATGCATTGGAGTTCATCTCGAAGAGATGCGAGCTGGCTGTGGTGAAGATTGGTACTCGCGGTGCACTCATCAAGTGTGGCGGCGAGGTGCTCCACGTCGGCATTATGGCGGCTGCCAAGCGTGTTGACACCACCGGTGCGGGCGACTTCTACGCTGCCGGCTTTCTCTATGGTATGTGCGAGGGACTCTCGCTCCGCCAGTGCGGTACGATTGGTGCTATTGCAGCAGGTAAGGTTATCGAGGTTGTGGGTACCACCTTCGGCGAAGAGGTCTGGGCAGACATCTACCGCTTGGTTGAGAAGGTAAAGAGCGAGCAGTACCTCTTCTAAACAACCGTACGTTTATGATTATCGAATTAGAAAATATAGAACTCTATGCGCGTCACGGCTGCTACGACTTGGAGAAGGTTGTGGGTGGTCGTTTCCGTGTGGATGCCGAGGTGGAGGTGTGCTCCCCCGAGACCGACCGTGCGGCTGAGGAGGATAATGTGTGCGGGCTGGTCAACTACCTCGACCTTGTGACCATTGTTGAAGAGCAGATGGCCATCACCTCCAACACCATCGAGCACGCTGCACTGCGCATTGCCGATGCTATGCGCGCTCACTCCCAGGCTGTTACCTCGGTGAAGGTGCGTGTGTCGAAGCTCGCCCCCCCGACAGGTGGCAAGATGGAGCGCGTTAGCGTGGTGGTGAAAAAGTAGTGCGAGGCTGCCTCTCGGTTGTAGTCACAATAAAATTGCACAGCAGGTCCGACTGCTGTGCAATTTTGTTTTATCGCCAGAACATCCTATAAATGAATACATAACGAAATTGTTAATTCGTTGTTCATAATTTCAGAGAAAAAAGATACGCCTTTCCGTAAAAAGGGTGCAACTTTGTAACTGCACGCGAACGCCCTTTCCCGTTCGAGAAAGTTATTGATTATTAATTATTTAGAAGTTGTACTATGTCTGAGAAAATGGACAAAGGCGGTTCGGTATCGACTGACGCGATACTCAAATACGAGGATGTATTGGCCGCAACGAAGGAGTACTTCAAGGGTGACGACCTCGCCGCAATGGTGTGGGTGAACAAGTATGCCCTCAAAGACTCGTTCAACAGGCTCTACGAGAGCACACCCAAGGAGATGCACTGGCGCATCGCAAACGAAATTGCTCGTATCGAGAGTAACTATGCAAACCCGATGAGCGCGCAGGAGATTTTCGACCTGCTCGATGGCTTTAAGTATGTTATTCCCCAGGGTGGCCCAATGACGGGCATAGGCAACAATCTCCAGATAGCATCTCTCAGCAACTGTTTTGTTGTGGGTCATCGCAATCCTGCCGACTCCTACGGTGGTATCATCCGTATCGATGAGGAGCAGGTGCAGCTGATGAAGCGTCGCGGTGGTGTAGGTCACGACCTTTCGCACCTCCGTCCGTCGGGAACCCCCGTGCTCAACAGCGCGCTGACAAGTACCGGTATCGTACCCTTTATGGAGCGATACTCCAACTCGACACGCGAGGTGGCGCAGGATGGTCGTCGTGGTGCGCTGATGCTCACCCTCTCGATCAAACACCCCGATGCCGAGAAATTTATCGATGCTAAGACCGAGCAGGGAAAGGTGACAGGTGCGAATGTCTCGATTAAGATCGATGACGAGTTTATGCGTGCAGTTAAGGAGGGAACAATGTATCGTCAGCAGTTCCCCATCGATGCCGAGAATCCTCTCTACTCAAAGGAGATCGACGCTAAGGCTCTGTGGAATAAAATTGTCCACAATGCTTGGAAGAGCGCAGAGCCCGGTGTTCTCTTCTGGGACACCGTTATCCGCGAGTCGGTGCCCGACTGCTATGCAGACGAGGGCTTCCGCACCGTATCGACAAATCCCTGTGGCGAGATTCCTCTCTGTCCCTACGACAGCTGCCGATTGCTCGCACTCAACCTTTATAGCTATGTTGACGCTCCCTTTACCCCTGAGGCTAAGTTCAACTTCGAGAAGTTCAGCCTCCACGTGGAGAAGGCAATGCGTATGATGGATGATATCATCGACCTCGAGTTGGAGAAGGTGGATGCTATCTACCGCAAGATTGGCAAGGATCCTGAGGATCTCGATGTTCGTCGCGTAGAACTCTCGCTCTGGGAGAAGATTCGCGAGAAGGCCATCAAGGGTCGCCGTACCGGTCTGGGTATCACCGCTGAGGGCGATATGCTGGCAGCACTCGGCCTCACCTACGGTACTGACGAGGCTATCGACTTTGCCGTTAAGGTACAGAAGACACTCGCTGTTGAGGCTTACCGCGCATCGGTGAAGATGGCACGCGAGAGAGGTGCTTTCCCGATGTACGACAACATCAAGGAGGAGAACAACCCGATGATTGCCCGCATCCGCGAGGCAGATCCCGCACTCTATGCAGAGATGATGCAGTATGGTCGTCGTAATGTGGCTATGCTCACCATCGCGCCTACCGGTACCACCTCGCTGATGTCGCAGACCACTTCGGGTATCGAGCCCGTCTTCCGTCCCGTCTACAAGCGTCGCCGCAAGGTGAACCCCACCGACCAGAATGTAAAAATCTCGTTCCGCGACGAGGTGGGCGATTGCTTTGAGGAGTACTATGTATTCCACCACAAGTTTGTGGAGTGGTTGCGTATCACCGGCTTCGATATGAGCCGTCTGTCGGAGATCTCCGATGACGAGCTTGATGCACTCGTTGCTAAGTCGCCTTACCACAAGGCTACCGCCAACGATATCGACTGGGTGGCTAAGGTTAAGATGCAGGGCGCAATCCAGAAGTGGGTTGACCACTCGATTTCCGTAACCGTGAACCTCCCCAACTCGGTGACCGAGGAGCTTGTTGCTCAGGTATATATGACCGCTTGGGAGAGTGGCTGTAAGGGCGTTACCGTATATCGCGATGGATCGCGTGCAGGTGTGCTTGTCGATACCAAGAAGAAGAGCAATGAGAACGCAGCAGCCGAGACAGACACCAAGCACCCCATCCACCGTCCTAAGGAGTTGGAGGCAGATATCGTACGCTTCAAGAACGGTAAGGAGGATTGGATCGCCTTTGTGGGTATCTACAACGACCGTCCCTACGAGATCTTCACCGGTCAGATCGAGGAGGATGTACTCTACATCCCCAAGAGCGTGAAGAAGGGCTTTATCGTGAAGGTGCGCGAGGAGGACGGCACCAAACGCTACGACTTTAAGTATACCGATAAATATGGCTACCCCAACTTCATCGGCGGTATCTCGCGTATGTTCAGCATGGAGTTCTGGAACTATGCGAAACTTATCTCGGGTGTGCTCCGCAATGGTATGCCTATCGTCGATGTGGTTAACCTTGTTGAGGGCTTGCAGTTCGACAACGACGCTATCAACACCTGGAAGAACGGTGTGGCACGCGCCCTGAAACAATATATCAAGGACGGCACAAAGAGCAAGCGCAAATGTCCCAACTGCGGCTCAGACTCTCTGGTCTACCAGAACGGATGTCCTACTTGTCACTCGTGCGGTTGGTCGAAGTGCGGTTAGAGAAATGCTCACGAAGTCATCTGAAAAAGCCATCTGATTGGTGCTTTTTGCACATCCCTTGCAAGCCAAATGCTCATTTACTTAGAGTAAACTCCGCTTTGTCTTGCTGCACGATGCACAAAAATCCCTCAATCATATGACTTTTTGAAGTGAGTGGGTTTATCTAAAAGTTGTCTGCAATATCGAATTGCAGACAACTTTTGTTTATGGGAGTTATAGGAACTATGGGAACTATAGGAGTAATAGGAGTT
>JAGBTK010000047.1 GCA_017631375.1 Tidjanibacter sp. | reverse complement strand
TTGTAGCATACCCCACCCTATAAAGTGGGCGGGGTATCTATTTTCTAAACTAAATTACTTAACCCAATTCTTGTTTGTCCACTCACCTTCGCGGAACTCGGGGTCAATGCGTACATAGGTCGAGGCTATCTTCTTATCCAGCCACTTACCAAACTCCTTGTCCTGTTTATCCTGCAAGGCCAGCGTCTCAATATCGAGGTAATCCTCACTCAGATCAGCCTCGTGAGCGGGGATAATACGAATAATCTTCACGATTTTGCTCAGAGGGTTACCCTTTAAATCCTGAGTCTGATAGGAGTCAGACACCTCGCCAACAGAGAGATTGCGAATTGCCATATAATCGTTACCCAAGTCCTCGCGATTGAAACGGGTGGTCGAGAAACTTGTGTCGTTAGCACCATAGTATGCCATAAGTTCGTGATTGGTAACAATACCGCCATTCTCGCGCGAATACTTATCATCCGAAAACTCGCGTGCAGCATCCTCAAAGGTCATCGAGTCGGTGCGAATCAACATAGCGACGCTGTCGAGCAACTTATCGCTCTCTGACAACTCCTCAGGAGTAAAGGTGGGCTTGATAAGAATGTGGCGACTGTTATACTGGTTGCCACGCTTATCGAGCAACTGCACCAGGTGGAAACCATACTCGGTCTCAACAACACCCGAGATCTGACCAACCTCCAGCTTGCCGAGAGCCTCCGAGAAGGCAGGCACAAAGCGGTTAAGCTCCTGGAAACCCATCTCGCCACCCTGCATACTATTACTCGAGTCGGCCGAGTAGAGGCGTGCCATCATATCGAAACGCTCACCATTGATGATACGCTCACGGATATCGAGCAGACGCTCCTTTGCTCTCTGTTTAGCCTCCTCAGCACCCGAGGGGAACTTTGTAATCTGGGCATATATATACTGCTCGGGGATAATGGGCAATTTATCTTTCTCAAGACTGTTGTAGTACTTCTCCACCTCGCCGGGGGTGATTGTCACCTTGCTGGTCACCTCGTACTGCATCTGCTGCGCATACTGCTGTTCCTCAACCTTGGTGCTGAGATTTTTGCGAATATCATATATCGCAACACCTTCGCGCTCCTCCAAAGCTGCAATCGAACCGGCCTCGCCAACCATCGCCTGTATCTGCTCATCGATTGCCTGAGCGATCATATCGTTGTTAATCATAACCGAGTCAATCTGAGCTTGGTTATAAAGCAACTTCTGCAACATCAACTTCTCGAGAGCCTCATTGATAGGATCACGATCGGTAGTGTAACCCTGCTGGCGACGCTGCTCAACAAGTGCTTTTGCCTGCTCTGCCACCTCCGAATATGTAATAGCCGAGCCACCAACAACTGCAATAATCTTATCAACAACAAAACGCTCCTGAGCAGCAACATTGGTTGCAAAAACAAGAGCAATACCCACTGTAAATAGTTTTACAAAACGTCTAAACATTCTTTTCTATATTTTTATTCTTTATCTTCTTCAGAACTTTCGCTCTCGATTATCTCCGGCTCAACAGCCACACTATCGGCCTTAACCTCAGCAGGCAGTTCAACCACTTCCACCTCAATAGCACCCTCCGACTCAATCTCTTCGGGTATTATGATCTTCTCTTCCTCCTTTTCGAGCAAGAGTTGCACTCTGCCCTCTGTGAGCGAAGCGTTATAGAGGCTATCCTCATACTCCTTAATCACCTGATTGCGACGACGATTGAAGATGATTCTTCTTACCGCATCGCCAACCCTGTCGAACGGAGCATCCGAGCCGGCACGCAGACAGTCGGTAATCTGTACAAAGTAGTGGTTGTCCGCATCTGCCATCTCACGTACCTCTTTACTGTCAAGCATATAGTCGTAACTGCGGTCACGACGCACGGGAAGATATGACAGAAACTCGGAGAAATCCACCCACTCCTCCTCAAAGAAGTGAGTCTCAAAATTATTCTTCTCACAAGTAGAGATAAAATCCTTCTGTCTATCCTCCGAAGGGGAACGCATCAACGAGAGGAGTTTCACCGCCTGACGATAGCTATTGGGGATGCGCACAATACGACCCTTAACCACCGTGCGGTCAAGAGCAAAATCTGCCTTATGCTGCTCCCAATATGCGGTCACGACACTATCCGACAGAAGCGTATCAACCTTCATGTCGAGGTACTTTTGGTCCAATCGGTAGCCGAGCAACGAGTAGCGATACTCCTCAACCATACGATTAACCTCAGCCACAGCACTATTGCCGATAACTCTCTCAGCCTCTTGCAATTTCAACTCTCTGCGCGCCCACTGCTCAATATAGTCTTCCAACATTCGCAGACTATCCTCTGCGGGCAGACCTGTCGGGATATTGGCAATCGCCTCCGAGGTGCGCAACTTCTTCTTACCCACCTTGGCAACCACCTTATCTCGCAAGCCACCCTCCAAAGGAGAACAGCCCGAGAGCATTGCTACTCCCAAGCCAACACAAAGCGATATTGCAAAAAACTTCCTCATCAACTGACAAAAATAGTGTTTTTCCTCTAATTTATCGCTATACTAACGCAATAATTATTAAATTTATTATTTAATAACCTCTTCTGCGCCACCATCAACCACCTCGTCAGCACGCAATGTTCGCCAAACATTGACCATAGCAAACAGGAAGACAGCCACACAACCACCATAGATGATCCAATAGAGAGTATCCGAAGCAATCATCTGACGCAGAGTCAAATCAGCAGCGTCCGACGAGAGTTCCATCGAAACAAAGGCAATACCGTTATTGATGGCGTGGATGATTATAACTGCCAGCAACGAGCCGGTGCGAAGATAGATATAGCCCAAAATCAGACCCACCACAAAAGCATTGACAAGTTGCTGAGGGACAGAGAAGTGTGCAAGCGCGAAGAAGATAGCCGAGATAATCAATGCCCAGAATTTACCAAATCGCTCGCGGCACGAGCCAAGTATCTGACCACGGAACAAAATCTCCTCCAAAATGGGTGCGCAGAGAGTTGTAGTGATCAACGCCCAGCCACCGCTACCGATAGCACTCTCAAGTGCTTCCATATTCTCCTCCGGCATAGTGGCAAGCAGAGGTTCAATAACCACACCCGATATCAGCACTAAAAGCAGACCCCATAATACCAAAGGGGGATTTACCTTGCCCGCAGCAAGTCGCATACCGCAACCCAATCCAAGCGAGCGACGACGCACGGCAATATAGATAATCACCGGCAACATCTGCACCAGGTAGGTGATAAATGTATACTGCGCCGGGATGCCGTCCGCCAAATTTCCGCCCAACAAAACAACCAGCAGCAGGCTACCGATAATCACCGAAAAGGCAAAAATTCCGAGCGCCACAAAGAGGTCGTTCCAACCCGGAAATTTCTTCTTTGCCGAAGTATTTACAGGCTCTGCATCCGAGTTAATGTTTTGGTTTAGAGTCTTGCTGTCAATCACCTCAGCCTCAACAATCTGAGGCTCTTTATTTTTCTGTTCCATATCTCTTTTTTTACTCTTTAATACAACTCTTCGGCAAGGGTCGCAACCATCACTGCCTTTATGGTATGCATACGGTTCTCTGCCTCGTCAAAAACTATCGAAGCATCGCTCTCAAAGACCTCATCGGTAACCTCCAATTCGGCAACACCAAACCTATCGGCAACCCAACGACCAACCTCCGTTCCGAGGTCGTGAAAAGCGGGCAGGCAGTGGAGGAATTTCACATCCGGATTGCCCGTCTTTTTCATCAACTCACTATTGACCTGATAGGGCATCATCTGCTCCAATCGCTCACTCCAAGCCTCCTCAGGCTCACCCATCGACACCCACACATCGGTATAGATAAAGTCGCAATCGCGCACAGCCTCCTCAACATCGGGGGTAATGGTAATTTTCGCGCCACTCTCAGCGGCAATTTTGCGACACTGCTCAACCAATTCGGGGTCGGGAGCGTATGCCGCAGGCGAGGCAGCTCGGTAGTCGATACCCATCTTGGCACATACCACCATAAGCGAGTTTGCCATATTGTATCGTGCATCGCCCAAGTAGCAGAATTTCATCTCGTTAAAAGGTTTATTACAGTGCTCGCGCATAGTCAGCAGGTCGGCCAGAACCTGTGTGGGATGCGCTTCATTTGTCAGACCGTTCCAGACAGGCACACCACTCTTGGCAGCAAGCTCCTCAACCACCACCTGACCAAAACCACGATACTCAATACCGTCGTAGAGTCTGCCCAATACTCGTGCCGTATCGGCAATACTCTCCTTCTTGCCCATCTGCGACCCTGTGGGACCGAGATAGGTGGTATGTGCTCCTTGGTCGGCAGCACCAACCTCGAAAGAACAACGAGTGCGGGTAGAGTCTTTCGCAAATAGTAACACTATATTCTTATTACTCAGCATTTTACGCTCAGTTCCCGATTTCTTGTCCGCTTTAAGTCTTGCAGCCAAATCTACAAGATACAAAATCTCCTCAGCAGAAAAATCAAGAATTTTCAGAAAACTTTTTCCTCTTAAATCAACCATATAATCAGAGTATTCTGTTGCTTAATAAAATTAAAACGTCGTCAAATGTACGCATTTTTCGCGAAGTTTGGGGAAAATCTCAGAGATTTTATCTATTTTTGTCAGATTGAAATAACCTTTTTAGTAAGTATGGGAAAAATAGTGGCTCTTGCCAACCAAAAAGGTGGAGTAGGAAAGACAACCACCGCCATAAATCTTGCAGCAAATGTTGCAATTTTGGGACATAAAGTATTGCTGGTCGATGCCGATCCGCAGGCTAATGCTACCTCTGGTCTTGGTCATAACATCAAGAACAAGGGTGTCTACGAGTGTATCGTCGGAGAGAGCAAGGCAGAGGATGTGATTGTGGCTTGCGAGGATGTGAAGGGTCTTGACCTTCTCCCGTCAAGTATCAATCTGGTGGGTGCCGATGCAGAGCTCGCTACTGAGGGTGGTGGTCACTACAAGATGAAAGAGGTGCTTGACCCCATCAAGGATAAGTACGACTTTATCTTTATTGATTGCTCGCCTTCGCTCGGTTTTACCACCGTCAATGCTCTTGTTGCATCGGACTCGGTACTTGTTCCCGTACAGTGCGGTTACTTCGCACTGGAGGGTCTGGGCAAACTCCTCAGCACTATCAAGATGGTTAAGAGTAAACTCAACCCCTCGCTCGACATTGAGGGTTTCCTGATGACAATGTATTCGCGTTCCAAGCTCGCCAATCAGGTGATTCTGGAGGTACGCGACCACTTCAAACATCTGGTTTATGACGCTGTAATTCAGCGTAATGTAAGACTTGACGAGGCACCGAGTCACGGTATCCCCGTAATTCTCTACGATGCATCCAGCACCGGTAGTCGTTGCTATATGGATTGCGCAACCGAGTTCCTGCGCAGAAACAACAAGGGACCCAAAAAGGCAGAATAACTTAAAGAGATATAGATATGAAGAATAAAGGTCTGGGACGCGGTTTGGGCGCAATTCTCGATATTGAGTCCCTCTCGGAGGAGGCTAAGAGTGTAGCCCGATTGGAGGAGATTGCTGTTGGCGACATTATCCCCAACCCCAATCAGCCCCGCACAAATTTTGACGAAGAGGCACTCGCCGAGTTGGCTGACTCGATTCGCACACTCGGTCTGATTCAGCCCATCACCGTAAAAAAGGATATTGCCGGCAAATATATGATCATCAGCGGTGAGCGTCGCTGGCGTGCATCGCAGGCAGCAGGACTGGAGAAGGTACCCGCATATATTCGCGAGGTGGATGAGGTGGAACTCCACGAGATGGCTCTGGTAGAGAATATCCAGCGTCAGGACCTAAATGCTATGGAGATTGCCATCAGCCTTGGTCGTCTGATTGACGAGTGTGGCGTAACACAGGAGAATGTGGCACAGCGTGTGGGCAAGAAGCGTTCGACAGTTGCCAACTACCTTCGTCTGTTGCAGATGTCGCCCGAGATTCAGGCTGCACTAAAAGAAGACTCTATCTCGATGGGTCACGCAAAAGCCATTGCATCGGCTCCCGAAGAGGCTCAGAGCGCACTGTTGCGTAAGTGCGTACGCAAGGGACTGTCGGTAAGAGCAACCGAGCAACTCGCCAAGAAGGCTACAACCGTCAAGCCCACAGCAGAGGCCGAGGAGGAGTTCCCCGAGAGTTACACTCGTCTGGTTGAGCGTTTGTCACTCCTGCTCACCGAGGACATCAAAATTAAGCGCACTGAGGGTGGCAAGGGCAAGATCGTTATCGGTTTCTCGTCTGATGATGAGGTCGAGGCGATGATCGCAAAGTTGAACAAGTTGTAAAACAATAGACAAGAGTGAAGAGAGGGAGATTTCTGATTGCACTTCTGGTTCTTATCCTCTGCGGAGTGGTTGTTCCTCAGAGCGTGAGTGCGCAGAACCGCAAGGAGCGTGAGGCGAGAGAGCGTGCTGTGGAGCGCGCCGACTCGTTGCGTCGTGCCTTCATTGTCAGCAGCGGTATGCGCTCGGCGGAGGAGGTGCCAGAGATTATCGACTCGGCAAAGCTCGCAGAGATGCGACTCCCCAAAATTGACTCACTCGGTAATCTTATCTTCACCGACTCACTCGGCACTCCTTATCGTGCAACCTCAATCAAGGCTGACACGACAGGTAGTCTTCTGGTAGTGGATTCGTTAGGCTCGGAGAGCCTTATCGACTCTCTCTCGCTTGCCAGATTGCACACTCTGCTACCCAACCTCTCGGTAAACCCTGACTCGCTTACCGAGGAGTTGGCAATCCCTCTCGATTCAATCACTCTGGCATCGCTCAGAGGCTTGCAGCAGAGTCAGGGCGAAAAGAGCGACACAACAGCAACCCCTATTGTTCGCCACAACCGTATCTTCCGTGACACGCTGCCATTAGGCAAACTGACCGCGCTGTCGGCAGTTCTCCCCGGCACGACACAGGTATATAATAATCAAGCGTGGAAGATACCTATCGGCTATGCCGCAGTAGCCACTCCGCTGGTCTTTGGTCTGCAACAGAACAAAAAGTATCAGGCACTCAAAACCGAATACGATGCTCTCATACGCACTGGCGCGTCAAGAACAGAAGTAGATCCCGTACAGACCGAGATGATTCGCCACAATACCTATCGTCAGGTACTCTTTGCAGGGACAATAATCTCCTATCTGGCAATGCTCACCGATGGCGTTGTCAACTACCCATCTCAGACAAGCAAAGTTCAGAAGGCTACCACCCTCTCGATGGTATGTCCGGGTGCAGGCCAGATATACAATGGTAGTTTCTGGAAGACCCCCATCTTCGTAGGAGGTATGGTCACTATGGGCTATGTTATTGATTGGAACAATCGTGGTTATCAGCGTTTTAAACTCGCATACGATCTGGTAACTGACGGTGACGATGCTACGGTAGATGAGTTTAACGGTCGCTATGACGATGACTATCTGCAAAATTTAAAGAACCTATATCGTCGCAACCGCGACCTCTCGATTATCGGTATGGTGGCAGTCTATCTGGTTAACATTATGGATGCCCATATTGATGCTCATATGCAGGACTACGACATCAGCGACGATCTGACAATGAACATTACTCCCGTAACGGGCAGTATAGGCACCACAGGGCTTGGAGCGCAAAACACACTTGGCGTAGGCCTCTCATTTACCTTTTAATTGGAATTTATAAATACTGAAATATAGACAACAGCGATGCACACACTTTCGACAATTGTTCTCACACTGCTTGCCACCTCAACCCCCATCAAACATCTACCTATACCACAAGACCCACCCGCTGGCGTGGAGGCAATAGTAAATCAGATAGCTACTCAGGCACTCGAAGAGGCGATGGCGGCACGACCGGACAGTTTGTCAGCCGATTCGTTGCTCTTGACCGGCGATACCATATCACCACTCGACACGATTACCTTTACCGATCCTTCGGTCTATGACTCACTCCTCACCCAATGGCAGGAGCAGAGCAGCGTGGCGGCTTTCGAGACATTCATCAGCGAGTTTATCAACATTGACACTGCATATCAGGCACTTACCAACATCCCCGACTCGGTATATGCCGATAGACTCTCGAAGATCCTCTCCCCGATCCCGATGAAGTTCAATGATGTTGTCAAGCGTCACATTGTGTCGTACACAACCACCAATAAAGCACTTATAAGCCGAGTACTCGGTCTATCGCAATACTACTTCCCGATGATTGAGGAGGAGTTGGATAAAGCAGGTATGCCTTTGGAACTCAGAATGTTACCCGTCATTGAGTCTGCTCTCTCACCCGTAGCTCGCTCGCGTGCCGGTGCTGTTGGTTTGTGGCAGTTTATGCTCTCGACCGGTCGCAGTTACGGTTTGGAGATTACCTCCTTTATCGACCAGCGACAAGACCCTCTGTTGGCTACTCGTGCTGCCTGTAAGTTTCTCAAAGACCTCTATAATATGTATGGCGATTGGACACTTGCGCTGGCCGCATATAACTGTGGCCCTGGCAATGTAAACAAGGCTATGCGTCGCGCAGGTGAGGGTGCTACCGACTTCTGGAGTATCTACCCATATCTGCCTAAGGAGACTCGTAATTATATACCTGCATTTATCGGTGCAACATACGCATACAACTACCACCGTCAGCACGGCATTGAGGCTACACCCTCACCCCTGCCTCTGGCAACAGATACGATTCACCTCAACCGCATTATGCACTTCGAGCAGGTGAGTTCGACAATCAAGACACCGATTGATGTTATCCGCTCACTCAACCCTCAATATCGCCTTGATATTGTGCCGGCAGTGAGCAAGACATATACCCTCACCCTGCCCCGCACCGATCTGGCAAACTATCTGGTGTTGCAGGATACGATTATGGCAAAGGATACTATGTATCTGGCTCAGTATCTGAAACCTACTAAGGCCGATCCCTCCAAGCAGGAGTTCTCCATAGAGTCCTACACCTATACCGTTAAGAAGGGCGATGTGTTGGGCGCTATTGCCCGCCGTGAGGGTGTAACTGTGAAGCAGATTATGCAGTGGAACAACATTAAGGATGCATCGAAACTGCGTATCGGTCAGAAACTCGAAATATATAGATAATTCCCTCCTCTCTCGGCAATGATTACCGATGATACCATAGTGGCTCTTAGCAGCGGTACGGGTGGCGCAATTGCGGTGATCCGTATGAGTGGCGAGCAGTGCGCGGAGATATGCGACCGCGTGGTACGCTCGGCTAAGGGTCGTAGCGTGGCCACCTCAAAGGGTTACACTATGCTCTATGGTGATGTTGTTGAGGCAGATGGTAGTGTTATTGATGATGCAGTGGTGGCTATCTATAAGGCACCACATAGTTATACGGGCGAGGATATGGTGGAGATTACGGTTCACGCCTCGCGCTATATTATCCGTCGCACCATTGCTCGTCTTGTCGAGGCAGGAGCCAGAGCAGCCACAGCGGGCGAGTTCACAGCAAGAGCCTTTCTGGCAGGGAGGATGGACCTCTCACAAGCAGAGGCTGTGGCAGATATCATCGCCTCGCACGACAGGGCTACCCACCACCTTGCAAGTCGCCAGATGAGAGGTGGCTACTCGGATGAGTTGCAGGGGCTGAGAGGTAGGCTGCTTCACCTTGCCGCAATGTTGGAGTTGGAACTCGACTTTGGCGAGGAGGATGTAGAGTTTGCCGACCGCTCGGAACTGAGGACGCTGATGGCAGAGATTGCCGAGAAGATTGAGTCACTCACATCGTCGTTCGCCCTCGGCAGGGCTATCAAGGAGGGAGTGGGCGTGGCTATTGTCGGCCGACCCAATGCGGGCAAATCGACACTCCTCAACACACTGCTGCACGACCAAAGGGCTATCGTGTCGGATGTGGCAGGCACGACGAGGGATGTTATTGAGGAACACCTGGATATTGACGGTGTTGACTTCCGATTTATCGATACAGCAGGCCTGCATAGCAGTAACGATATGCTGGAGCAAATGGGCATGGAACGTAGCCGTAAGGCCATTGAGGAGGCCCACATCATCCTTGCGCTTGTGGATGGCACCACACTCCCCAAAAGCACAGAAGAGGCTAAAAATAGCGTTTTAGAGGTGCTTGGTGAGATTGGCTGTGGGGCAGACGAACGATGCCTTGTCGTGATTAATAAATGCGACGTAGCAGTGTGCGATTGCTCGGCTGTGGCCGAGAAATTGGATGCAGTGCTTCCCCACCCTGCCGTCACTATCTCGGCTAAGAGTGGAGTGGGCGTTGATGAATTGATGCAGGGTATCTCGGCAATGATTGATAGCCAACGAATCTATACGGACGCAGTCACAGTGAGCGGCGCGCGCCACTACGAAGCACTTGTAAGAGCAGCAGAGGCCCTCGCACGCGCACGAGAGAATCTGAATATCGCCTCCCCCGAAATGACCGCCAGAGACATCCGCGAAGTCCTCGACCTTCTCGGCACCATCACCGGCGAAGTCACCTCCGACCAAATCCTCTCCGAAATCTTCTCCAAGTTCTGCATCGGAAAATAAATGGCACTTTTTTGAATTGAAAACGGATGCAAAGAAAACCGTATAAAACGCAAATATCAGCAATTAAAATGCTATAAAACAGCAGATTGCGGTATTTGCGTTTCTTTGCATGCGAAATCGTTG
>JAGBTK010000046.1 GCA_017631375.1 Tidjanibacter sp. | reverse complement strand
TAGGTTGCATTTTATGCAACCTACTGACGAATACTTTTTCTTGATGCGGAGAGGACGAGATTCGAACTCGTGGTACGGAATAACCCGTACGTCGGTTTAGCAAACCGGTGGTTTCAGCCACTCACCCACCTCTCCGTGGCAATATGCCTGATCTCTGCTCTTGTTGAGCGTTAAGCGGTGCAAATATAGTGATTTTTCATAACTCACCAAACTCTCATCCAAACTTTTTGAATTTTTTTTCTCAATTCACCCCAAAAGCCCCGTCTAAAATCCTCTTACGCTCTTGCAAAGATTGTTTTAGAGTGTTATATTTGTATCTGTTAATCACCTAAAACAATGAGAACTTCCAATCTAAGAACAACGCTTTGCGGTCTGCTTTGCGCATTTGCGATATCTGCCTGCAATAATACCCCAGCCGATACCATTGAACTCTACATCGGTACATACACTGCCGAGGGTAGTGAGGGTATCTATCGTGTCATCTTCGACAATGCCAAGGGCACTGCCACCGCTCCCGAACTTATGGTCGAGGTGGATAATCCATCATATCTTGCCTTTTCGCCCGACAATGCCTATCTCTATGCGGTGAGCGAGGGCGAAACCAACGAAACATCTGCTCTTAATGCCTTTGCCGTTGAGGCCGATGGTAGACTCACCTCCATCTCGCGTCACGCAACGGGCGGTGCTGCCCCCTGTTATGTCAAGGTGGCAGGCGACTATGTCTATACCGCCAACTATTTAGGCGGCTCGGTGAGCGTCTTCCCGATTGCACAAGATGGCTCAACAGGCGAGGCTGTGCATATCGAGAAGTTTGAGCGTGAGGGTGATGTGGCTCACCTGCACGGACTCTTCGACGCCCCCGGCAGAGAGCTATATGCAACCGATCTGGGACTTGATAACCTCTATCTTATTGATCCTGTGACCGATACAGGCAATGCATATCACTTCAACATTCTCAGCACCACCAATCTCCCTGAGCGATTTGGTCCTCGCCACCTTGCTACTTCGGTAGATGCTACGAGGCTCTATGTGTTGGGCGAGTTGTCGGGTGAGGTCGCAGTGTTCGACACCGAGAAGAGTCCTTTCGAGCTGCTGCAACTGATCCCTTCGGACAGTGTGGGCGGTGGCGGTTGTGCCGATATTCACCTCTCGCCCGATGGTCGTTTCCTCTATGCCAGCAATCGTCTGAAAGAGGATGGAATCTCAACCTTTGCGGTTGATAGTGAGGGGCTTCTGACCAAGATTGACTACACCCATACAGGTGTCCACCCGCGCAACTTTACCCTCAGCCCCGATGGTCGATGGTTGCTCTGCGCAAATCGCGATTCGGACAACATTCAGATCTTCGAGCGTGATGTGGAGAGTGGCAAACTGACCAACACAGGTCGCGAGATATCGCTCAGTATGCCTGTGTGCCTCCTTTGGAAAAATTAACTAACACACTTTTATTAACCCACAAAAATCAAACAACTATGAAAAAACTTTTACTTATTGCGTGTGCACTCTTCGCAATCGCTTGCGCAAAGAGTGATGGTGCTAATGGTGACGGCATCAACAAAAACAAGAATTTCATCACCATCGATGGTCCTAACCTCGTGGCTCCCGATGGCAGCAAGTTCTTTATCAAGGGTACCAATGTTGGTAACTGGCTCAATCCCGAGGGCTATATGTTCAACTTTGCAAAGACCAACTCAGCAGGTGCTATCGACCTGATGTTCCGTCAGATGGTAGGTCCCGACTTTACCGCAGAGTTCTGGGCAGCCTTCAAGGATAACTATATCACTGAGGCTGATATCGATTTCATTGCATCAACAGGTGCTAACACTATCCGTGTTCCTTTCCACTACAAGCTCTTTACCGATGAGGACTATATGGGTCTGACCGCAAATCAGGATGGTTTTGCCCGTATTGACCAGCTCGTTGAGTGGTGCCGTGGTAAGGGTATCTATCTGATTCTTGATATGCACGATGCTCCCGGTGGCCAGACAGGTGACAACATCGACGACAGCTACGGCTATCCCTGGCTCTTCGAGAGTAAGGCAAGTCAGGAGCTCTACTGCGATATCTGGAAGCGCATTGCTGACCACTACAAGAATGAGACCGTAATCCTTGGTTACGACCTGCTCAATGAGCCTATCGCTCCCTATTTTGAGAATCAGGCAGAGCTCGATGCTAAACTTGCCGAGATCTATAAGATGGGTGTTGACGCTGTTCGCTCGGTAGATAAGAACCATATCATTATGCTCGGTGGTGCTCAGTGGAACGGCAATTTCCGTCCTTTGGAGAACACCCTTTTTGACGATGGTATTATGTACACCTGCCACCGCTATGGTGGTGGTACCGATGCTAACGCTATCCGTAGTTTCATCGAGTTCCGCGACCGCGTAAATCGTCCTATGTATATGGGTGAGATCGGTCACAATACTGACGAGTGGATGTCTTCGTTCTGCAAGACTATGGTTGATAACAATATCGGCTACACCTTCTGGCCCTACAAGAAGATTAACGACAGCTGCTTTGCAGGTATTCCCGCTCCCGAGAATTGGAATAAGGTTGTTCGCGCATTCTCGGAGGCTCCCCGCGCTACTTATAACGAGATTCGTGCAGCTCGCCCCGATCAGGCGGAGGCTCGCCGTCTGATGATGCAGTTTGTGGAAAACAGTAAGTTCGAGAATTGCAAAATCCAATACTCGTATATCCGTGCTATTGGCTTGACCGTAAACGGTATTTAGTCACCGCTTTGCGAAGATAATTAAAGGGTTTGACGGTGCTCCGTCAAACCCTTTTTTAGTATTGTAGTGCCTGCTTTGGCGTTAAATGCTGCACAGGAAGTTGAGCGACTCTTGGTTGAAGAAACTCTTGTTGTCAACATTGCAAACGTGGCCTGCTTTGGGAACGATTATAAGCGAGACATTGTCGCCACCATTCTTTACGGTCTGCTGCACTTCGGGCAGAAATAATTTGTCGTCCTCGCCCATCAGATAGAGTGTGGGGATGGAGATATACTCGTTAAAAAGAGCCTTGATGCGTGTGTGTAACTCTTCGGCAACCTTCATCCATTTGAGGAAACTGTCGAACGACAACATCTTTGCACTCTTCAGATAGAGCTTCTTGGACTCCTGGAACTCTCTCTGCGGAATCATATTGTGAGCGATAAAACGCTTCAGAAGTCGATAGGGGATGATCTTCTTGAATCTGGTCAGGAGCCTGAAGAGTCGGCGCGTCTTTCTGCTCAGTCTTGTAACGGCTCCTGCGAGTACCATACTCTCTACTCTGTGCGGATGCTGCTTTGCAATTGTTCGCACCACTATCGAACCGAGCGACAACCCCATAAAGTGTCCTTTCTCGATCTTCAGGTGATCCACCACCTCCATAACTTGGTCGGCAGCCTTGGAGAAGTTGAAACTTTTGCCGAATGACTCCTGGGCTGAGCCGCCGTGACCGACAAGATCAACCAGCAGGATATTATAGTGACGAGCAAAGTCGGCAACCTGACGATGCCAAACCTCAATACTGCCACCTGCGCCGTGAATCATCACCACCCAGCTGCCCGATTGGTTATTTGCTATAGTCCTATAATGTAACATTCGTATTATTGATAAAAGCGGGTGCAAATATAGTAAAATTATCGTTTATGCAATTAGTAATGTTGCGTGTTTAATCTTTGGGAAAAATGCGACGGGGATAGTTGTAAATTGAAAATTCTTTCCTATCTTTGTCTTCAGAAACGGTTTCTTAGTGCCGGTCAGGCACGAGGGATTAAAAGGGAATACCGTGAGATTCGGTAACAGTTCCCGCTGCTGTAAGTTCCTTTCGCTCAGAGCGAAATAAGGGTTTCGGTACGTTTGCCACTGGTCTGTACGAAGGACTGGGAAGGCGCCGAGATGGAATAAGTCAGAAGACCTGCCGCTTCTAAGCACAAGGATTTACCCTGCGGCGAATGGGGTTTCTGACAGAGTTTCTCGGTAAGTTGGCCGGGCAAGACAAGAGGTGGCGACCAAATGTTTTGCATAGGTCCAAACCAAACCAAACATCGGTAAGAAAAGTGTTCGCACGCGCAGGATTTTTCCGGCGCGATTTTTTTACTCTCCTCCAAGCTCGGAGGTGGGTAGTAGTGTGAATTAGGTGGTGGTGCGACAGAGTGAGAGAGGAAAGGGACTCTGTCGCCACCTCCGCCAAAACAGGACAGAGAAGGACAGGGCTTATAAATAACAGGAATTTAATAACTTAACCGATAAAAACGATGAAGAAATTTTGGACTTTTCTTACCCTTATGGCAAGTGTATTTGCCCTGAGTAGCTGCGGTGGTAATTCGAATGATGATCCCGAAGATTTTACGCTGTCAACCGATGCGGTTTATATCATAAATGAGGGTAATTGGGGTAGTGCAAATGCCTCGCTCAGTAGTTACAATCCGGCTACTAAGGTGGTGGGTAACAATCTCTTCCGCCGTAGCAACTCGGTACCTCTCGGTGATTTGGCGCAGAGCTCGGCAGTCTATGGTGATGATCTCTATATTGTGGTAAATAACTCGGGTGTGGTCTTTCGTGTTGACCGACAATCGATGAAGATTCAGGGCAAAATAGATGGGCTCACCTCGCCCCGATTTATTGCCCTTGTCTCCGACACAAAGGGCTATATATCCAATATGTACACCAATCAGATAAATATCTTCAACCCGTCAACTTGCGAGATTATTGGCAGCATTACTCTGCCTGAGGAGGCCTCGTCTGACCAGATGGCAGTGATTGGCGGCAAACTCTATGTGGCGTGGTGGAGCTACGGTAAAAAGATTTATGAGATTGATACCAAGACAGATAAGGTTGTTGGCGAGATTGAGGTTGGCTTGCAGCCCTGGTCGGTTGTGGTCGATAATGCCGGTAAGCTGTGGGTGCTCTCGGATGGTGGTTGTTACCCCGAAAACCCTGCCGGATATGAAGCACCCAAGTTGATGCGTATAAATCCCGCTACTAAGACCATAGAGCGCACTTTTACCTTCACGGAGGGTGACTATTTCTCGTCGCGATTGGCACTCAATGGCGCTGCCGACACCCTCTACTACACCGTAGGTGGTAAGGTGTGGCGTATGGCGGTGAGTGATAACGTGCTCCCTTCGGAGCCACTTCTCAATGAGGGGGTATATTACTACTCGATGGCGGTTGATCCGGTGAGTGGCGAACTCTATGTTGGCGATGCGGGCGACTATGTTAACTCGGGCAGTGTGAGCAGATATACTGCCAAAGGAGAGCTGGTGGATAGCTTCTCGGTGGGTATTGCACCTGGCTCAATAGTGTTTGGTACTTCGAAAGTGGAGTAGTGGCGCGATAATTGTTTGTCTGTTTGGAGTTTGATATGCCAAATTTTACCTATTGTACAAATGTAAAAATAATAGAAAAATTAGGCTATTACGAAAAAAAATATTAATTTAGGGGCTTGAAAGCGGTGCTAAATGTAGCACTTATGAGTTAATGAATTGAAATACAGGCAAATAATTTAATTTATCGATTTACTATTATGAAAAAAGCATTATTTTTGGTTATGGCCGTATTCGCTATGGCAACCGTGTGTGACGCACAGAAGGTAACTTTGAAGACCAATGCTCCTATCTGGGCTCTTGGTGGCGCAAACTTGGGCGCTGAGTTTGCAATTGCTCCTAAGTGGACTTTGGGTGTTGAGGGTGCTGCTACCGTATTTAACCCCTACGATAGCTACGAGGCACACGGCTGGATGGCAACCGGTGAGGTTCGCTACTACACCTGCAAGGCATTCAACGGTCATCACTTGGGTCTTTATGGTAACTATGGCCACTTTAGCGAGTTGACCGTTTCGGATGGTCTTCTCTCGAAGTTTGGTTGTGGCGGTCAGACTACCTTCTCTGCTGATAAGGTAAATATCACCTCGGTAGGTCTTTCGTACGGTTACTACTTTAAGCTTGGTACCCACTGGTCGATTGACACCACTATCGGTGCAGGTATGAACTACGCTGGCGACAGAAGCGACTGGGCTTTCGGTCTTGGCCGTGTACAGGTTGCTCTTGGCTACCGCTTCTAATTAACCGAGAACCAAAATTATACAAGCGAGAGTAGTTTAGGCTACTCTCGCTTGTTGTTATTTTGTCCAGTACTCATTGTAAGGTAAAATAGCCTAACGGCTCTACTCCCCCTCGCGACACCTGCCTGCTTCGCAGGCAATTGCAGGTCTGACCCACCCCCAAGCCCCCGCCTCGGCGGGGGATGTGTCCTCGGCAGAGCCGAGGCAAATATAGCGGGCACGACCGATTGTGGGTTTCGGAAGAAGCGGGCACGACCGTTTTTTTTTGATGGGAGTTTAAGGAGTTTAAAGAATTTAGGGAGATTAGGGAAAACCAATTAGACTTGTTTTGCAATAGTTAGGTTTTTTCGGGTTTAGGGGCTACCCTCGTAGAGGGTACGATGAAAAAGAGATATGGAGTTGTCAAGTTAACTTGAACAAACTCCATATCTCTTTTTTGTCGTAATAACTACAAGTTATTCCTAAACCCGCAAACTAAATGTTTAAAAGTTTTTGCGGAGCTTTTTACAAAAAGCGACAAATCAAAAAAGCTTTTTACAAAAAGCGGAGAAAATATTATCTCTTTTCCAGTTCCGATAGGCGTGCTACGGGGGCGATGTCGAGTGGTGCGGTGTTGCCTTGCAGGTAGTTGTAATAGCCTGATACGGCAATCATTGCGGCATTGTCTGTGGTGAACTTGATGGGGGGCAGGTAGGTGTTCCATTTGCGGCGGCGACCCATCTCCTCAATACCATTGCGCAGTCCCGAGTTTGCCGATACGCCACCCGCTATTGCAATCTCTTTGATACCTGTCTCTTTGGATGCTTTGACAAGTTTGTTGAGCAGGATATCGACAATTGTCTTTTGGAGCGAGGCGCAGAGATCTGCCTTGTTCTCCTCAATGAAATTTGGATTCTCGGCAATGTTGTCGCGCAGGAAGTAGAGGAATGAGGTTTTCAGACCGCTGAAACTGTAATTGAAGCCCTCAATTGAGGGTTTTGCAAAACGGAACTTCTCCGCATCGCCCTGAGCCGCAAGTCTATCAATCACAGGACCTCCGGGGTAGGGGAGTCCCATTACCTTTGCGCACTTGTCGAATGCCTCGCCTGCTGCGTCGTCGATTGTTGTACCAATGATCTTCATCTCAAGGGGCGAATCTACGCGCACAATCTGGCTGTGTCCGCCACTCACCAGAAGGCAGAGGAAGGGGAACTTGGGTGTTGGACGCTCCTCGTCGGGGAGGGCGATGAAGTGGGAGAGGATGTGGCCTTGAAGATGGTTGACCTCTACCATCGGAACATTTTTTGCAAGTGAAAGTCCTTTGGCAAACGATACACCCACAAGCAGCGAGCCGAGCAGACCCGGACCGCGCGTAAAGGCTATGGCGTCGAGCTCATCGGCAGTGATGCCTGCCTCTTTGAGGGCTGTATCTACCACAGGGATAATGTTTTGTTGGTGTGCTCTTGATGCAAGTTCGGGGATCACACCGCCATATTTTTGATGAACGGCTTGCGAGGCTATGACATTTGAGAGCATTACGCGACCGCGTAATACGGCAGCAGATGTGTCGTCACAAGAGGATTCTATACCCAAAATTATAACATCATTGTCGTTCATTTCCTAAATTCAGATTTTTTTTGTAAAATTGTGAGTTTATTGGAGTAATAATGCGCAAAGTTATAAAAATATTATTAACGGTGGTATCGTCGCTGATTCTAGCAACGATTATTTTGCCGTTGCTTGTTGCCGCATTATTGAGTGTCCCCACAATCCAAAACCTTGTTATTGACTCATTTACATCCTATGCGAGCAAGAAAGCGGGTATTGAAATGAGTGTGGAAAAAGTTCGCATCCGAGGATATAATCAGCTTGAGATTGACGGACTCTACTTTGAGGACAGGCGTGGCGATACTATGCTCTATGTTCAGCGTGCTAAGGCAAATCTTAATAAGGCGGCTATTTCCAAAGGCTCAATTGTCGTGGGCGATGTGGTTGCCGAGGGTGCTTTGGTGAGGGTAATTCTGCTCGACACGGTAAATAATATGTCTAATGTGAAAGAGGTGCTCGACCCCAACGATGAGTATGTGAGTGGTAGCAGTACCTTCTCTATGGATATTAACGATGTTACCCTGCTCGACTCGCGCTTTGTCTATCGCGACACGATTCGCTATCAGGATGTGAAGGGTGGCGGCATCAATTGGAAGGATATGGATTTCCGAAATCTGGATGCCAAGAGTAACCATATCCACCTGAGGGGCGATAGCATATCGATGGAGCTGCACGACATCTTCTTCACGGATAAGTCGGGCGTTGTGGTCGATAAGGTGGGGGCAAAGGATTTCTCCCTGGCAGGCAGTAATCTCTACTTCAACGGTATTACGGTGCTGACAGGCAGTTCCGACCTTGATGTGCCCTATCTGGCACTGCTGGCCGATGATTGGAAGGTGTATAACCAATTTACCGATAGGGTGCGTATTGAGGGTGAGAGTGTCTCCTCGCGTCTGGATATCACGACTCTGAGCAACTTTGTGCCTGCATTGTGGAGCCAGCTGCCTCTCGAACTCAGCGACCTTACCTTCACCGTAGGTGGAGTGGTCAATGATTTTGAGGGAGAGATTAATGGTGTGGTAGTCAATGATATGGCGCAGCTTGCCACCAAGTTCTCTGCACTTGGCATTGAGGATATTGCCACAGCCCGATTGGTGCTTGAAGATCTGGATGTCCAGAGTGAGGGTAGTGTTGTGAACGATCTCTACACCGAGTTTTCGGGCAAGAGTCTGGCTCCCGAGGTGGCGGATATTCTCAAGCGTACAGGCAGTGTTGATATCAAGGCTTCGGTCAGCGGATTGCTCTCCGATCTGCGCGGTAATGTG
Organism: Tidjanibacter sp.; assembly: GCA_017631375.1. Lineage (GTDB taxonomy): Bacteria > Bacteroidota > Bacteroidia > Bacteroidales > Rikenellaceae > Tidjanibacter. The sequence goes on along the minus strand of JAGBTK010000046.1, from coordinate 7,783 downwards.
GCAGTGAGCACCTCGCTTGGTGCTGTGGCTCTCGATGGTGTTGTGGCTACGGGGCGTGGCGACTATGAGGCACAGGTGGATGTGCGCAGTGTGGATGTTGGCCGTCTGCTTGCCAAGAGCGATCTGGGCAGAGTGTCGTTGCAGGGCAATGTTGATGCGCTGCTCGGCAAGACGGATACTACGGCAACCCTTCTGTTCGATATATCGGAATTGGGCTTTAAGAACCACACTTTCAGTGATATAACTTTGCAGGGAGACTATGAGAAACGCCGTCTGGGACTCTCGTTGGAGAGTGCAGATGAGGCTGCTCTGCTTGCATTGTCCGGTCAGGCTAACTTCAACGGCACTGCTCCGCGCTACGATGCGATATTGAATGTTGAGCACGCAGATCTTCACGAGATAGGTCTGGTAAATGACAGTGTATCGCTCTTTGCGGGTGCTCTTCGCGGTCGTGTTACGGGGCGCAATATGGAGGAGATGAGTTGCGATATTAACCTTACCGACCTCAGCTATACATCATCGAGCGATACGGTGACTACCGAACTGATTACCCTTGACGGTAATAGTAGGGCCGGTGCTGCAAATCTCTCGCTCAAGAGTGATTTTGTTGATGTAACCCTCAGTGGTCCTGTTAGTTATCGTGAGGTGATCAACTATTTTGACAAGACTCTGCGAAAATATCTGCCTTCGCTGTCGCCTGCCGAGAATGGTGTGAGAAGTGCGTTGGCATTGTCGGCTGAGGATGATGGCGATGAGGTGACGGGGGCAGATGCGGCTGTGCGTATTGATGTGGGCAATGCCGATGATGTTGCAAACATCTTTGTACCCGGCTTGCAGATTGCTCCGGGCACTCATTTCGACTTCTATTTTAATCCCACTACCGAGCAGTTTGACCTGCAAGCCTCCTCGTCATATATTGAGGTGGGTGATGTTTTGGTGGCCAATCTGGCTCTTAACAGCCGCAATGTGGCGGACTCTATGTGGCTCACCACATCTGCCGAAGAACTCTATGTGTCAGGACTTTATATGCCCAAGTTTGTTATTGATGGCGGTGCGAAGCAGAATCGTATCGATCTGGTGGCAAGTTTTGACAACAGCGAATCTGATATGGGTGCCCGATTGGGTATAAGCTCGCGTCTGGGTCGTGGTGCGGATGGTCGTGCTATGATAAATGCGCACTTCCAGGAGTCATATATCAAGACTCTCGACAGGCGTTGGGAGGTAACTGCCGATAGTATTCTCTACTCGCCAAGCCGTATCCTTATTGGAAATTTTGCCCTCAGTTCTGAGAATGATAGTGTTGGTCTGAATGGTGTTGCGTCGGCTCTGCCTACCGATACTCTGCAACTCGATATCGACAATCTCGACCTCTCTTTGGTCAACTCAATGATGAAGGGATTAGATTATAATCTGGGTGGATATATCAATGGCCACGCCGATCTGATGTCGGTGCTTGATAATATGGTTGTTGAGGCAAAGATGGAGTTTGCCGAGCTTAGTGCCAACGAGTATGTGGCACCTACGCTCCGTTTTGACAGCCGTATGGATTTCGGCAGGGAGCGAGTTACGATCAACCTCTCTGAGGCAGCGCGAGGATCGGAACTGATTCGTGGATATTACCGACCTGCCGATAAGGCCTTCCTTGCCGATGTGAGTATAAATAACCTTCCTCTGGGTCTGCTTGATGCAGCGTTGGAGGGTGTTGCAAGCAATAGCGAGGGTGCGCTCTCGCTTGATGTGGAGGTGGCGAGTGGTAACAATGGCAATCTGCTGGTGAATGGCGATATGACTATCGAGAATCTGGTGACCACTGTCGATTTCCTCGGTGTGCGTTACTCGCTGCCTAAGGCTACGCTTGCGCTGACCAACAGCCGTGGCCGTGTGCGTAATGCTCAACTTATTGATCCCGAAGGCAATAGTGGTGCGTTGGAGTTGGAGGTCGATCTGACCGATATGCAAAATCTGCGCTACGATGTAAGACTCTTGCCGACCGATATGCTGGTGCTCAATACCGAACAGAGCTACGACTCGGACTTCTATGGTCGTATCTACGCTTCGGGAGCCGTGATTGTCAAGGGTGATAACCTCGGAACAAATATGGATATTGTGGCAACTACCTCGGATAATTCGCGCTTCAATCTGCCACTCTCGGGTAGTAACGAGTTCACATCGACTGACTTTGTGACCTTCGTGTCGCCTAAGGCTAAGGTAGATACCACCGACCAGCTCGCCCTGCGTAAGGAGCGTTATCGCCAGACGGTGAATAATGATAATGTGAGCCACAAGGAGACCAATATCTCTATGACGCTCAATGTGTTGCCTAATCTGGATTTTCACCTGCTCATTGATCCGAGTACCAACAACGAACTCCGTGCAAGTGGTAATGCGGCACTCAACCTCAATATCAATCCCAGTCGCAACATCTTTACTATGTATGGCGACTATCAGATCTCCGACGGAACACTTACCCTCAATCTGGAGGATCTGATTGTGCGAGAGTTCTCTATCCAGTCGGGTAGTACGATTGATTGGAGTGGTAGTCCGCTGGATGCGACACTCAACATCGATGCTGCCTACCGCCTGAAGACTTCGCTTGCCCCGTTGCTCAATCTGGGCGACAATGCGACCTACTCCAACACCACGGTTGAGTGTATCGTGTCGCTGACCGACCGACTCTCCGAGCCGACAATCTCGTTTGATGTGCGTCTGCCCAATGCTAATTCGGAGTACCAGAGTCTGATTTCCAGCGCGTTTAGCACGCAGGAGATGATGGCTACGCAGTTTATCTACCTTCTTGCTTTCGGCAATTTCTACTCCGATACTTCGTCGCAGAACCTCAATATCGGTGCGCAGGCGGGCTCTATGATTGGCTTTGATATTCTCAGCCGTCAGCTCAGCAACCTCCTCTCGTCGGACAATGTTAGTTTCGACTTCCGCTATCGTCCTCGTGGCGAGCTCAACTCTGATGAGGTGGGTGTAGATATCCAGAAACCGCTGATTGGCGACCGACTGATTCTTGAGCTGGAGGCAAGCTATGATACGGGCAACAACCCAACAACCTCGACAGATACGAGGGTAACGGGTGGCGGCTCGCTCACCTACAACATCGACAAGGCGGGCAATTTGGTGCTCAAAGGCTTCTCGCGTACGATTGACAGCTTTGATGAGAACCAGGGATTGCAGGAAAATGGAGTGGGTCTATACTACGGACAGAACTTCAATACGTTTAAAGAGTTGAGAGATAGGCGCGCCGAACGCCGAGCGCAAAGACGACAGCGAAAGATGTCGAAAATTGGGAATGAAGAGACAAAATAAAAGATAGATATAATAAGTAACAAAAAAACTACACAAACGACTATGATTACATTTTTGCAGGCCACTCCCGAAATGGCCGTTGAGGTTGCTCAGGTAACCGAGAGTATGAGTTTTGGACAACTTTTTATGGCAGGTGGTTGGCTGATGTGGCCTCTGCTCGCATTGCTTGGCGTTGCCATCTTCATCTTTGTTGAGCGATTTATCGCTATCCGCAAGGCATCGAGCGTTAATGAGAACTTTATGCACCGCGTGCGTGACTACATCTATGACGGTAAAATTCAGACCGCAATCAAGATGTGTCGCTCGACCAACACCCCTATTGCCCGTATGATTGAGAAGGGTATCGGTCGTATCGGTCGCCCTATGAGCGATGTGCAGAACGCTATAGAGAATCAGGCAAACCTTGAGGTATCGAAGCTCGAGAACAACCTCCCCATTCTTGCGACTATCTCGGGTGGTGCTCCTATGCTTGGTTTCCTTGGTACCGTACTCGGTATGGTGCGTGCATTTATGAACCTCTCGACTGCGGGCGGTACTGTTGATATGGCACTCCTCTCGGGCGGTATGTACACCGCAATGATTACCACCGTAGCAGGTCTTATCGTGGGTATTCCCGCATATTTCGGCTATAACTATCTTGTGGCTCGTATCGAGAAACTTGTTTTCCGTATGGAGGCCAACTCGATTGCATTTATGGATATTCTCAACCAGCCGGTTGATAAAAAATAGTGGACTATGGCTATTAAACACGGAAGTAAAGTAGAGGTTGGGTACTCGTCGGCATCAATGACCGACCTGATGTTCCTGCTCCTTATCTTTATGCTTATAGCGACCACACTCATCAACCCCAATGCGTTGAAGGTGATGCTCCCCAAGAGCAGCAACCAGCTCAAGGAGAAACCCTATACCACCGTCACCGTGACTTCGGATTTGCGCTATTATGTGGAGACCGATGCGGTGTCCTTCTCCTCGCTTGAGAGTGCGTTGCAGGCTAAGTTGGAGGGTGTGGCAGAGCCTATGATCTCGCTGCATATGGATAAGAGCGTCCCCGTAGATGAGTTCGTCAAGGTGATGAATATAGCAAAGGATAATGGGTACAAATTAATACTTGCCACCCAACCGTAGGCAAAAGCCGTCTGGCTGGTAAATTCTGCACTTCTCTTGTGAGTCAAATGCTCATTTACTTCAAGTAAACTCCGCTTTGCCTCCCATCGAGAAGCCCAAAATTTCCTCAGCCATACGACTTTTGAGAGAGGGAATCCCCACACCATATTTCCTTTTTGAGGGATATCGTGGTCTGATTGGTGATTTCAGCGTTGGAGGAACCTTATATATTAGAGGGAGATGTTTATAGGAGTAATAACAATCTTATAATTCCTATTATTTCTCATTGATTTTGAAATTTGAATTTTGCATTTTGAATTTGCCAAATGCAGTATTACGAAACAAACGATAAACGAGGAAAGCAGATTGCGGCTTTGGCGGTGACACTATATGTGGCACTCTTTGCCGTGCTCTTTCTGACGGTGCGTTTTGAGATGGAGTATAACCCTGCCGAGGAGGGATTCCTGGTCGATTTCGGTGATAGCGAGACCGGACTCGGAGTCGAGGATGTCGATCTGGCAGATAGTGAGTTTCTCCCCGAGAGTGCCCCGTCAGAGAGTAGCGAGGAGTTGCTCACCGACCCTTCTGCCGAGGAGACGATAGCAGTCCCCGAGGCGGAAGAGGAGCCCTCGAAGGCTGAGGAGCAGCGTGCCCAGCCCACTGAGGCCGAGCCTGAGCCTACGGAGCAACCCCGTGAGGTGAATCGTCGTGCCCTCTTCCCGGGCAATACGACCGACTCACCCGCCCAGAGTCAGGGCGTAGCTGAGGGTGGCGGCAACCAGGGCACAATGAGTGGCGATAAGTCCGACCAATATGGTGCGGGAGGCGACCGCAGTGGTGGTTTTGACTTCTCGCTTGAGGGTCGTCGTGCGCGTGGTGAGTTCCCGCGTCCTGCCTACAAGGAGGAGGCTCAGGGTACTGTGGTCATCCGTATCGGTGTCGATGCTCGCGGCAATGTTATCTCTGCCGAGTACCACCCCGCAGGCTCGACAACCAATAACCCGACACTTGTTGCTGAGGCTCGCAAGGCAGCAATGGGAGCGAAGTTCTCCGAAAAGCCTGAGAGCGATATACAATTTGGTACGATAACCTATATTTTCCGACTCAGATAAAGTATAACCCAAGATGAAGCAATTATCTAAATGTCTGATTATATGTGCGCTGATATGCGTGATTGCTCCGCTGAGTATTTCTGCTCAGGATGGTGTTGCGACCGCACAACAGACGGGCTTTGAAATACGAAATGCCTCCTATGACTTTGGTCGCCTCTCCTTCAAGGGTAATAAGAAGACCCACGTCTTCTATTTTGTCAATACGGGAACTACCCCCATTATTATCCAGCGCGCCAAGACGAGTTGCAACTGTATCGATGTTAAGTATTCGCGCAAGCCTATTGCTTCGGGCGAGCGAGGTGAGATAACCGTTACCTATGACCCTAAGAAAGAGCTTGGTGCCTTCAATAAGGGTATCCATATTACCACCTCCGCCGGTCAGATGACACTCTTCGTAAAGGGTGAGGTTTTGCCGAAGCATAAGAAGTCGCATAAACGATAAAAAAGCCGTATAATTGGTGAATTTGGTGTTGGGGGTGCTCACGAAGCCATCTGGCTTGTAAATTTTGCACTTCCCTTGTGAGTCAAATGCTCATTTACGCTTAGTAAACTGCGCTTTGCCTCCCTTCGCGAAGCCCAAAATTTCCTAAGCCATATGACTTCTTAACCTGAGAGGGTCTAAAAAAACTGAGAGTAGTATCGAACTACTCTCAGTTTTTTTTGATAGGGCGGATATGGCGGATAGGAGTAATAGGAACGTTGCGATTAAGCGAGAACAGAGGCTGCTTGCAGACTATGCCGAGTATGAGCAACGTTCTCATAATTCCCATAATTCCCATCACTCCTATCTTTCACCTTTCACCTTTCACCTTTCCTCTTTCAATAATTCTGCATCACCTGTCCCCAATAGGTCACGGTTGAGTAGAAGGTGTTGCTGATTGTCAGTTGTGCATTGCCTGTGGTGGAGGTGATGGAGAGGGCAAAATTGTAATTATTAGGTTCGTACAGCCACGAAGAGAAGGTGATCTCCCAGCCGTTGTCGGTCTGGACTGCCGTATAGTTCTCCACAAAATTGACAACAGTGTTCAGCACCACCATCTTATAGGGAGGCATCAGACCGCGCAGATAGGGGAGGTTGATATCGGTGTAGTCGGGCTGCACGAGCAGCTCAAAGGCACCATTATTGATAAAGTGCATATTGCCTGCCGGCTCTACCTGCATCGACTGCGGGATAAAGCGATAGCTGCGGGCGAGGAGTATCGAGTCGATGGTGCGCTCATACTCCGCCTGTCGGGCTGTTCGGCGCGCTATACGCTCCTGATGATGCGGAGATAGTTGGTCGTTGGAGCGTTGACGCTGTGCGGTGTCGGTGGGGAGCGATACCTCCTTAAGTGCCACACGCGAGGGAGAGTGACGGCGCGGGGTGGGGAAGAGAGTCAAAAGCATAGTCGTAAGGATCACGACACAGAATGTGAAAAAATGTTTCATAGATATTGCTGTTTAGGAGTTTACAATAATTCCGAATAGCAATAATCCTACCAGAGGAGAGTGTTCGGATGGTCGAAAAAGTGGTTCTGAGGATGAGAGTCTGTAAAATAATTCGTATCTTTGCAATATGGGTAGAAATAATTTTTGGAGAACAGTCGGCATTATACTCCTTGTGCTGGTATTGTTTGGAGTAGTGAGTGTTGGCGATATATTGGGAGTTGTCGCTAAGTTTATTATGACTATAATATTCTTATTATTAGCCATCTGGGCGGTCTTTGCCTTCCGCATATATCGCGCAAAGCGCAATATGGAGCAGCGTAGCAGAGAGTATAATGGTGGTGGATTTTCGCACCGCTACCAGAGTCGCTCGCAGAGCCGTTCTTCGCGTGAGGGTGATGTTACCTTGCAGCAGACATCGCAGGGTAAGAAGAGCAGAGTAAACCAAAAGGTGGGCGATTATGTCGATTTTGAGGATGTGAAATAGGCATTTTTGCCTGTCACACTGCTCTGTCCGACAGCTAAATAGCCTCTTAGTGGTTTGCAATCCGCTTTTTTGTGTCAGAAACCCTGGAAGTTTCTAAAAAAAATTAATAAAATGCTTGTAACACAAAATGAAAATTTATACTTTTGTGGTGCAAAGTATTGTGAAGAAATTAACATTAATCCTAATACATTCATTTTAGTAAAATTATGGCACAGATTAAAATTGGTATCAACGGTTTCGGACGTATCGGCCGTATGGTATTCCGTGCAGCTTGCACACAGACTGACAAGTATGACATTGTAGGTATCAACGACCTTTGCCCCGTTGACTACTTGGCTTA
>JAGBTK010000045.1 GCA_017631375.1 Tidjanibacter sp. | reverse complement strand
GTGCTTTAGACGGTGGTTTCTGACTACCTCTTCATCGAGTATCCCGACTATACCGAGGGCTCTCTCACTCAGCTGCGCTCCAAAATTGTGAGCCGTGCCTCGGTCAATGCGATTGCGCTTGACCTGGGACTTGACAAGCTTGTGATTTCGCACTCGGGTGGTAGTTTTGTGCAGAAGCACATCTACGGCAATGCCCTCGAAGCATTGCTCGGTGCTCTTTATCTGGATAAGGGCTACAATCGCGTAAACAGAATACTTATTAACGATATACTCCGTCGCAGAATAGATGTCGATGATATTTCGCACACCGAGACCGACTTCAAGAGCCGTCTGATTGAGTGGTGCCAGAAGAGCAAACGACAGATTCACTTTGCCACCGAGACCTCGCCCGACTCCGTACCTTCGCACCCCGAGTTTTCCTCGCGCGTGTTGATTGACGGTGTGGAAATGGGACACGGCATCGGCTCTTCGAAGAAGGAGGCTGAGCAGAATGCTGCCTATCTGGTGTGGCATGTGCTTGATGACGACAAGGTAGGTGACTACCTCCTGGAGTATATGGACAAGATGGACAAGCAGGGTGGCAAACGACAGGGATAGAGAGGTGCGTGAGAAGCTGGTGCTGCGTGGCGCAGGACTGCTCTCGGCAGCGGAGTTGTTAAGCCTGATTATCGGGCCCGACTCGGCAGGTGAGAGTGCGCTCGCCTCGGCAGAACGACTGCTCAACCACTACGATGGCTCGCTCGCCTCATTGCTGCGTGCCGAACTTCCCGAATTGCGCAGTGCCACAGGACTTGGTATCAAGCGCGCCTCGGCACTTGCTGCGGCTCTTGAGCTTGGCCGTCGTGCCGCAGCAGAGCAGGTGTCGCCCGTCGTTATCCACGACAAGAACGATGTGGTGGCACTCTTCCCCACACTTGCGGGCCTCAGCCACGAGGAGATGTGGGTGGTCTATCTCACCTCCTCCAACCGCGTGATTGAGAAACGCAGAGTGGCTCAGGGCGGTGTCTCGGCTCTCGTGGCAGATCACAAACTTATCACCAAGCGCGCCCTTGAACTCCTCGCCCAGTCGGTAATCCTCGTGCATAACCACCCCTCCGGCTCGGCATCGCCCAGCGCAGAGGATGAGGCGGTGACCTCACGCATAGCCGAGGCAATGAAACTCTTCGATATCAAACTTCTCGACCACATCATCATATCCCGCGAGGGAGATTATAGTTTCCGACACTTCGGCAAGTTATAAGCCGAGTGCCTAAAAAGGCGAAACTATGCGTTATGCTTGGCACAAGCCTTGAACTCCATCCCTTTTAAGCACTCTTAGCCTCTTCGGTTTTTACTCTTGCGGAACAAAGATTAACTCCTCAATATCGTATCCCCTGCGTTTGCAACGCTCCAATAGGTCTGCCTGCACCGAGTCGGGCAGGGTAGGGGTGCGCGACAATATCCACAGATAGTTAGGCGACGATGAGCCTACAATGCTCCACTCGTAGTTGTCGCCAATTTCCATCACCTTGTATGGTGCGGGGAAGATGAAGAAGGTAACCTTCAACTCGCCGGGCAGAGATGTCGTCTTTGCCTTGCCACGGCTCACGCGATGTTTCCCCTCCTTGTAGCCGCTGTTGAGCACCTCAACAGACCCATCTGGTAGCAGACGGTAGTCGGCAACGCAACGCTCCATACCACGCTCAAAGGGGTGGTCGAAGCGGGCAATCTCATACCAACGACCCATATAGCGATTTATGTCTAAGTTGGTAACTGTGCGGTTGTCAATGTTGTGGCGAGGGCGGGCAATGGTTGCTCCCATAATGCCGAAAACGAGAATCGAGAGTAGAATAAATGACTTCATAGCAGGAAATGTTTTGATTGTTGCTGATTGAGTGACAAAAAGAGTGCCGATTTGAATTTTCGACCAAAATGAGTATTTTTGTGTTGGTGAATTATCTTTGAGCCGAGCGGAATAGGCGACTTAAAGGTAGATATTAAAAAATTTTAATAATGACAGCACTCTTTTCGGATATCATCTTTGGCCCCATCAAGAGCCGTAGGCTCGGTTTGTCGTTGGGGGTAAATCTGCTCCCGCTCGACTCTAAGCTATGCTCCTTCGACTGCATCTATTGCGAGTGCGGCTGGGCAGAGGGTGGCCACGCTCCGCGCTTCAACCCCCGCGAGAGGGTGCGCGAGCTGCTCGGTGCGAAGTTGCGTGAGATGACTTCGGCAGGCACTCCGCCCGATGTGATAACCTTTGCTGGCAATGGCGAGCCGACAATGCATCCCCAATTCGAGGAGATAATTGACGACACCATCGCTCTGCGCGACGAGATATGCCCCACAGCCAAGATATCCGTACTGAGCAATGCCACGATGATTGGGCGTGAGAATGTCAGGCGTGCGCTGCTGAGGGTGGACAACAACATCCTCAAGCTCGACTCCGCCTTTGACCAGACGGTGCGCCTGATTGACAACCCGCAGGGCAACTACTCCGTAGCACGCACTGTGGAGCTGATGAAGCTCTTTGAGGGAAGGCTGGTGGTGCAGACGATGTTTCTGCGCGGGTCGTACAACGGACAGGTGGTGGACAACACCACCGAGCAGGAGGTGGCGGCCTGGCTCGCACTCCTTGGCGAGATAGCTCCCGAGCGCGTGATGGTCTATACGATTGACCGCGACACCCCCGCACCCGACTTGAAGAAGGTGTCGGTGGAGGAGTTGCGTCAGATAGCCGAGCGTGTTGAGGCTCTCGACATAAGCTGCTCCGTGGCAGGATAAAAGTGTAAAGAAGAATGATAACAACAGAACAGATAAAAGAACTTAGCCGTCGTCGCGACGACCTATACCGCTATCTCCGCATCGAGGACCGCAAGATTGAGTGGGAGGAGGAGCAGGAGAAGACTACTGCACCCGACTTCTGGGACTCGCCCAAGGATGCAGAAGCGCAACTGCGCAAAGTGGCGGAGATAAAGAGTTGGCTCGACGGTTATGCCGAAGTGGCGCAGCTTGTCGATGACCTCGAACTACTCTCCGAGTTCGTGCGCGAGGGTGGGGCGACAGAGGAGGAGCTCGACACCCACTACACCACTACGCTCGAACAAATAGAGCAACTCGAGATGCGAAATATGCTCTCTGAGCCTGAGGACAAGATGGGGGCGATTATGGATATCAATGCCGGAGCAGGTGGCACTGAGGCGCTCGATTGGGCCTCGATGTTGTTGCGTATGTACACTCGTTGGGGCGAGCGCAACGGATACAAGGTGCGCATAGCCGATATGCAGGAGGGCGAAGAGGTGGGCGTCAAGTCCGCAACACTCCTCTTTGAGGGTGACTATGCCTATGGCTACCTCCAGAGCGAGATAGGCGTGCATCGTATGGTGCGCCTCTCGCCATTCAACGCCAACAACAAGCGTCAGACGACCTTTGCCTCCGTATTCGTGGCTCCCGCCATTGATGATACCATTGAGATAACAGTCAACCCTGCCGATATTGAGTGGGACACCTATCGCAGTAGTGGTGCGGGCGGACAGAATGTCAATACAGTAGAAACGGGCGTGCGTCTGCGCTACCACGGCAAGGATCCCGACACGGGCGAGGCAGTGGAGTTCCTCATAGAGAATACCGAGACGCGCTCGCAGCTGATGAACCGCGAGAATGCTATGCGCATACTGCGCTCCAAGCTATACCAGCGCGAACTCGAGAAGCGCAGAGCTGTACAAACCGAGCTTGAAAAGAGCAAGAAGCGCATCGAGTGGGGCTCGCAGATTCGCTCATATGTCTTTGACGACAGACGCGTGAAAGACCACCGCACGGGTCACCAGACCTCCAATGTTGAGGCGGTGATGGACGGCGAGATTGATGACTTTATCAAGACCTACCTCATGCTGTAAAAAAGCCATCTGATTGGTAAATTTGGTGTTGTGGGTGCTTGGGAAACCGCTCACATACGACAAGTATGCATCGCAGCTTCCCAAACACCCACGCCTAAAATTTCCTCAATCATATGACTTTTTTATGATGGGAGTGATGGGAATTATAGGAATTATGGGAGTTATGGGAATAATGAGAATAATGGGAGATTAAGGAGTTTAAAGAATTTAGGGGTAACTGATTAGACTCTTTGTGTAGTAATCGGTTTTTTCGGGTTTAGGGACTACCCTCGTAGAGGGTACGATGAAAAAGAGATATGGAGTTGTCAAGTTTACTTGAACAAACTCCATATCTCTTTTTTGTCGTAATAACTGCAAAGTTATTCCTAAATACGCAAACTAATAGTACAAAAGTTTTTGCGGAGCTTTTTACAAAAAGCGACAAAAAGAACGACCAAGTCATTTGACTTGGTCGTTCTCTATTTATTATGTTATTCCTTACGAGAGAAGGATCTCCATAATCTTGATTGCAGCGGTAGCAACGGGAGTACCGGGGCCAAAGATGGCAGCGGCACCATCGCGATAGAGCTCATCGTAGTCCTGAGCGGGAATTACACCACCCACTACAACAACGATATCCTCGCGGCCGAGTTTCTTAAGCTCCTCGATAATCTGGGGTACCAGAGTGAGGTGACCTGCAGCCAGCGACGATACGCCCACTACGTGAACGTCGTTCTCTACTGCCTGCTTTGCAGCCTCGGCGGGAGTCTGGAACAAGGGACCCATATCTACATCGAAGCCGATGTCGGCATAACCGGTAGCAACAACCTTTGCACCACGGTCGTGACCGTCCTGGCCCAACTTAGCAATCATAACACGGGGCTGACGACCCTCCTTCTCGGCGAACTCCTTAACAAGAGTCTTAGCCTGCTCAAACTGTGCGTCTGCTTTCACTTCGCTCGAATATACTCCGCTGATAGAACGAATAACTGCCTGGTAGCGGCCCACTACAACCTCGCAGGCGTCGGAGATCTCGCCCAGAGTTGCACGAACCTTCGCTGCCTCTACAGCCAGCGCCAGCAGGTTGCCCTCCTTGGTCTTTACGCACTCGGTGATAGCAGCAAGTGCCTTCTGAACAGCTGCCTCATCGCGGTTAGCGCGCAACTCCTGCAGACGCTTGATCTGTGCCTCGCGTACTGCGGTGTTGTCTACTGCCAGGATATCGATAGGCTCCTCTTTCTCGAGACGGTACTTGTTCAGACCAACGATAACCTCGCGACCCGAGTCGATGTGTGCCTGCTTGCGTGCCGAAGCCTCCTCGATACGCATCTTAGGAATACCGGTCTCGATAGCCTTAGCCATACCGCCCAGCGACTCAATCTCCTGGATGTGAGCCCAAGCCTTGTGTACGATCTCGTTGGTGAGGTTCTCAACATAGTACGAACCTGCCCAAGGATCTACCTGACGGCATACATTGGTCTCCTCCTGGATGTAGATCTGAGTGTTACGAGCGATACGAGCCGAGAAGTCGGTAGGCAGTGCAATAGCCTCATCCAGCGCGTTGGTGTGCAACGACTGGGTGTGACCGAGAGCAGCACCCATAGCCTCGATAGCGGTACGAGCAACATTGTTGAAAGGATCCTGCTCGGTAAGCGACCAACCCGAAGTCTGGCTGTGAGTACGCAGTGCCAACGACTTAGGATTCTTGGGGTTGAACTGCTTAACGATCTTAGCCCACAACAGACGAGCTGCACGCATCTTAGCAATCTCCATAAAGTGGTTCATACCGATTGCCCAGAAGAACGACAGGCGGGGTGCGAACTGGTCAACGCTCATACCGGCGTTAACACCTGCGCGCAAGTACTCCAAACCGTCAGCCAGGGTGTATGCCAACTCGATATCAGCGGTAGCACCTGCCTCCTGCATATGGTAACCCGAGATCGAAATCGAGTTGAACTTAGGCATATTCTGCGAGGTGTACTCGAAGATATCAGCGATGATCTTCATCGAGAATTCGGGGGGATAGATATAGGTGTTACGCACCATAAACTCCTTCAGAATGTCGTTCTGGATAGTACCCGACAACTGATCGAGGGTGCAACCCTGCTCCAAACCGGCAACGATGTAGAATGCCAATACGGGAAGTACCGCACCGTTCATAGTCATCGAAACCGACATCTGGTTCAAAGGAATACCGTCGAACAGCACCTTCATATCCTCAACCGAGCAGATACTTACACCTGCCTTACCAACGTCACCAACTACACGGGGGTGGTCAGCGTCGTAGCCACGGTGAGTAGCCAAGTCGAATGCTACCGACAGACCCTTCTGACCGCTCGCCAAGTTACGACGGTAGAAAGCGTTACTCTCCTCAGCGGTCGAGAAACCTGCGTACTGGCGGATAGTCCAGGGACGCATTACATACATAGTGCTGTAAGGGCCACGCAAGTAGGGAGCGATACCTGCTGCATAGTTGAGGTGCTCCATACCAGCCAAGTCCTCAGCCGAGTAGATACCTTTAACGGGAATCTGCTCAGCGGTCAGCCACACCTTCTCAGCGGTGTCGGCCTTTTTCGAGTCGCAAGCACCTTTGGTGCAAGCTGCCTCGTATTTGAAATCTTCAAATTTTGCTCTCATAAGAATTTCCGTTTTTAGATACCCAACTTTTTAAGATAGTCTGCGAGTGTTTCGAGTACGTTCTGGCGTACGCTGATGTAGTTGGTGATGCCCTGTGCCTCCAACTCGGGCTGGCAAGCGGGAGCACCTGCTACAACCAACATTGCGCTATCGCCGAGCAGCTTCTGAGCCTCAGGAGCCAAGGTTGCATAGTCGTCATCCGACGAGCAGATAACAACGATATCTGCACCAGCCTCCTTAGCAGCTGCTACGCCCTCCTCAACCGATGCGAAGAAGGTATTGTCCTGTACCTTGATACCAGCGCAAGCGAAGAAGTTGCAGCTGAACTGTGCGCGAGCACGAGCCATTGCGAGGTTGCCGCAGGTGAGCATAAAGGCCTTGGGAGCCTTGCCGCTCTGGTCAACCTTGTGGCGCATAGCCTCAAATTCCTCACCGCCACGGAAGGGACGCAAGTGAGGCATATCCTCCTGTACGCTACCGCAAGCGCACGAGCAAGCCTTACCGCTCTGCTCGAGAGTCTCGGTGAAGTTAGGATACTGGTTGGTACCGAGCAGAGTGATGCGACGCTTTGCAACAGCAGCGCGCTTTGCCTCTGCGCTCTTCTCAACAGCAGCGGTGATGATACCCTTGCTGAAGGCCTCAATGTAACCACCCTCGTCCTCAATCTCCTTGAAGAGCTTCCAAGCCTCATTAGCAATGCTCTGGGTCAGGTTCTCCAAGTAGTACGAACCACCAGCGGGGTCAACTACATTGTCGAAGTGCGACTCGTGTTTGAGCAAGAGCTGTACGTTGCGAGCAATGCGCTGAGCAAACTCAGTGGGTTTCTCGTAAGCAGCATCGAAGGGGGTAACCTCCATCGAGTGAACACCGCCGATAGCGGCACTCATAGCCTCGGTAGTACCACGCAACATATTTACATAGGGATCGTAGACGGTCTGGTTCCACTCCGAAGTGCGAGCGTGGATGAACATCTTCTTAGCGCAGCAGCACTGGGGCTCGTAAGCCTGCATGATGTTAGCCCACAACATACGAGCAGCGCGCAACTTTGCGATCTCCATAAAGTAGTTAGAGGTGATCGACATGTCGAAGCAGATGGTGCGAGCAGCCTGCTCAACGCTCAGACCAGCCTCCATCAGGCTAACTACATACTCGTGGCCTGCTGCCAGAGTGTAGGCCAACTCCTGAACGATGGTCGAACCGCTGTTGCCGAACGATGCGCCGTCAACATCTACGAAACGAACATGCTTGAACTCCGAGTACTGCTTAACCCACTCAGCAATCTCGTTGAAGCAGGGAGTGCCCTTGGGGCAACCGCAAACGAATTTGCCGAACATCGACAAGCCCCAGATGATGGGGTCGAAGTTGAAGAGAATGCGAACAGCCTCCTTCTCGAAGCCTGCAGCCCACTTCATTACGGGCTCTACGATCCACTTGCCACCGCACGAGCAGAAGCTCAACTCGGTCTTGGTGGGGTCGATGCCCTCCAAAAGGGTTGCCAACTCGCTCTCAGTAAGCTCCTTGCCGTGTGCGAAACCGATACCGAGGCTCTCTACACCGCTCGCAATAGCATTGTGAGCCTGCTTGTTAGCCTCTGCGGGGCACTCAACAAAGATGCTCTGCTGGATCTTCCAGCAGTTGGAGTTCTTAGTACCGCGTACATAGGGGAACTCGCCGGGGTTGCTACCCAGGTGAGCCACACCCTGCAAGTCCTCGGCACGGTAGTAGGGACGAAGGCTGAAACCCTCGTCGGTGCGCCATACCAGTTTCTTCTGGTAGTCAGCGCCTTTGAGGTCTGCTGTGATGGCGGCCTCCCACTGCTCGGTAGTAACCTCGGGGAATTCCGCAAACAGCTTCTCTACATTATTTGCCATAACTTTGAACTGTTGTTAGTAGTGTGAATTATTGTGAATTAATAAGTATTGTTTCTATCAAACTCACAAATGTACTAATTTTTTGGTAAGTTCTACCTTATTTTAAAAGAAAATAGTTAGTCGCCTAACAGATTGGGTACTTTTTTGGCGGTGTGACGAAAAATTACTACTTTTATTCGCTTAAAATATATACTATCCTACGGGCCGTTCCCGTAACCACGCAAAATGTATAAAAATGTATAAGAATCTGCAATCATATATAGCGGAATTGGAGGCTGCCGGCGAGCTTGTGCGTATCAGCGCAGATGTGTCGAGTGAGCTTGAAATAGCCGAGATTACCGACCGTGAGTCTAAGAGCGAGGGTGGTGGTCGTGCGCTTTTGTTTACCCGCACCGACAAGCCTTTCCCCGTGATTACCAATCTCTTCGGCTCGCGTAGCCGTATGGCTCGTGCGTTAGGGTGCAACGACCTGCGCGAACTTCCCGCACGCATAGAGTCGTTGGTGGCAGCGGTCACTTCGCCCAAGGATTCGCTTGGCGACAAGATGGCGGTGCTGCCTCTGCTGGGCGACGTGGCAAAGTGGTTCCCCGTGCGCCGCAAGGGTAGGGGAGAGTGTCAGCAAGTGGTGCATCTGGGCGATGAGGCGCGACTCTCTATGCTCCCCGCGCTGAAATGCTGGCCTGCCGATGGTGGCAGGTTTATCACTCTGCCTCTTGTGCATACCGTGCATCCGGAGCGGGGTGTGCGCAATGTGGGTATGTATCGTATGCAGATTTTTGACGACCATACTGCGGGACTCCATTGGCACCGCCATAAGACGGGTGCGCACCACTACGCAGGGTGGAAGGCGCGCGGTGAGCGTATGCCTATAGCGGTGGCTCTTGGTGGCGATCCTGCATATACTTATAGTGCTACGGCACCTCTGCCCGATGGTATTGACGAGTATCTGCTGGCGGGCTTTTTGCGTGGGCGCGCTGTGCGTATGGTGAAGTGTCTGACCAACGATCTCTATGTCCCTGCTGACTGCGATTTTATCATTGAGGGCTATGTCGATACTACCGAGCCACTCACTGTTGAGGGTCCCTTTGGCGACCACACAGGATTCTACTCCCTGACCGACCTCTACCCCCGACTGCATATCACCGCCATCACCCATCGCAAGGATGCGGTGTGGCCTGCAACGATTGTGGGCATACCGCCTCAGGAGGATGCCTATATTTCTGAGGCTACCGAGCGTATCTTCCTGGCTCCCATAAGGTTGCTGATGCAGCCGGAGATTCGTGATATGTGGCTGCCGATTGCGGGCGTGTCGCACAATCTGGCTCTCTTGGAGGTCGATTGCTCCTATGCGGGGCAGGGCGCAAAGGTGGCATCGTCGATGTGGGGCGCAGGGCAGATGATGTTTAATAAGCTGATGATTCTGACCTCATCCGAGGTGGGCAGTGTGCGCGATATGGAGCTGCTGAGTGCTCTGGTGCGAGGTGCGGATTTGAGCCGTGCGGTGATTCGTTCGCGTGGTGTACTCGATGTGCTCGATCACGCTACTCCCGAGATTGGCGTGGGTGGCAAGTTCGCTCTCGACCTGACAACCACTACCCCTGATGCGGGCGGAGAGTTTGAGAATGAGTACGAGCGATGGAGCGTCGAGGTGTGCTACCACGAGATTGGTAAAAAACTCGATGTGGAGCAGTTGGTGGCGACTACGGATAGGAAATATATCGTTGTGGTCGAGCCGTCGGCAAGCGGTCTTTCGTCTGAGGAGTTGCTCTGGTTTGTGGCCGGAAATGTCGAGGCAGACAGAGATATTATATTGCAGAACAACCACTTAGTGATAGACGGTCGTTCCAAGCAGGCGTGTGCTGAGGGTATGCCTTCGCGCTGGCCAAACCCCGTCACCTCCTCGCGTGCTACGATCGATCTTGTGGATAGCAGGTGGGGTGAGTATGGTCTGGGTGAGTTTATCGCCTCGCCGTCGCTCCACTATCTGTCGCTGTGCGGCGGAGAGGGGGCGGAACGATGAAAAAATCGCTCTTCTCGTGGGGTGAGTTGCGGGCATTGGCGTTTGTGTTGCCTTCTGTGGTACTGCTGGTGGTTATCATCCTCAGTGCCAGGCGCTCGTCTGCCTTTGACGACTTTGCGGAGAGAGCTTTTGTGACATCGCAAGCCGATACGGTTGAGGTGGTCGAGGCAGTAGAGATTGTCCTCTTCGCTTTTGACCCCAATACCGCTACCTATGAGGAGTTTCGTACGCTGGGACTGAGCGCAAGCACTGCTGCGAGTGTGGTGAAGTACCGCGAGCGTGGCAAGCGATTTGAGATACCCGAAGATTTTGCAACCTGCTATGGCATAACCGACTCGATATATGCCGCGTTAAAACCATATATCACTATTGGTGAGGAGTTTAGGTTGAAGCCGTTTGCGAGTAGTGCAGATGCCTCTACCTCTGTCACCACTACCCGCAGGGAGCGTCTGACACCGACCGAAAAGGCTGTTGCCTACCTTGCTACGCACCCCGTCATCGACCCCAACGCCCTCACTGTGGAGGAGTGGGAGGAGATTGGCTGCTCGGTGCGTCAGGCGGAGGCTGTGGTGCGCTGGCGTGATGAGCGCGAAGGGTTTCGTTCGGTAGCCGAGGTGGAGGAGTGCCGGTATCTGCCGTTGGAGGTCTTTGATGTGATTGCGGCTGCTTTGGTGGTCAATCTTCCTGCCCCGTTGGCAGAGGAGTCGTCAGAGCCTGCGCTTATAGATATTAATAGTGTCGACTCGGCAACTCTGGTGACGGTGCGAGGCATCGGTGCGCGCACGGCAAGCGATATAATTGCCTACCGCGAAAGGCTTGGCGGATTTGCCAATGTGGAGCAACTCGCTGACCTTGCGGTGATGACGGAGAGGAATTACGAACAAATTATTACACAAATTTTTGTGGATAGTTGCAAAATATCAAAAATAGATATTAACTTTGCACGCCCAGAAAGTTTGGAGAGTCATCCTTATATGACACCTAAACGACTGCGTAAAATACTCAAAAACAGACAATTGAAAGGAGGTTGGAGTACTATTGAAGATATGATTTTGGACAATACATTGACCGTTGAGGAGGCAGAAAGGCTCTCCCCATATCTTCATTTCAGCCCCGTAGAGTAGTATTTTGGAGCCTTGCGACAGGCAAAAGTCGCACAATAAACAGAAAATTTAAACAATAAAAATAAAAAAAATTACAACTATGATTATCATGCCTATCAAAGAGGGCGAGAACATCGAGCGCGCTCTCAAGAAATTTAAGAGAAAATACGAGCGTACCGGTGTTTTGAAGGAGCTCCGTCGCCGTCAGTACTTCACCAAGCCTTCGATTGCTAAGCGCGATGCTATGATGCACGCTGTTTATGTAGAGAAGTTGCACCGCATGGAGGAGGAGTAGAAAAAATAGAGGTCGAAAGACCTCTATTTTTTTTATAAAAGCTGTCTGATTGGTAAATTTTGCACTTCCCTTGCGAGCCTTCACCTCACATACGCATAGTATGCTCGGTTTGGCTCCCTGCACGAAGCCCAAAATTTCCTCAATCATACGGCTTTTTTTTTGTGGCGGGTGGCCTTGTTGCCCTAAAACAAAAGTAGTCTGCAATATCAAATTGCAGACTACTTTTTCTATTTAGACTCTCTCACTTCAAGAAGTTAGAGGATTTGGGGATTTTTGTGCATCGTACAGCAAGACAAAGCGGAGTTTACTCTAAGTAAATGAGCTTTGGATTGCAAGGGATGTGCAAAAATCGCCAATCAGATGACTTCGTACTATTTCAAGCGTGCGCGAATAGCCTCACTCTCAGCCTCATAACCGGGCTTGTCAAGGAGTGCGAACATATTCTTCTTGTAAGCCTCCACACCGGGCTGGTTGAAGGGGTTAACGCCCAAGATATAGCCGCTGATACCGCAAGCCTTCTCGAACATATAGAGCAGTGCACCAATATAGTACTCGTTAATCTCGGGAATCGAAATCTTGATGTTGGGCACGCCACCGTCAACGTGAGCCAATACAACGCCCAGCTCAGCCATCTTGTTAACCTCGTCAAGGCGTTTGCCTGCCAAGAAGTTGAGACCGTCGAGATTGTCTTTGTCAGCCTCGATGGTCACTTCACGCAAGGGATTCTCAACGCTGATAACGGTCTCGAAGAGGGTGCGCTCGCCCTCCTGAATGTACTGACCCATCGAGTGGAGGTCTGCAGTCAGGGTAACGCTTGCGGGGAAGATACCCTTGCCATCCTTACCCTCGCTCTCGCCGTAGAGCTGTTTCCACCACTCAGCGATATACTGCAAACGGGGCTCGTAGGAAGCCAAAATCTCAATCTTGTAACCCTTGTTGTAGAGGGCGTTGCGTGCTGCTGCATACTGAGCGGCGATGTTCTGCTCGTAGGGTACATCCTCAGCAGTTGCGCGCTGCATATCCTGTGCGCCGCGAACAAGCTCAGCTACATTGATGCCTGCTGCTGCCAGGGGCAACAAACCTACGGGAGTGAGTACCGAGAAACGGCCACCAACATTGTCGGGAATAACGAACGATTTGTAACCCTCGCTGTCCGAGAGGCTTTTGAGTGCGCCACGAGCCTTGTCGGTAACGGCAACGATGCGCTTGCGAGCCTCCTCAACACCATAGCGAGCCTCGATCTCTGCCTTCATAAGGCGGAAAGCGATAGCGGGCTCGGTGGTGGTACCCGACTTACTGATAACGATGGTAGCAATCGAGTAGTTCTTCAATGCGTCGAGCAGCTCTGCAGTATAGGTCTCGCTGATGTTGCAACCTGCAAATACGATATAGGGAGCCTTGCGCTCTTTGTGGAGGAAGTGGAAGGAGTCGGTCATTGCGTCGAGGACTGCCTTAGCACCGAGGTACGAACCACCGATACCAATCACAACAATCACCTCAGCAACATCTGCCAAACCCTTGGCTGCGCTCTCAATCTCTGCCAATACCTCGGGAGTTACCTCTGCGGGGAGATTTACCCAACCGAGAAAATCGTTGCCTGCACCCTTGCCGCTGTGCAGCAAACCGTTTGCCTGCTCTGCTGCCTCTTTCAGCGAAGCAATCTCAGCAGCCGAAGCACCAACTGCTGTCTGTGTAATGTCAAGTTTAATCATTTTCTGACTCTCTTTAATTATCTGTTTTTTGGTCTTTAATATCTCTCTGACAGCCCTTTGATCGTTAAGGGCGAAAAATCGACCACAAACATATTAAAAAATACCGAAAAATCCTCGAAGTTCAGATTACTTTTTCATATCTTTGTACGTTCATTGGAGGAGTATCCTCCATAAGCAGGAAAAAATATAAAAAATAGATATAAAAATGGGACTTTTTTCATTGACACAAGAGTTGGCAATTGACCTTGGAACTGCCAATACTCTTATCATTTACAACGGCAAGGTTGTGGTTGATGAGCCTTCGATTATCGCGATGGATATCCATACCGGCAAGGTGATGGCTATCGGTAAGCAGGCGCGTATGATGCACGGTAAGACTCACCAGAATATCAAGACTATCCGCCCTCTGAAAGATGGTGTTATTGCAGATTTCAATGCTGCCGAGCAGATGTTGCGCGGTATGATCAAGATGGTGAAGACCAATGGCCACTTCTTCAGCCCCTCGCTCCGTATGGTGATCTGTATCCCCAGCGGCTCGACCAATGTGGAGATTCGTACCGTGCGTGAGTCGGCAGAGCACGCCGGAGGTCGCGAGGTATATATGATTTTCGAGCCTATGGCTGCCGCACTTGGTGCAGGTCTGGATGTACAGGCTCCCGAGGGTCATATGATTATCGATATCGGTGGCGGTACTACCGAGATTGCTTGTATCTCGCTCGGCGGTATCGTATGTAGCGAGAGTATCGATGTGGCAGGTGATGTCTTTACCGACGATATTCAGAAATATGTCCGTCAGCAGTACAATGTGCGCATCGGTGAGCGTACTGCCGAGGATATCAAGATTGCTATCGGTGCAGCAGTGCGTGATCTGGATGATGCTCCCGAGGACTATGTGGTGACAGGTCCCAATATGCTGACCGCACTCCCCACTACCATCAACCTCTCGTATAGCGAGATTGCCTATGCGCTTGAGAAGTCGCTGCTGAAGATTGATGCTGCCATTATGAAGGTATTGGAGATTATTCCTCCCGAGCTCTATACCGATATCGTGAAGAACGGTATCTACCTGGCAGGTGGCGGCGCTCTTATCAAGGGCTTGGCTAAACGCTTCACCGAGAAGAACAATATCCCCTTTATCGTGGCTGAGGACCCCCTTCGTGCGGTTGTTCGCGGTACGGGTATTGCTCTGCAAAATATTGACAAATTCTCCTTCCTGATGAAATAGTCGCTCCCCGCGGAGCGTTTGCCCAATGTGAGGGGCGTATTGTCAAAGGATGTATAAACTTATCACATTACTCAAACAGATTGCCGTGCCTCTGCTATTCGTCTTAGCAGAGGTATTGGCTATTTTGCACTATGCCAATTCGACCGCCTACAACAAGGC
>JAGBTK010000044.1 GCA_017631375.1 Tidjanibacter sp. | reverse complement strand
TATGGCCACCAGAATTTCGAGATGCGCGAGAGTGGCGGCTCACGACTACTGCTCAATGTGGCGGACACAATCTTCCGCAGTATCGAGATTCCCCCCTGCACACCCGTCTATCGCACGATTTATGAGGAGTACTACCGCCAGTGGGAGGAGCGTGGCGTGGGCGAGAAGGTGCCTGAGGATATCTTTATCTCCTACAACGACCCTGAGGTGTGCAATGTGACGGTGGATATGCTCACCGCCGACAGCAACTACTCGCTGAGCAACATTTGGAAAAAACACGATATATATCACGATAGCGAGGAGGCTCTGCTCTCCTCACGAATCCCCCGCCTGATCTTCCTCTACCAATTCAAGGCGCTGGACAGCACTATTGACGAGTTGAAGAAAAAACTTGCTACTGAGGAGATTTCAGATGAAGAGGTGGATGCTATCCTGGGACAAATCAATGATATTAACAAGGCTCGTCTTGAACTTGCGGGCCGTATCAACCGACTGATTGTATGAGTGTAGATAAGGAGAAAAAGAACAATATAAACATCAAGAACAAGAAGGCATACTTCGACTACGAGATTTTGGAGGAGTATGTTGCGGGCATCCAGTTGGCGGGTACCGAGATTAAGGCTCTCCGTCAGGGTAAGGCCTCGCTTGTCGATTGCTACTGCTATATGTCGGGTGGCGAGATGTTCGTGCGCGGTATGAACATTGCCGAGTACGATTGGGGAACCTACAACAACCATATCCCCAAGCGCGATCGCAAATTGTTGCTCAACCGCAAGGAACTCAACAAGATAGAGCGCACACTCCAGGACAAGGGTATCACTGCCGTAGGGTTGCGCATCTTTATCAATGAGCGCGGATTGGCGAAGTTGCTCATTGGCGTGGCGCGCGGTAAGAAGCAGTATGACAAGCGCGAAACACTCAAGGAGAAGGATGCCAAGCGCGAGATGGATAGATTCGCAAAACGCTAACAGAGAGAGATGAAGAAGATAATTTTGTGCATCGAAACAGGCACCGATATCTGTTCGGTTGCGCTCTCCGAGGAGGGCGAACTTATTGCCCTGCGCGAGAGTCGCGAGGGTCACGACCACGCCCGCAATGTGGGTGTCTTTGTCGATGAGGTGCTTACCGAAAACGACCTCCGTCCGGAGGATCTGGCTGCTGTGGCTATTGGCAGAGGCCCCGGCTCATATACCGGTCTGCGCATCGGCACCGCTTTTGCTAAGGGCTTGTGCTATGGTCTTGATATTCCGTTGATTGCGGTCGATTCGCTGGAGTCGATGGCGCGCATCGCTGTTGAGGACTACGAGGTGGGTACGCTGGAGAGCGAGGATTGGAGCAGCGCACTGCTCTGCCCGATGATCGATGCCCGTCGTATGGAGGTCTTTTGCTCAGTCTACGACACCGCCTTGAATACCGTTTCGGGGGTTGAGGCAAAAATTATTGACGAAAACAGTTTTGCCGACCTGCTGGCTGAGGGCAGAGAGTTGTTCCTCTTCGGCAATGGCGCGGCAAAGTGTGCAGAGGTGCTCACGGCACCCAATGTGAAGGTTCACGAGGTGGCTCCTTCGGCACGCGGACTCTGCAAGGCGGCATACGAGAAGTTTGAGCGCGGCGAGTTTGAGGATATCGCCTACTTTGAGCCTTTCTACCTCAAAGATTTTGTGGTCACCAAGAGCAAGAAAAACCTCTTGGAGGCAGTAGCGAAGAGTAGTAACAAATAAAACAGAACCGAAAATGGGATACCAGGAAGAGAAACAAAGACAGCTTGATATGCGCTATATCCGTATGGCGAAGGTGTGGGCAGAGAACTCCTATTGTGTTCGCCGTCAGGTGGGTGCATTGGTTGTCAAGGATAAGATGATTATCTCCGATGGCTACAACGGCACACCCTCGGGCTTTGAAAATGTGTGCGAGGACGAGAACGGCAAGACCAAGCCCTATGTACTCCACGCCGAGGCCAACGCCATCACCAAACTTGCCAAGAGCTCCAATAGTGGCGAGGGCGCAACCCTCTATGTGACTGCCGCACCCTGCATCGAGTGCTCCAAGCTGATTATTCAGTCGGGCATCAAGCGTGTGGTCTATTGCGACGACTACCACTCGACAGACGGCATCGAATTGCTCCGCCGCATCGGCATTGCTGTTGAGCAGGTGCAACTGTTGTAACTTTTTTATTGAACACACTAACCTAAAACAACACAGAAGGGTTTGGAACCTTTTGTGCAAAGACTATGAACACACCTAAACGACTTGCCTCGCTCGATGCGTTGCGTGGCTTTGACATGCTCTTTATTATGGGCTTTGCACCCTTTGTGATGGCTGTTTGTGGCCTCTTTGAGGGTGGATTTTGGGAGGGCCTTGCGGCTCAGATGGAACACGTTGAGTGGAACGGCCTTGCCCACCACGACACTATCTTCCCTCTCTTCCTATTTATTGCAGGCATCTCTTTCCCCTTCTCGCTCGCTTCGATGCGCAGTAAGGGATTGACTGACACGAAGATATATCTTCGTATTGCTCGCCGTGCCGTGACACTCGTTTTGCTCGGCTTTGTCTATAACGGCTTTTTCAGACTCGATTTTGAAAACTTCCGTCTGGCGAGTGTGCTGGGTCGAATCGGTGTGGCCTGGGGTATCGCTGCGGTGTTGCAGGTGCTCTTCTCTACTCGCACAAGGGTAGTGATTGCAGGCTCGGTGCTTGTGGCCTATGGTCTTGTTTCTCAGTTTGTTGCTGCGCCCGATGCTGTGGCAGGTGCAGATCCTCTCTCGTTGGAAGGTTGTCTGGCAGGATGGATAGACCGCTGTTTGTTGCCGGGTCGTATGTACCTCGGCTCGATGGATCCCGAGGGTATTTTCAGCACTATCCCCGCTGTGGTAACCGCTATGCTCGGTATGCTCACGGGCGAGTTTGTGCGCCTTCCTGAGGAGAAGTGCTCGGGCAGCAAGAAGGCCTCGATGATGGCACTTGCGGGTGTTGCATTTGGTGTTGTGGGTGCGCTGTGGAGTATCGCTCTGCCTGTCAATAAGACTCTGTGGTCCAGCACTTTTGTCTGTGTGTTGGCTTGCTACTCGCTTCTGCTCTTCGCCCTCTTCTACTATATTATCGATGTGCGTGGCTGGCAGAAGTGGAGCCTGCCGTTGAGGGTAATCGGACTGAACTCGATAACTATCTATATGGCGCAGGCGATTTTCGACTTCAACGGCCTCACCCGCTACTTCTTCGGTGGCGTGGCGCGAATCTGTGGTGACGATTGGCGTCAGGTGATTATGACGGGTGGCTACCTGCTGATTAGTTGGCTTTTTTTGTGGTTCCTTTATCGCAAAAAAATCTTCCTTAAAGTGTAGTTTTTCGCAATTCACGCCCGGAGTACCCCTTTTTGTTTAAAAAATCGCTATATTTGTAGATGTTCTGCTGCGAGCAGGGCAGTGTTAACAAATAGATTCGACAGTTATGATGAGCGTTTTACCTCTCCTCTTTTTGGTTGGCCGTATTGGTGCAACCGAGATTATTTTACTTGTAGCAATCTTTGTTATCCTCTTCGGTGCCAAGAAGATACCCGAACTGATGCGTGGTGTTGGTCGTGGTGTTAAGGAGTTCAAAGATGCTGTAAACACCGACTACTCCGCCGAGGAGAAGAAGGAGGCCGACAAGCCCGAGGAGAAATAGTTCTATTTTTGTCACAACTCCTTGGCAACTCTGCATTTGCGGAGTTGTCAGTCTCTACTATGGCCAAGCAGAATAGCGACGAGATGTCGATGTGGGAGCACATCGAGGCTCTGCGACCCCACCTGGTGCGCAGTGTATGTGCTGTCTTTGTCTTCTTCGTGTTGGCCTTTATCTGCAAAGGTTTTATTGTCGATGGGATTCTGATGGGTCCCCAATCGGCAGATTTCCCCACCAACCGCCTGCTCAACTCCTTTGTCGAGCGATGGGGTATCGAGGGGTTGGCTGTCAATGCCACCACCTACGACTTTATCAACACCTCGGTGGCAGGTCAGTTCAATATGCACATGCGCCTGGCACTGATTGTTGCGCTGGTGCTCTCTGTGCCCTGGTTGCTGTGGGAGATTTGGCTCTATGTGCGACCCGCCCTCACTCTGAGTGAGCGTAAGGCGTGCCGTGGGTTTGTCTTTTGGTCGTGCTTGTGTTTGGGTGCGGGCGTGCTGTTCGGCTACTATGTGATGTCGCCCCTTGCGCTCAACTTCCTGCTGAACTATCAACTCTCGCCCTCGTTTGAGAATATGATTGATATCGGCTCCTACTTCTCGACAGTTACAAGTAGCGTGCTGGCGT
Organism: Tidjanibacter sp.; assembly: GCA_017631375.1. Lineage (GTDB taxonomy): Bacteria > Bacteroidota > Bacteroidia > Bacteroidales > Rikenellaceae > Tidjanibacter. The sequence continues at coordinate 2,068 of JAGBTK010000044.1, read as the reverse complement.
GTGGCGGAGTCTTTACCCTGCCTCTGGTCATCTACTTCCTGGCGCGTATGGGGATTGTGAGTGCCACATTTCTCCGTCGCTATCGCAAACACGCCTTCTTTGTACTGGCCTGCTTCTCGGCAATCATCACCCCGCCCGATGTGTTTAGTATGACACTTGTGCTCCTTCCGCTGTACCTCCTCTATGAGTTGGGTATCAGCATTGCCAAGCGGGTAAACGGTTAGGCTCAGAAATCTCTGTTAGAGATAATTCCACTCATATTCGACTCCGCTATCTGATACAGAGATAACCAGATATTCCGGTTGCTCTGCCTCCTCGCGTATTGTCCCGACTATCGTATATCGCACTCCGCCAAAGGTGAGGTCTTCGCGGGTGTGGTCGTGTCCTTGCAGACAGAGGGTTACATTATGTTTGCTGAACATCTCAAAGATTACCGCACTCTCCTCCAGGGTCATATTGCCGGAGGTGTGTTGTGAGTTGTCGGGGTAGAAGAGGTTGGTATGCTTCAACACAATGCAGTGGCGATATTTTGCGCGCTCGGTGGTGAGAAACTCTTCGAGCCACTCCATCTGCTGCTTGTCAAGTGTGCCCGATGCCGAATCGAGGGTGATATAGAGATCGCGCCCTGAGCCATATTCCACCTCAAACCAATAGACCGAAGGGCCTATCAGCTCAACAAAGTTCTCCCAGCCCGAGAAAAAGAGGTCGTGGTTGCCCAGGACCGAAAATATTGGCGTGTTGTAGGGCTGACTCTCCGCGTCGTGCTCGATACCCTCCAAGTAGCGGGGCAGCACATTGCGCCTGTCGATGCAGTCGCCCAGCATAATGCCAAACGGGGCTTCGGGATTGTTTCGCATCCGAGTAGTGAACTCGCGCAGGTTGTTATATGAGTCGTCAATATGGGTGTCGGCACAGACATAGAGCAGATACGACTCCTCTGCCTCTATGTGTGCAATTGCTTTACCCTCAGTGAGTTCCATACTCTCCTCAAAGCGAGTGTTCACCATATCGCTGGTGGGCACAAACATACCCTTGATATCAAGCACATCGCAACCTGTGCAGAGGATTGCCGCACAGCCCACGCAGAAAAACCATCTTACCATCTGTAACATACCCCTACTTTTGTGTAAAATTGATAATAGTTGCTCGACATGTGGAACATACCGGCAGGCTTGTAGTTTATGCTGAGGTCAATGCCAACCCTCTCACTCGGACTCCAACCACCCTCAATCGTGTATGTTGGCTGATAGTGTCGCTCCAACTCGAACATACGACTATTGGAGAAAATTACATCGAGTTTCCACCTCTCCTGGTTTGGCAGACAGCGAATGCCCGCCTCATAGTAGAAGTTGAAAGGCTCCTGAAGGCTCTCGCCACTTATTGCTATCGTGCGGTGGTAGTAGCCGAAGGTTACCCAGAGGTGTTTTGTGTCGAGCGATGCGCCCGCACCAAATGCGCTGTATGCCACCTGGCTCTGCTTCGAGTAGTGGAGCAACAACTCGCCCGAAAGTCGTCCGATGCGGCAATCACGGTAATAGGCAGGGCGCAGTTCGGTGGCTATGCGCCCAATATTGTTGTACTCTCCACCTCCGCGCACGCCCCAATGGTTGTGTGTGTAACTACCTGCAACAGAGAGTGCTGAGTAGTTGCCAAACACCACATTATGGCCGACCTTCGTACCAAGCGATATCTCTCTTTGCTGGGCGTAGGTTTCACAAAAGGCGAAGACCAGAGCGAAGAATAGTATGGTAACTCTTTTCATCTTACAATGGATTGTATATATAATAATGGAGGACTTTAATCCTCCATTGTTATATATATGTGTGTTTTATTACTTTTAGTCTGCAATCACTGCGGAGTCCTCCTCCAATCTGATCGAGTGGACAATCGCCTCCAAGCCGCGGATGTAGTTGCGCTTGTCGCCGTCGGGGTGATAGACATAGCAGTCGATAACCACAATGCGGTTGTTCATCACATCGCGGGTTGAGTAGGTCACGGCCGGACCACCCATAAAGTCGTTCTCGATATCCCAGAATGAGCGCATCTCTGCCCACTCACGACCATTGAT
>JAGBTK010000043.1 GCA_017631375.1 Tidjanibacter sp. | reverse complement strand
TTACCTACGATCCCACTTTGGATAGTTCGTTGTCGCTGTCGGAGCGTGGTCGTATGCGCTTGGAGAATCACGGAGAGTTGTTACATATGATTCACCCCGCAACCCAGACTACAGAGCCTATTGCGCGTGCGTTGAAGGAGAATGGCATTTCGATTCGTGCAATCGAGATGTACGACACTATGAGCGAGAAGGAGATTCTCAATATGGCTACCGGCGAGCAGCGCGTGAAACTTATGGATACCAACCACGGTACTCTCTGCAATGGTCTGCTCTCGCTTCCCGAGGAGATTGGCAACCTCACTCGCTTGGAGTACCTCTATATCGCAAATAGTGCGATTGAGAGCATCCCCGAGGAGTTGGGGCTGCTGACATCGCTTTCCGATGTGGAGATCTATAACTGCCCCAATCTCACAGAATTCCCTATGGGATTGGCGCAGCTGCCTAACATTGCGGCATTGAATATTTCGAATAACCGTCAGTGGTCTGCCGATGAGATTTACAATGGTCTGAGTGCCCTCTCGACAGGTCCCTCGAAGAAGGCAATCCAGATTCTATACTGCCGTCAGAACTCGTTGGAGGAGTTGCCCGAGACCTTCAAGGATATGGAGCGACTCACTATGCTCGATTTGGCCTATAATAAGATTAGTAAGATTTACCCCCTCGGCAAGAACGTGGAGCTGATGCAGTTGTATCTCGACAACAACCGCCTCACCTCGCTACCCAAGGATGCAAACGGCTACTTCTGTGGCTACTCAGGCTTGGAGACTATGTCTGTGAAGAACAACCTTTTGGAGGAGGTACCCGATATCTTCGATGCAAAGAGCGGTATCGTTATCAAGTCGGTAGACTTCTCGGGTAACCGTATCAAGGGCTTCGAGGGTGAGAAGAGTGGCAAGTATCGTGGCCTTAATGTGGAGACCTTTACTCTTGCCAACAACCCCGAGATGAAGGAGTATCCTATGGCGATTGCCAAGAGTAACTCGCTGGTTGCATATATCATCCTGCGTGCTTGCGGTATCGAGAAGATTCCTGCCGGTGCGTTCACTTATCCCAATTCGCCTGCTCTGGTTTCGCTTGACTTGTCGTACAACAACCTCACCGACCTGCCTCGCGAGTTGCACGCTGCCAATCTGCCCTATCTCTATGGCGTAGAGTTGTCGTACAATTCGTTTGAGCATTTCCCCTTTGAGCCTCTGGATTGTACCGAACTCACCGTCTACTCGGTGCGTGCTCAGCGCGATAAGGATGGCAACCGTTGCTTGAAGGAGTGGCCCGAGGGCGTTGCAAACCATAAGGGTCTGCGTGGCCTATATCTCGGCTCGAACGACTTGCGCCGTATTGATGATACAATCTCAACCCTGATCTACTATCTCGATATCAGCGATAACCCCAACATCATCTTCGATGCTTCGGATATCTGCTATGCGTGGATGCAGGGTGCCTATATACTTATCTATGATAAGAGCCAAAACATTATTGGTTGTGACTATATGTTGTAGTAATCGGCTTAAAGTAGAGAGAATATGAATAGAAAAAAATATATAGCAGTATTATTTGTCGCCCTGCTTGGCTTCGCTTGTAAGCCTGTGGACGAGAAACTCCCCATCTCACTCAACAAAGATGCGATTAACTTTGAAGCAGTGGGCGGTGTGGAGAAGATTGAGATTAAATCTACCGATAAGTGGATTGCTTCGACCGATAACCCCTGGATTACCATCTCTCCTGCCAATGGCGTGGGTGATGTGGTGTGCGAGGTGAAAATTGACTCGGCACTCTACGCAGAGCCTCGTACGGGTGTGGTGCGTATTGAGAATCTCGCTACCTGGGAGACCAAAGAGGTTACCATCAACCAAAAGGGCTTCCCATATTCGATTACCATCGACAAGGCAGATGTGAGTCTGAGCAACTACGACGAATACGATAATCGCTACTTCGATGTCCTTGTGACCAGCAATGTCGATTTCCGTGTCGATATTCCCGGTGCGGCTGAGTCGTGGCTCTCGACCGAGAAATATACCCTCAACCTCGATCGCGGTGTGCGTCCCCGTCAGGTGAAGGTGCGTTTTAAGTGGGATATCAACTCCTCGCCTGCCGAGCGACTTGCCGAGGTGCAGTTCACTCCTCGCCAGAGTATCACTCTCGATCACGCTGACCGCCTCAGTGTGAAGCAGGAGGCAGCAGAGCCTATCGTGCCCAACACTCGTGAGGGTGATTCGGTAGCTCTTCTCTGCATCGGCCGTGCGTTGCGAATGCTCACCCCGTTTGATCCATCGCAGCCTATGGAGATGTGGACAGGTGTGACTCTTTGGAATGAGGGCGATAGGGGTTGCACTCCCGAAAATGTAGGCCGTGTGCGCAGGGCTGAGTTTACCCTTTTCAACACTACCGAGAAGTTGCCTTTCGAGGTTAAGTATCTCACTGCTGCCGAGGAGTTGTACTTCTTCGGTAACACCAATACCTTTATGCGTAGCCTGGAACTCGGTGACGATATCGCGGAACTTACCCAACTTCGCAGTCTTACTGTGGGTGCCTATGGTCTTGTTGATGTGCCCGAGAGCCTTGCCAATCTGAAGAATCTGGAGCACCTCGACCTTGGTGCTAACAACTTCCAGACCATACCCGATGTCCTTACTAAGGAGAACTTCCCCAAGCTCCGTGCGCTGATTCTTAATGCAAATCAGCGTAACACTGTCTATGATCTGAGTAATACCGTCAAGACCGAGATAGGTGGCTTTATCGATGAGCCTGAGTTCCCTGTAGATCTCATCAAGTGGGGTCTGGATACTCTTGTTCTCTCGGTGAATTACTTGCAGGGCGAGATTCCCGATTTGCTCGACGACGATGATTTCCCCTACTACACAGAGCAGGATTTGATTGAGGCAGATACCCTTCCCCGATTCCTTGTGGATAACAAAATCAAGAAGGTTATGCCCACCACCAAGCGTTTTTCGATTAACCTCAACCGTCTGTCGGGTAAGTTGCCCGATTGGTTGTTGTATCACCCCGCACTCGATTGGTGGATACCATACAGCCTTGTTTTCCCGCAGGAGGGTCGTGCTCAGGATGGCACAGCGGCTATGTTTGACAACGAGCCTATCAACCTCAACTACTACTATGAGGTTTATCCCAATAAGAAGATGGCAGACAGCTATGCCCCTGAGCAGGAGCCTACCGAATAATATATCGCAAGAGAGAAAATTCCAAGTATGAAGAGATTTTTTATACAAGCATTTGCAGTTGTTGGAGCACTGATCCTTTTGGTTGGTTGCTCTTCCGAACCGACTTTTGATAAGACAGAGCCCGAAGCTCCCTTTGTTGAGGGTGAGGTGTTGGTGAAGTTCTCGCCCGAGGTGGCAGAGGCTTTGTCGGCAAGTGTGGCAAGCCGTAGCGGTGCTGTTACCCGTAGTGGCGCGGTGAGCGTTGACAGGGTGATGGAGCTCGTTGAGGTGTTCGATATTGAGCCTGTATTCCCCGAGATGACTACTCAGCGCGAGGTGAAATACGATGTGGGCTTGGAGCGTTGGTATGTGGTGCGCTTTGGTGGCGACTATACTGCCGAGGAGGTAGCGGAGATGCTCACCCCGTTGGGCGAGGTGCAGAAGATTGACATCAACCGCACCATCAAGCGTGCCTATACAGGCAAGGCAACCCCTCTCTCGGTGGAGAAGATGAATAAGATGGGTGCTGTAACCCGTGCTGGTGCCGATACAGATCCTCTGCTTGCGGCTCAGTGGCATCTTATTAACCGTGGCGACCAATTCATCAAGGATGGTAGTGTCAAGTCGGTAGCAGATGCCGATGTGCAGGTGGAGAAGGCCTGGGAGCGCACAATGGGCAACAACGATGTGATTGTTGCGGTGCTTGACGAGGGTGTCTTTATCAACCATCCCGACTTGAAGGATAATATCTGGGTCAACCCCAACGAGGTGCGTGGCTCTATGGAGGATAACGACGGCAACGGCTATGCTGGTGACTACAATGGCTATAACTTCGCTCGCCAGACAGGTGCAATCACCTGGAATGACGCTTACGACTCGGGCCACGGCTCGCATGTTGCAGGCGTGATTGCAGCGATGAATAATAATGGTCAGGGTATCGGCTCTATCGCTGGTGGTACTCTCGACCGACCCGGTGTGAAGATTATGGTTTGTCAGCTCTTCTCGGGCAATATGGGTGCAACAGGTATCCACGTTGCTCGCGCTATCAAGTATGCGGCCGATAATGGTGCTGTGGTTTTGCAGTGTAGCTGGGGATATGTGTCGGGCCGTGCCAATGTCTACGATTGGGGCGAGGCAGGCTTCGACTCGCAGGAGGCTTGGGAGGCAGGTGCACCCTTGGAGAAAGATGCTCTCGACTACTTCGTACACAACGCAGGCTCGCCCAATGGCCCTATTGAGGGTGGTGTGGCTGTCTTTGCGGGTGGCAATGAGTCGGCTCCTATGGCGGGCTATCCCGGTGCTTCGGACGACTATATCTCGGTGGCCGCTACTGCTGCCGACTTTACTCCTGCTGTCTACACCAACTACGGCCCCGGTACGTCGGTATCGGCTCCTGGTGGCGACCAGGATTACTATTGGGACTATGTTGACGAGGAGCACAACTACGGCGAGGTGGGTTGCGTGCTATCGACCCTTCCCTATCACGTCAGCCCCAGCGGATATGGCTATATGGAGGGTACCTCGATGGCTTGCCCACACGTTTCGGGTGTTGTTGCGCTTGGTATCTCCTATGCTGCCGACCTGCGCAAGCACTTTAAGGCCGAGGAGATTCGCGATATGGTGATTAATACGGCAGTGCCTTTCGATGACTATGTTAAGGGTAAGAAGTTCTACACTCGCTATGTTGCCGATATTGGCCCTCAGCAACCTATGACTATGAATCTTGACGACTATAAGGGTAAGATGGGTAGCGGTCAGGTTAGTGCCGAGGCTCTGCTCGCAGCTATCCAGCAGGGCGGTGTGGCAATGCGCTTCCCCAACCTCTATATCCCCACCGAGGGTAGTGTGGCTGTTATCCCCGCGCGCTACTTTGTGGGTGGCGAGAGCCTTACCTATACTGTAAGTATCGCCAACAGCTCTGTGGCAAGTGTGGCCAAGAGCGGCGACAAATTGGTGTTCAGCGGCCTTGCAGCGGGTGTGACTACCGCTTCGATTACCGCTTCCAATGGCGAGACCCACAACTTCACTATCACCGTGCGTGGTCTGGCAGGTGAGAGTGGTTGGTTGTAGTATTTGACATAAGAGATGTTACGACGAGTAACTATACTCCTCAGCCTGCTTGCACTTTCGGGCAACCTCTCGGCACAGATGGTGTTGATACCTCAGCAGGTGCGCGATAGTGTAAATATGCAGACAACCGTTGCCGACTCTCCGCTGGTCGTATCCGATAGCGGAAAGGTGAATATGGGTACTGTGGCCGAGGATGGCGGAGTGTGGAGCGGAGTTGTGACTTTGCAAAATAAGGGTGACAAACCTTTGGTTATCACTCGCATAACGACCACTTGTGGCTGCCTGCAAGCCGAGCCGGAGAGTAAGGTTTTGGCAGCGGGAGAGAGTGGTAAGTTGGAGTTGAGGTTTAATCCTCGCGGTCGTATTGGTGCTGTTAGTCAGCGAGTTATGATATACTCCTCGCTCTCGGATAGCAAGCCGACGGCGATTGTTGAGGTGTCGGGAGTGGTGCGAGCAAGTGCCGACAGAGCGAGTGACTATCCATACTCGCACGGTGCACTACTGTTGCGCAGCGAGAAGGTAACCGTTGAGGGGAGGGGAGTGGTGCGCGTGGCGTGCTACAATAGTGGCGATAAGCCACTCACCATCTCGGCAGACCCGTTGCTCTCGCCTGCAGGGGTGAGTGTTACAACCGAGCCGATGCCACTTGCGCCAAAGAGCGAAGGCGACCTTGTGATTCGCTTTGAGAGAGAGATGGATGACAGAGATAATGCGCTATACCTCAAGGGTGTGGGTGTTACGCCCCGCGAGCGCAGAATTGAATTGATAAAGAAAAACAGATAGATATGAAAAAGATTCTTTTTGCAGCCTTGATGGCGATTATGAGCTTTGCTTTTGCTTCGTGCCAGGGAGGTGAGGATAAAAAACTTCTAGAAGATGTATTGCTTGAGGTTACTGCTTACAATATCGCCGGTGAGTGGAAGCTCTCTACCTGGAGAGGTGAGCCTTTGGCAGAGGGTAGTTATGTGCGCATAGACTTTAAGCACAGCGACCGTACATTTACGATGTGGCAGAATGTGGATAGTGCCCCCGAGCGCACCATCACAGGTCGTTTCTATATCGAGAACACCGATGGTAAGGCTGTGATTCGCGGTCTTTATGACTATGGAGTTGGCGAGTGGAATCACCGCTATATCATCACCCGCCTGACCGAAACCGAGATGGAGTGGGTGGCACTTGATAATCCTGAGGATATTACCATTTACAAAAAAGCCATATAGAAAAGCCATCTGATTGGTGATTTTTGCACATCCCTTGCAAGCCAAATGCTCATTTACTTCAAGTAAACTCCGCTTTGTCTTGCTGCACGATGCACAAAAATCCCTCAATCATATGACTTTTTTGGGGTGCTTACGAAGCCATCTGGATTGTAAATTTTGCACATCCCTTGCAAGCCAAATGCTCATTTACTTAGAGTAAACTCCGCTTTGTCTTGCTGCACGATGCACAAAAATCC
>JAGBTK010000042.1 GCA_017631375.1 Tidjanibacter sp. | reverse complement strand
GCAAGATTCCTCGTTGGGATCTGAGCAAGTTCGACGGAGTGTCGAAGGAGATTGGCTCGTCGATGAAGAGTGTGGGCGAGATTATGTCTATCGGTCGTACCTTCGAGGAGGCTATCCAGAAGGGTCTGCGTATGGTAGGACAGGGTATGCAGGGCTTCACTTGTAACAATGTGCGTATCCCCGATATCGACCACGAGCTTGCAAACCCCACCGATAAGCGTGTGATGGCTATCGACAAGGCCTTTGAGATGGGCTATTCGGTAGATAAAATTTACGATATCACCAAGATTGACCGCTGGTTCCTGGAGCGTCTGTTGGCAATCCACAACCTCGGCAAGGATCTGGCTGTATATGACTCGATTGATAGTGTACCTCGCGATCTGTTGTTGGAGGCTAAGCGTATGGGCTTCTCTGATTGGCAATTGTCGTACCTCACTATGAGCAAGTCGAATCTTTCGAAGAGTGCGCGTGAGTTGCAGGTGCGTGAGCGTCGTAAAGCCCTCGGTATTGTACCTTGCGTTAAGCAGATTGATACCCTCGCAGGCGAGTTCCCTGCTCAGACTAATTACCTCTATGTAACTTATAATGGTACAGAGAGTGATATTGAGTTCTGCCACGACAACAACTCGGTTGTAGTACTCGGTTCGGGTGCTTACCGAATTGGTAGTAGTGTAGAGTTTGACTGGTGCGGTGTAAATGCACTTAAGACCGTACGCGAGATGGGTTATCGTGGTATTATGATTAACTACAATCCCGAAACCGTAAGTACCGACTTTGATAACTGCGATCGCCTTTACTTTGACGAGTTGAGCTACGAGCGTGTGATGGATATCATTGAGGCGGAGATGCCTTACGGTGCTATTCTCTCGACAGGTGGTCAGATTCCCAATAACTTGGCAGTTGATTTGAACTCGGCAGGTGTTAACATCCTTGGCACCTCGGCAGCATCTATCGACCGTGCTGAGAACCGTCAGAAGTTCTCGGAGATGTGCGATATGCTCGGTATTGAGCAGCCTGAGTGGCAGGAGTTGTCAACCCTCGACGATATCTACAAGTTTGTTGATAAGGTGGGTCTGCCCGTGCTGATTCGTCCCTCGTATGTACTTTCGGGTGCTGCAATGAATGTTGTTTCGAGTAAGGATGAGTTGGAGGAGTATCTGAACCTGGCTGCTGAGGTTAGCGAGGACTATCCCGTTGTTGTTACCAAGTTTATGGAGAACGCCAAGGAGCTGGAGATTGATGCAGTGGCACAGCGTGGAGAGCTGAAGGTATATGCAGTCAGCGAGCACGTTGAGTATGCAGGTGTTCACTCGGGTGATGCAACCATCGTATTCCCCGCACAGAAGATCTATATGGAGACCATCCGTAAGATTCGCAAAATTGCTAAGGCGGTGGCTCGCGAGCTGAATATCTCGGGTCCTTTCAATATGCAGTTCCTTGCTAAGGATAACCACGTTAGCGTTATTGAGTGTAACTTGCGTGCATCGCGTAGCTTCCCCTTCGTATCGAAGGTTATGAAGTTTAATTTTATCAACCTCGCAACCCGCATTATGCTGGGTCGTCAGGTTGAGGGCTACACCAAGTCCTTCCTCGATATCGATTATGTAGGTGTTAAGGCTTCGCAGTTCTCGTTTGCTCGTCTGTTGAAGGCAGATCCCGTGTTGGGTGTAGATATGGCTTCGACCGGTGAGGTAGGTTGTATTGGTGCTAACTTCGATGAGGCACTCTTGAAGAGTATGTATTCTGTAGGCCACCATATTCCCACTGAGGGTATTCTGATCTCGGCAGGTACTCTGCGTCAGAAGCTCGATATGTTGGAGCCTACCCGTTTGATGGTGGAGAAGGGCTATAAGATTTACGCTACTGAGGGTACAGCGAAGTTCCTCAACGAGAACGGTGTAGAGGCTGAGACACTCTATTGGCCCGATGAGAACAGAGAGCCTAATGTGATGGATTACCTCTACTCGAAGAAGATTGATCTTGTAATCAACATCCCGAAGAACAACACTCACCGCGAGCTCGGTAATGGTTACCGTATCCGTCGTGCTGCTGTTGACTTCAATATTCCTCTGATTACCAATGCCCGTCTTGCAGGTGCTTACTTCAAGGCTATCTGCAATGTTGGTGGTATTGATAATCTGAAAATCAAGAGTTGGGAGGAGTATAACCATTAGGATTACCAATAATTTTTAATGAAAAACACGCATATAGAATAAATATGCGTGTTTTTCATTCTTTATGCAGTAAATTGAGGTGAAAATTGTGCGGATTTATGTGTTTATGCATATATTTGCGCATATAAATTGAAATTATATAGAAAATTAGATAATAACTCAGTTTCCAGAAGATGAAAATCGATGTGATGGTTGCAGGACAAGAGCACCTGCGTTATGTCAGTACAATCAACGACACTATTGATGAGGCCGCAAAGGCTCGTGGAACAGGTATTGCTCGTCGTACAGATGAGTATATTACCGACAAGATTAATCAGGGTAAGGCTATCATCGCTCTCAATAGAGAGGAGTTTGTTGGTTTTTGCTATATCGAGTCGTGGGGTCACGATGACTTTGTTGCCAACTCGGGTCTTATCGTAAAGCCCTCGTATCGTGGAATGGGTGTGGCTAAGAAGATTAAGCAGGCTGCTTTTGACCTTTCGCGTAAGCGTTTCCCCGATGCTAAAATTTTTGGTCTGACAACAGGTGAGCAGGTTATGCGTATCAATACCGAACTTGGTTATGTACCTGTGACTTTTGCAAAGCTTACCGACGATGAGGAGTTTTGGGCAGGTTGCAAGTCTTGCATTAATTACGATATCCTGGAGCGTACCAATATGACCAAGTGCCTCTGTACGGGTATGGTTTATGATCCCATCGAGGCTGCCAAGCGCGCTGAGGCCGAGAAGGCTGCAATGAAGAAACCCGGATTCTGGGCAAGAGTATTTGGTAAGTATTAATGTAACATTGTAATTAGGAAATGAAGAAGGTAGTTTTAGCATATAGTGGAGGTCTGGATACCTCGTTTTGTGTGAAATATCTCTCCGAGGAGCTCGGTTATGAGGTATATACAGCTCTTGCGAATACGGGTGGTTTTTCGGCAGAGGAGTTGGCATCGGTAGAGGCACGCGCCTATGCTCTTGGAGCAAAAAAACACGTCAATCTCGATATTACCGGTGACTACTACGATAAGTGTATCAAATATATGGTCTTTGGCAATGTATTGCGAAACAAGACATATCCTATCTCGGTGAGTTCGGAGCGTACTTTCCAGGCATTGGCTATTGTGGCTTATGCTAACGAGATTGGCGCAGATGCTATTGCTCACGGCTCAACAGGAGCAGGTAATGATCAGGTGCGTTTTGATTTGACATTTGAGGTCTTTGCTCCTCAGATGGAGATTATCACACCCACCCGTGATATGAAACTCTCGCGCGAGTATGAGATTAACTATCTGAGAGAGCACGGCTTTGAGGCTGACTTTACCAAGATGGAGTACTCTATCAACAAGGGTTTGTGGGGTACTTCGGTTGGTGGCAAGGAAACTCTCTGCTCTGCTACCAATCTTCCGGATCACGCCTATCCTTCGCAATTGAGTAAGGAGGGTACCGAGCAGCTCGAGTTGGAGTTCTGCTGTGGCGAGGTTTCGGCTGTTAATGGTGAGAAATGCTCAGGTGTTGACGCTATCCGCAAAATTGAGGCTATCGGCTCGGCTTGGGCTATTGGTCGCGATACCCATGTTGGTGACACTATTGTAGGTATTAAGGGTCGTGTGGGTTTTGAGGCAGCTGCTCCAATGCTGATTATCAAGGCGCACGAATTGCTCGAAAAACACACCCTTACCAAGTGGCAGCAGTATTGGAAGGAGCAGCTCGGCAATTGGTACGGAATGTTCCTCCACGAGGCAATGTACTCGGAGCCTGTGATGAGGGATGTGGAGAAGTTCTTGGATAACTCGCAGCGCAATGTTAGCGGTAAGGTATATATCACTCTGCGTCCTTATGGTTTCTCGTTGGTGGGTATCTCTTCGGAGCACGATCTGATGAACTCTTCGTTTGCAGCCTATGGAGAGGACAACAAGGCTTGGACTGCTGATGATGTTAAGGGCTTCACCAAGATTCTCTCGATGCCCTTGAAGATATATAATAAGGTAAACGACGACCTCTAATGGAACAGAAGATAAGAGTTGCCATTGCCGGCGGTGCGGGCTATACGGCAGGCGAGTTGTTGCGTCTGTTGGTGGCTCACCCGATGGCCGATGTGGTTGCGGTGCAGAGTACCTCGCACGCAGGCTCGGCGGTGGGTAGTGTTCATAGCGACCTTGTGTGGTGGCAGAAGAGTTTCGTGGAGGCGATTAACTTTGAGCAGATAGATGTTGTCTTCCTCTGTATGGGCCACGGCCACTCGTTGGAGTTCTTTGCGCAAAATGATGTTCCTGAGAGAGTTAAGGTTATCGACCTCGGCAATGATTTCCGCCTGAAAGCAGATGCTAACGGCTTCCTCTATGGTCTTCCCGAGTTGCGCAGAGAGGAGATTTGTGGTTGCTCGCGTTTGGCTAATCCGGGCTGTTTTGCTACCTCTATCGAGCTTGCTCTGTTGCCCCTTGCTGCGGCAGGCTTGTTGCCCGCAGAGGTTACGGTTGTGGCAATGACAGGTAGTACGGGCGCAGGACAGAAACCTACGCACGACACCCATTTCAGCAATCGTAGCGGCAACCTATCCAACTATAAGGTCTTCACTCATCAACACCTTGCCGAGATTGGCGAAACGCTTGCTGCGGCAGGTATGCAGACCGACTTGGCATTTGTTCCTGTTCGTGGTTGTCACACTCGCGGTATTATGGCTGATGTGGTGTTGCGCAGTGAGATGAGTGAGGAGGAGGTGAGAACTCTGTATAAGAATTTCTATGCCGACGCTCCCTTTACCTTTGTGAGCGATTCGCCGGTCTATATGAAACAGGTTGTGGGCACTAATTTCTGTATGCTTTCTATCCAGAAAGAGGGAGATAAATTGCTGATTACCTCTGTGATAGATAACCTTTTGAAAGGCGCATCTGGTCAGGCTGTGCAGAATATGAATCTGATGTTTGGGCTGGACGAGATGTGCGGATTACGACTCAAAGCGGTCGGTTTTTAATAAGTTGAAATATGGGGCTTTTTGATGTATATACGCTGATGGATGTAGAGCCTGCCGAGGCTCGTGGTTTGTGGATTACGGGTGCTGATGGCTCTCGCTATCTGGACTTTTATGGTGGCCACGCTGTTATCTCCATTGGTCACTCGCATCCCCACTATGTGGATCGAATCACGACTCAGTTGTCGCGTATTGGCTTCTACTCTAATGCAGTACAGAACCCTTTGCAGGTGGAGTTGGCTCAACTTCTGGGAGAGGTGTCGGGTTATCCCGATTACAATCTTTTCCTCTGCAATAGTGGAGCCGAGGCAAACGAGAATGCTCTGAAGGTTGCCTCTTTTGTTACGGGGCGCGATAGGGTAGTGGCTATGCGTCGTGCTTTTCACGGTCGTACGAGTGCGGCTGTGGCAGCGACCGATAATCCCTCTATTCAGGCACCTGTCAATTGTGGACACAAGGTTTCGTTTGTTCCTCTTGGCGACTTGGAGGCTCTTGAAAAGGAGGTTGCAGCAGGCGATGTTGCGGCTGTGATGATTGAGGGTATCCAGGGCGTGGGCGGTATTCGCGTGGCGAGTGATGAGTTTTTGCTCGGAGCGCGTGCCATTTGTGATAAATATGGCTCTATGCTCCTGCTTGACGAGGTGCAGTCGGGCTATGGCCGCTCGGGTAGATTCTTTGCTCACCAATATAGTGGCGTGAAGCCCGATATTATCTCGATGGCAAAGGGTATGGGTAATGGATTCCCTGTTGCAGGTATTCTGATTGCTCCCCATATTGAGGCACGAAAGGGTATGCTTGGCACTACATTTGGCGGTAGTCACTTGGCTTGTTCGGCTGCTCTGGCAGTCCTAGAGGTTATCCGTGATGAGGAGTTGGTGAAAAATGCTGCCGAGAAGGGTGAGTATCTGATTTCTGCTATTCGTCAGATGGACGGTATTAGCGAGGTACGTGGCAGAGGATTGATGATTGGAGTGGAACTTCCTGTACCTCAGGGTGCTTTCCGTAAACAACTACTTGCCGACTACGGAATTATGACGGGTTATAGTGGCACGAACACTCTGCGACTGCTGCCCCCTCTGTGTGTAACTACCGAGGAGTGCGATATGCTGCTTTCGGCACTTAAAAATACACTATCGAAGTTTTAGATGAAAGTTATTAAGATAGGTGGTAAACTGATTGAGAATCAGTCAACTCTAAATAGTGTCGCCAAGGCCCTTGCAGGTCTTGGCGATGAGCCTTTTGTTCTGGTACACGGTGGCGGAGCGATGGCTACTGCGCTGGCAGGTAAGTTGGGAGTTGAACAAAGGATGGTCGAAGGTCGTCGCATCACGGATGCTGCTACTCTGGAGCTTGCAGTTATGGCCTACGCTGGTTTGGCTAATAAACGCGTCGTAGCTACTCTTGCAGCTCTTGGCAAGCCCGCTTGTGGTTTGTCGGGTTGCGATATGGGGGTGGTGCGTAGTGTGCGCAGACCTGTCGGTGAGATTGATTGGGGCTTTGTGGGCGATGTTGTCGAGGTGCGTGGCGATGTGATTGCCGATTTGCTCGATAAGGGTGTTTCGCCTGTTCTAAGTCCTATTACTTGCTCTGCGGAGGGTGAGCTGCTCAATACCAATGCCGATTCGGTGGCTGCTGCTGTGGCAGTGGCTATGGCCGATAGGGTAGAGATAGAGGCGGTAATGTGCCTCGACAAACCGGGGGTGTTGCTTGATGTGGAAGACCCTGAGAGTGTTATCCCTCAGATAGATAAGGCTCTCTATGAGGAGTTGAAGAACGAGGGAAAGATTTTTTCGGGTATGATACCCAAACTTGATAATGCTTTTGCAATGATTGCCTCGGGTGTGGCGGCTGTTCGTATTACGGATGTGGCTCACCTTGATGGCGGTACTTTGATTGTTAAGTAATATGAATTACGATAAGATGACTCCCCAGCAGGCGATAGAATTGCTGTGCCGTATGATAGAGATCCCTTCGCAGAGCGGGAAGGAGCAGGAGGTTGCAGACCTTCTGTCGGAGTATGTGCGTGGGCTGGGCTTTGAGCCTAAGCGTAGCGGTAATAATCTCTGGATTGTCAGCCCCGATTTCTCGGAGGATAGGCCTACAATCCTCTTTGATGCCCATATTGACACTGTTCGCCCCTCTGCAAGCTGGACTTTTGACCCATATAAACCGACTATTACGGACGGTAAACTCTATGGCTTGGGCAGTAACGATACGGGTGGCAGTGTGGTGAGTATGTTGGCTGCATTTGTTGCTCTGACATCCAAGCCTCAGCCTTTTAATCTTATCTGGCTTGCCTCGGCCGAAGAGGAGAATACGGGTCCTGCCGGTATACAGAGTGTGATTGACAAGGTAGGCAAGGTGGATCTTGCCATTATCGGTGAGCCTACGGGTATGAATCCCGCAATTGCCGAGAAGGGGTTGTTTGTTATCGATTGTATTGCACAAGGCAAAGCCGGACACGCTGCGCGTGGTGAGGGAATAAATGCAATATATGAGGCGATGGCAGACTTGGAGTGGTTTCGCAACTATCGCTTTGAACGAGTGTCGCCACTGCTTGGTGAGGTTAAGATGACGGTGACGGGTATCAAGGCAGGAACGCTTCACAATGTTGTCCCCGCCGAGTGTCGTATGATGGTCGATGTGAGGGTTAATGAACTCTATGATAATGAGGAGATTTACCAGGAGATTTGCCGTAATGTAAAGAGTGAGGTTGTGCCACGCTCGTTCCGCCTCAATTCATCTTCTATCTCGCCCGAACATCCGATTGTGGTGCGTGCCGAGGAGTTGGGCGGAAAGGCATTTGCATCGCCCACCACATCTAATCAGGCTGTTATTCCTTGGCTATCTGTGAAGATGGGTCCTGGTGACAGCAGTCGCTCTCATACGGCAGACGAGTATATCTATCTGAGCGAGATAGAGCAAGCGGTGGAGTTCTATATCGCTTTGCTCGACGGCTTTAAGTTGTAAAACACAAAATGGAAAAAAGATATGAAACTTTGGGATAAGGGTTTTGATACAGATAAGTTTATAGAGGAGTTTACTGTTGGTCGCGATAGAGAACTCGATATCTTCCTCGCACCGTGGGATGTGCTGGGCTCGCTTGCACATATCCGTATGCTCGAATCTATTGACCTGCTCACTAAGGAGGAGTATGAGGTGCTGAGTGCCGAACTGAGAAATATCTATGCAGAGATTGAGCGTGGTGAGTTTGTGATTGAGGATGGCGTAGAGGATGTTCATAGTGAGGTGGAACTCCTGCTCACTCGTCGTTTGGGCGATATGGGTAAGAAGATTCATAGTGGTCGCTCGCGCAATGACCAGGTGCTGGTGGATATGAAGTTGCTGCTGCGCGACCGTATTCGCGGTGTTGTGGAGGGTGTTGAAAGACTCTTTGATACCTTGCAGCGTCGCAGTGAGGAGTGCAAAGATGTGCTCTTGCCTGGCTATACCCATTTGCAGGTGGCTATGCCCTCTTCGTTTGGCCTCTGGTTTGGTGCCTACGCTGAGAGTCTTGTTGATGACTTGTCGATGCTCTATGGTGCTTATTGTGGCGTTAATCGCAATCCTCTTGGCTCGGCTGCGGGCTATGGCTCGTCGTTCCCGCTCGATAGGGCGCAGACTACAAAACTGCTCGGCTTTGAGTCGATGAACTATAATGTTGTGTCGGCACAGATGAGCCGTGGTAAAGCGGAGCGAAATGTGGCTTATGCTATTTCGGCTGTGGCGGCAACTATCGGTCGTTTCGCTATGGATGCCTGTCTGTATAACTCGCAGAACTTCGGCTTTGTGCGTTTGCCTCAGGAGTGTACTACGGGGTCGAGTATTATGCCACACAAGAAGAATCCCGATGTGTTTGAACTTATACGAGGCAAGTGTAATATGTTGCAGACCACAGCCCAGCAGATTGGCTCTGTGATGACTAACCTGCCTTCGGGGTATTTCCGTGATATGCAGCTTGTTAAGGAGATTATCCTGCCAGCGTTGAATATGATGGATGATGTGCTTCGTATGACCGAATATATCGCTGCGCGTATTGAGGTAGATCCCGAGGCGGCTGCCGATGAGAGGTATGATGCAATGTTTAGTGTTGAGCGAGTAAACCAACTTGTTCAGCAGGGAGTTCCTTTCCGTGATGCCTATAAGCAGGTAGGTGCAGAGATTGCTGATGGCAGTTTTGTGGCTGATAGGGCAGTGGTTCACACCCACGAGGGCAGTATTGGTAATTTGTGCAACGAGGAGATAACCGAACTGATGAAAAAACGCATCAAGGAGTTCGACTTCTCCACCGCCGACAAGGCTATCGCTAAGTTGCTGGATAGGTAGTTGTAAATCCACAAACAAAGAGAGGAACTCGACGAGTTCCTCTCTTTGTTTGTGGAGCCGGAGGGAATCGAACCCTCGTCCAAACAGGCAGCCCAAAGGCTTTCTACACGCTTAGCCAACCTTTAATCCTTCTCCTGACGCACGGTAGGCGGCAACCAAACATCAGTCCCAGTCTTTAATTTCTAACCCTCGGGCCAAGACACTCCGTCGGGCGAGCCTTAAATAGATGATACCCCGTTGCCAGCGACACAAAAGGCGGGTGTCAAAGGCGGGATACTCGTTTCCGCACCAGCCTTGGGCGCAGAAATTAAGCTAATTTTCCTTGAAAATTAAGCAGCGAGTGCGTAGCTATTATTGCCAATTAATTTTTTGGACATTCAGTTTAACGAGCCTCCATCCAACGCTCGACGTGCTTACCTCCCAACTGTCCCTGCTGTCAAAACCGGTCGGCCCCTTTATGGGGTCAATCACTAAAGCAGTGACGGAAAGTGTGTGCAAAGATAGTGCAAAAATGTTAATTATTGCTATTACGCAACTATTTTTCGCTTCTGAGGGTAATGAGTGTTAGTTCGGGTGGGGCACCGATGCGGGCAGGGATTACGACGCTGCCAATGCCGTCGGTGATGTAGAGGCGTTCGCCGTTCTCCTCGTAGAGGCCACTCCAACGCTGGTAGACCAGGCAGTTTTTATATTATAATTCAATATAGGCTCATAAGGTATTGTTTATTTGAAGAAATAATTTTAGTTTTGTAATGCTATTGGATAAATAGCAAACATATTGAACGTGTTTTCGCAGTCTTAATCTGAAAATGTGGAAGTTTTCTTGACAACGAGACGACGAATAGCACTCATTTCTTGTATAGCTATGTGGCTATGCACAATCTGTGCATATTCCCCATACTATCCAGGTGTGGGGCATTGCATTCGTTTATTGTTGTCACAGGTCTTTCCACAACCTTCAGATTAATAAACGGAAATCATCTCCACACTTTCTTTTTTTATACTAACCCACCGCATAGGAGATGCTACGGTAAAAAAATATTATTTTTATGAAAAAACTATTATTATCAGCGGTTTTGGTAGCTGCTACTTGGGCGCTAGTATCTTGCACTGCAAAAGACACAGGTCCTGCAAATGAAGTATTGTCTAAAAAATCTTTTTCTGCTGCAATTGCAAAGTATGAAGATATTAGCGATTTTAAGGATGGTGTTGCAATTGTAGAAGTAATAGATGGGTATAGTTATAGATACGGTTTGATTAACGCCAAAGGCGAGGAAATAGTTGCTTGTAATTACGAATCTATCAATCCTAGCTCGTGTGGAATGATTCTTTTTGAAGATGACAATGGCAAAGGCTTTATGAATACAAAAGGAGAAGTGATTGTAGCGAGTGGGAAGTATGCATATCCTAAAGATTTCTCTGAAAATTTAGCTTATGTTGAGAAGGATGGCCTGGCAGGTTTTATTAATGTAAAGGGCGAAGAAGTAATTCCTTGCTCTTTTGAATATGCTCATTCTTTTACTGAGGGCTTAGCTTTGGTAAAAACAGACGGTAAATTTGGTTATATTAACAATAAGGGTGAATTTGTTGTCGCACCTTCATTTGATGATGGAGAAATATTCTCTTGTGGTGTGGCTATCGTTGAAAAAGGAAGCAAGGAATATGTGATTGATGCTAAAGGTGAGATTATTTTCTCAATTGATAACAAAGAGGGCTACTTTATTGAGGAAACATTTTCAGATAACCTAACTCCTGTTTTAAAGGAACAAGGTAACGAAATGTTTGTAGTATATATGAATACAAAAGGAAAAGAAGTTTTTGAGTGTCAGTATGGCTGGGGTTTTGAAAAAGGGACTGCTACTATATTGAAAGATAATAAGGTATATAATGTAAATACTAAGGGTGAAATTATTGAAGAAGTTAGCTCCACTGAAATCCTTCTTGATTTCCTTGATGATGCATACTATGTTATTGATTTAACTGCTAAAACTTTGATTGATTTACTAGGAGAAGATACTTATGACGAGGAGTGGTAATATATTATTGTAAAGAAAAATATTATAAATACATTAATCTAAGATTTATGATAAAAAAATAGACCCCTTTAATAATCGTATAAATATAACAAAGTGGCGTATGTAGTTAACTATGCGCCACTTTGTATATATATAATACTTCGTCATAAAATACTTTACCACAGAAATATACTTTAGAGAGTTTTATATATCCTTTAATATAAGAGTTTTTATTCTCGTATTATTTGATATTGATTAGTTTTATTGAGCAAATATGTAGTCTGCTTTTGAGTTTCTTGCACTGTTTTTGAGATTACCTATTCCATCCTTAGCGTAATAATAGTGATTTCGGGTGGGGCACCGATGCGGGCAGGGATTACGACGCTGCCAATGCCGTCGGTGATGTAGAGGCGTTCGCCGTTCTCCTCGTAGAGGCCACTCCAACGCTTGTAGAATAGTCTGGCGGGGGAGGTGCCGAAGAGTTTCATCTGCATAGAGTGAACGTGGCCAGAGAGGGTCAGATCCTGACGTGCCAATTCCCTTAGTCCGTCCCACATCTGTGGTGCGTGAGCAATGGTGATGCGAAAGAGTGAGTCGGGAAGGGAGGAAAATACCTCGTCGTACTCCTCTATGAGTGTGGTTGAACGGTGGCTGTGACCGAGTATCTCTTCTGGGTAATCGACACCCACAATGGCAATCTGCTCGCCATTTGTGGCGGTCAACAGTTGATATTCATTGCGCAATAAACGCCACCCCATCTGGTGCTGTTTCTCTGTCAGTTTGCCCATGGCAGTAGCGCGGGGCACTCGCAATGTGTCGCCATAGATACCCATATCGTGATTGCCGAGCACTGAGAATGTGCCGTAGCGCGCACGGATAGAGCCGAGCAGGTCTGCAAATTCGGGAGTCAACTCTTCGGTAGTGCCTGTGACAAGGTCGCCCGCAAATACTGCAATATCGGTATCAAGTGAATTAATGGCGTTCACCATCTTCTCAATCATACGGTGATTGCCATACATTGAAGAGAGGTGTATATCGGAAAAGAGTGTAATGGTTAGCCCGTCAAAACTCTCGGGCAGATTGGTATAGCTTAATTCCACCTCCTTGATTGCCAGCTGTTTTCGCTCCCAAAGTGAGCCGTATAGAACGGTGAGAGTAACAATGGAGCATATCACAATTGCAATAGTTCGCCAAACCTTTCGGCCGCTACCTCCATCAAACCAAAGCCCGAGCGCAAGAGCTACCACCCAAACTGAGGTGAGCAAAAACAGCAGAATATAGATTGCAAGTGCGGCATTAAACCAATGGGGCATAGGTCCTTTGTGGATCAGTCCAAAAAGGATATAGGCAACAATCACGCAAGGCAAAAACCACGCAAAGCATTTATATGCTTTTCTGGTGGCGGTGCTTTTGTGGCGTATCACCCTTCGCCAAATGTAAAGAAATGCCGAGGTGAGAATCGCTATCGTTGTCAGCAGTATCGGAATAACCATTTTTTATTGTAGTTAGGGTTTACTCTTTGCAAAGTTAGGGGATTAGGTGGAAGGAATGAAAATTATTGGATAAAAATTTGCTTTTTGCCGAGAGTTTGCTAAATTTGTAATCGTTATTCATAGATAACGCAAACTTTATGCATAATAACCTCTATAACAACTATTGGTGGTGGCGCACATTGTCAGATTGGTAAACAATGAGCGTTTGAGGTTTTGTGTAGTTAGTTTTTTGGTATTAGTGTTGGCCCGTTGTTTACTGATGGTAAGCAGCGGACATTTTTTTTTATATAGTAATTTTCAAATGAGTGCAACTATGAACGAAAAGAAATTTCTTTTGAGCGACAGACAGATGCCCGAGGCGTGGTATAATGTTGTGGCCGATATGCCCAATAAGCCAGCCCCACTGCTCGACCCTCAGAGCCACCAACCCGTAACCGTTGATGGACTGAGCCGTATATTTGCTCGTGCTATTGCTGAGCAGGAACTCTCCACCGAGCAATTTATCGAGATCCCTGAGCGCGTAAGAGATATCTATCGTCTGTGGCGTTGCACTCCGCTGGTCAGAGCTTACGGCTTGGAGAGACTCCTCGATACCCCCGCTCATATCTATTTCAAGAACGAAAGTGTGTCGCCTGTCGGCTCGCATAAGCCCAATACTGCTATCCCTCAGGCCTACTATAACCATATCGAAGGTATTACTCATC
>JAGBTK010000041.1 GCA_017631375.1 Tidjanibacter sp. | reverse complement strand
TGCTTGTTTCATAATTGTTTGTGTAATTTATGATTATTGTGATAATCTGTATTGTTCTATTTGGCTTGCCTTCTCGGCAAAATTCTGACAAATTTACAACTATTTTTCGAAGATTATTGCAGTTTTGCCATAAATTTTGCGCTATCAACAACAAATCGGGTATGCTCCGCCTCGCCGATAACACCCTTCTCGTCGCTGGCAACGATTGTGAAGGAGAGTTTTCTGCCCTCTACGGCGGTGAGAGTAGCCGTTGCGCAGACCTTAGCACCCACAGGCGAAGGGCGAAGATGTGTCGAGGAGATTGCCGAGCCAACGGTGGTACTACCCTCCTCCAACTCGGTTGCTACACAGAGCATTGCAGCATTCTCCATCAGGGCAACCATAGCGGGAGTTGCAAAGACCTGCAAGTCGCCAGAACCAACACTGCAAGCACACTTATCGAGTGTCACAACAGCCTCCGAAGTATAAGTTTTTCCGATATTCATAGGATAAAGACTAAAATTTCAATAAAAATCGTTATATTTACATCGATGCAAAGATATTAATAATTCGTAAATCGTGAAACGCCTGCTTCTGATACTGACTCTTTCGCTCCTTGCCACTCTCGGCAAGCCACTCGGCGTGAGCGGACAACAGTTGCAGGTAATACGCGAAAATCTGAAAGGTGGCCTAATTACGGGCTATGATATCATCCAAGGCGACACGGTTGTTGAGGTTACGATTCTTTCTATTCCCGTATTTACCAAGCCGAAAGATATGCGCCAATATCAGAAATTGGTCAACAATGTCAAGAAGGTCTATCCATACGCCAAGGATGCAAAATTTTTCTACGAGGGTCTTGTGGCGCAGCTTGCTCTAACCGAATCGGAAAAAGAGCGCGAAAAGATAACCGATAACCTTGAAAAAGAGCTTGTCAAGCGATATACTCCCGTATTGGAGCGTATGACTCGTTCGCAAGGCAAGGTTCTCATCAAACTGATTGACAGAGAGGTAAACAGAACAGCATTTCAGCTTCTCGAAGATTTTCGAAGTAAGTTTTCAGCCCGTTTCTGGAACACCATTGCTCGTCTGTTTAAGGCCAACCTGAAAGATGGCTACGATCCTGAGGGCGAGGATGCGCTCATAGAACAGATAATTATACTTTACGAAGCAGGTCTATTATAAGATGAAAATTGTGGTATTTACAGGTGCGGGAGTGAGTGCCGACAGTGGCATCTCAACCTTCCGCGACAGTGATGGACTCTGGGCAAACTACCGAATTGAGGATGTCTGCACTCCCGAGGCATTGGTGAGAAATCGTGCGACCGTGGTGGAATTCTACAACATACGCCGTCGCGAGTTGCTCTCCAAAGAGCCAAATGCCGCTCATCGTGCCATTGCCGGGTTGGAGAAATACTTCGATGTGGAGGTTATCACCCAGAACATTGACGATCTGCACGAGAGAGCCGGCAGCAGTCGCATAACACATCTCCACGGAGAGTTGCGCAAATTGCGCAGCAGTGCCAACCCCGATGCCATCTACCCTATTGAGGGCTGGGAGCAGAAGCTCAACGAGAAAGCCCCCGACGGCTCGCTGCTCAGACCTTTTGTGGTCTTTTTCGGTGAGTCTGTACCTGAGTTCGACAAAGCAACACACATTGCAGCCACAGCAGATATTATGGTTGTTGTCGGCACTTCGCTGGCTGTCTATCCTGCTGCCTCGCTGGTGCGCTATGTACGCCCCGAAACACCCGTCTATTTGGTTGACCCTGCAGAGGTTGAGCACTCCGGTATTCGCAATCTGGTAGGTCATATCAAGGAGCGTGCAGCCGTGGGAGTACCTCAGTTAGTCGAGGAGTTGCTCGACAAGTATGGCAAATAATTTGCAATAGAGTATTGGAAAAAGAGATATTATGAAAGGAAGTAACATTTTAGCATTTCTCGGTGGAATATTGGTAGGTGGCATTACTGCACTGCTCTTGGCACCCAACTCCGGCGAGGAGACTCGTAGCCAAATCAAGGATATGGCCGACGAGGGCATTAACACCGTAAGACGCAAATACAACTCGGCAAGTGAGTCGTTGCGTCGCGACACGACAATCATCCGCGATGCGGCACGAGGAGCCGTTGAGGATGTGAAAAAGCGCATTGAGGAGGCTAAGCACAACATTGCCGAGCCTGCTCCCGCACCTACGCAGAACGAATAGGAGAAAAGAGAGAGAATAGAAATGGAGAAACAGACTAAATTCGGTCGTTTGTTTGACGACGGCAGGGAGTATGTCGATTTGCGGATCGACACCTTCAAGCTCCAAATGGTTGAGAGCCTTTCGACACTCTTCAGCAAGGGCATTGGCTTTGTGCTGATGGTGTTAATGGTAGCCCTTGGAGCTATAATGTTTACCGTAGCACTAACCCTGCTGCTTGCTTCGTGGATTGGTTCGCTTATCTGGTCACTTGTGATTATGGGTACAGCACTCTGCCTTGTAGCAGCCCTCATCTATCTGCGCCGCGACACCCTCTTTGGTGACTCGATGGTGGCTATGTTCAGTAAGATGTTCTTCTCAACCGACCAAAACACCACTACCGATGCGACGAAATGATGAGTATATGGCGATAAAATCGCTTGACGAGTTGCGCAGAAAAATTGTCAGCAACGAGAAAGAGCTCTTAGTGAGAGAGCGTCGCCTGAGAGAGGACTACGAGGAGGTGTGCAAAATTTTCACTCTTGACTATCAGGTTGAGCGTAGCGTAGAAAGACTTAACGTCCTGCGCAAGAGCGTGGAGAGTATGCTCAGTGGAGCAAATGTGATAACCACATTTATTGAGAGTTTCCGCGAGCGTATGCGCAAGGGTCGCACTGCCCCACCCGAACAATACTCTGCGCCCGAAGTGGTTGTAGAGGAGGTCGTAGAGGAGCAAACAAACATCTAAAATAGAAAAGGGCTGTTAGTCATTGCTAACAGCCCTTTCTCTATCTATCATCTATCTGTTTAGTGCCTTCTCTCTGCGCCTCTGCTGAGAGCGTTTGTAGTTCTTGGCAAGAATCTCTCTGCACTCTCTGCGGTATAGTGAACGCATCCAAAAACCGAGAATAACGCCCAACACACTCACAATCGAGAGCCAAGTCAGTGAGGGCTCCCAGGCAGATGCCTTGCTCCATATCATCAGTGTAGCAATAGCCATACCACCTCCCGCGCCAAATCCAAATACCATCAGCCACTGATAGCGCTTGCGGGGACGCAAGAAAATTAAGTTAACAATCACCAAAATCAACCAACTGACAATTACAATCCAAGTAAGTATGTTGGTAATCATTGGTGTCCAATCCAGCGCCGAGGCTATACGCTCGAAAATCCACGCAAAAACTGTGAATCCGAACAGATACATTTTAACGTCACTCAGTGTCATTTTTTGAAGTATTAGGGGTTTTTGTCTTTTTTAATCGGCCACTCTTGCGTAGAGCCTCGTTGATAATCCATTGGATCTGGCCGTTGATACTACGAAACTCGTCGGCAGCCCACTTTTCGATGGCTCCCATAGTCTCGGCATCTACGCGCAGTACGAAACTCTTTGTCTTTTCCTCTTTTGCCATAATCTTATTTATGCTTTTCTACTCATTCGAGAGAGAATATCCTCCATCAATCTATCGCCACTATCCGCACTCACTACTACCCCACCATCACCGTACTCGATAAAGACCATCTCAGCAGTGTTGCGAACATACAGGCTAAATGAGCCGAGAGACTTATTCTTCCTGACCGTACCCGTATAGGAGAATAGACCTCCCACACCGACATCCAGACCACTACCAAAGACCTCTTTTTTGCTCACTCTGCGCACAGAACGGATACTCTCCATAGGGATAAAATTGCCACGGACGGTCTGTCTTATCCCTACTCCCTGGTCATCAACCACCACAGCACGAGGCACATAGAGATACGACACCACAATAGCCACCACAACCAAAACTGCCACCAAGATAGCTGCAAACAGGCGTGGAGAGTCGTAAACAAGAACAATAACTGCAATAACCATACTGCCAATCAAAACAGGGGTCATCACACGCACCTCGCCAGCGGCTTTGCACTTATAAACATTTCCTTGTGCCATAGCAGTTTACAATTTGGAGGTTAAACCAATTCTCGAAGTCAAATCATCTACCATTGCTTGTGGCTCGTCGCAACTAACCACAATCTTCTTTCCATCCGCCATTTCAATCAGAACAAGCTCAGTCAGTCGGCGAGCATAGATTGTAAAAGGACCAATATCCTTATTTCGCCAACGACCGGTATAGCCAAACATACCGCCATTGCCGGCAACTCGGATAGTCGTTTTATCCATTTTCAGAGTCTTGCCACCTTTGTCGTACCACTCCACACTCTTAATCTCACGCAAGGGCAGGAACTTACCGCCCATACGCTGGCGGATACCAACACCCTCACCATCGACAATAATACACTGAGGCGACATAGCGAAAGTATATGCTGCAGTAACGACACCTATTACTCCCACCAGCACTGATGCAAGCCACTCCTCCGGCTCCATTACAAAGCAAAATACCGCAACCGCAACAAGAATCAGGCAGGCTGACCAACTATTTAGTTGGTCAGCTTTACCTGGGCTCATCATATATATCTTACCGTTAGCCATCAGTGCGAACTATTAATGGTTCAAAGTACCGGTATTAACAACGGGCTGTGCCGACTCGTCAGCGCAGAGAACAACCAACAGGTTGCTAACCATTGCAGCCTTCTTCTCCTCGTCAAGTTCAACAATCTGCTCTGCCGAGAGTTTATCCAGAGCCATACTTACCATCGAAACAGCACCCTCTACAATCTTCTCACGAGCCGAGATAATTGCATCTGCCTGCTGACGACGCAACATAACCGCTGCAATCTCAGGAGCGTATGCCAAGTAGTTGATACGAGCCTCAGTAACCTCGATACCTGCAATCGAAAGACGCTCATTGAGCTTAACAACCAGCAACTCGTTAATCTCGTCAGCACCCGAACGGAGAGTGATAGCCTCAGCGTCGCTACTGTCGTTATTGTCGTAGTTGAAGCCACCCGCTACCTGACGGAGAGCAGCATCGCTCTGCACAGATACGAAGGTCTCAAAAGCGTTCATACGAGCCACACTTGCCGAGATAACACCTGCGCTGCTCTTGCTCGACGCCATAGTCTGCGAGTCAATCTCGAAAAGAGCTTTATAAACATCCTTAACTCTCCAAACAAGCACCAGACCAATCATAATGGGGTTACCTGCCTTGTCATTTACCTTGATAGGCTCTGCATTGAGGTTACGAGCACGGAGCGACACCTTCTTTGCAGTGAGGAAGGGATTTACCCAATAGAAACCGTTCTTGTAGAAAGTACCGCAATACTTACCAAAGAAGAGCATAGCGCGTGCCTCATTAGGTTCGAGCATCATATAACCACCCAACCATACGAGCGATACAATAGCCACTACGGGAATCGACCAGAGAGCAATGCTATAAACAGCAGAGCAAACAATCCAGCCATACATAGCTACCAAAAGGAGAAGCGACAAAAAGCCGTTCATCACAAAACCTTTGAAAGTAAATTCCTTGTTTTCCATAGTTAATTAGTATTAAAAGATTAGTGTTTGTTAATGTATTTGTTTTCGTTTCTTAAAATGATATTATTTTGATATCACAAAAGTAGCGACAAAATCTTTAAACGCAAATCTTTTTAAACATTTTTTCAGACTTATTTGCATTTTCTGCTATACCTTTAAAAATAGAAAGCAGGAAAATTGGTATTGCGGTTTGCAAGTTTGGCGGATTGTTCTTACATTTGCACCGCAATTCGGGGCGTGGCGCAGTCCGGTAGCGCACCTGCTTTGGGAGCAGGGGGCCGCAGGTTCGAATCCTGTCACCCCGACAAAGAGGTATAACACTCACTCGGTGTTATGCCTTTTTTTATTAACAATAACCACTACAAGCGATGATTCTCAATCCCGACAAAGAGTGCCAGCTCCTCGACTTCCTGTTTGAGGCAATGCCCGACAAGAGTCGCACAACAGTCAAATCTTACCTCACCAAGCGACGCGTGCAGGTAAACGATCTGACAACCACCCAATATAACTTCCCCCTCCGCAAGGGCGACAGAGTGACCATTGGCAGTGGCAGAGTAGCACCCGCACCCAAGAGCCAACAGCTCCGCATAGTATACGAGGATGCCGACATCATCGTAATAGACAAGCGCAATGGATTGCTCTCCATTGGCACTGACAAGGAGCAGAAGCGTACAGCATACTACATCCTGAGCGACTACGTCAAGGAGCAGCACCCCGACAACAAGATATTTGTTGTACATCGCCTCGATCGCGAGACGTCGGGCCTGATGATGTTTGCCAAGAGCGAGAAGATACAGGAACAGATGCAGCGTGGTTGGCACAAACTCGTGCTCGACCGTCGCTATGTAGCCGTAATCGAGGGCGCACTACCCCACAATGAGGGTGTGATAGATGCTCCCCTGACCCAGGACCGCAACCACAAGATGTGGGTGACCCGTCCAGGCGAGGGTGAGGATGCAACAACATACTACACCACCCTGCGTCGTGGTAATGAATACTCGCTCGTAGACCTACGCCTTGTGACAGGCAAGAAAAACCAGATACGAGCACACCTCGAGTGGAAAGGTACACCCATAGCAGGCGACAAAAAATACCACGCAAAAACAAACCCCGCAGGTCGTGTATGCCTCCACGCCTACAAGCTGAGCATCACACACCCCACAACAGGACAAGAACTCCACTTCGACACCCGAATACCCAAACTCTTCGAAGAGTGCGTGAAGTAAGAGATATTAGCCACTTTTTGTAAAAAGCATTTTTGATTTGTCGCTTTTTGTAAAAAGCTCCGCAAAAACTTTTGTGCTATTTAGTTTGCGGATTTAGGAATAACTTTGCAGTTATTACAAACAAAAGAGAGATATGTTCTGCTCGAATTAATTCGGCAGCCCCATATCTCTCTTTTATTTGCACCCTCTACGAGGGTATTCCCTAAACCCGAGAAACCCAGTTGTTACCCAAAGAGTTTAATTTAAAACTTGTCCCTAAACTCCCTAAATTCCCATTACTCCCATAATTCCTATCAAAAAACCTGAGAAGAACATCGAGTTCTTCTCAGGTTTACAATCTTGAATTTTGAATTCAAAAGACATCAGGGCGATTCCTCTCGGAGTCGCCCTGACCAACTATAACCCAATTTGCTATTAAAAAGTATCTATTTCGGCTTACTTGAAATATCTGTTATAAAGACCCTGGAAGCCCTTGCCGTGACGGGCCTCATCTTTTGCCATCTCGTGAACAGTGTCGTGGATAGCATCCTGATTCTCCTGCTTTGCCAGGGTTGCAATGCGGAGTTTATCCTCGCAAGCACCGCTCTCAGCCATCATACGCTTGTAGAGGTTGGTCTTGGTATCCCATACTACATCGCCCAGCAACTCAGCAAACTTTGCAGCGTGCTCTGCCTCCTCCCAAGCGTAACGCTTGAAGGCCTCAGCAATCTCAGGATAACCCTCACGGTCTGCCTGACGGCTCATAGCCAAGTACATACCTACCTCGGTGCACTCACCCATAAAGTGATCGTTCAGACCCTGGATAATCTCAGTACTTGCGCTCTTACCTACGCCAAGCTTGTGCTCGTCAACAAACGAAATCTCAGCACTCTCCTCCAACTCTACAAACTTCTCAGCAGGAACCTTGCAAAGAGGACATTTCTCGGGTGCGCTATCGCCTTCGTGAATATAACCGCATACGGTGCATTTGAACTTTTTCATAATTTTGTGTGTTTTAGAAGATTAGTTAATTATTGTTAATTTTAATGTTTCTCTTTTCTGCTATCTACAACGACCACAAATGCCTTTGTAGTATAATTGTATGTCATCAATCTTTGCTCCCTCTGGCAACTTCTTGCCTAACAACTCTGTGTGAGCCAACTCAACATCGTAAATTTTGTTACACTTTGTGCAGAGGAAGTGTGCGTGCGGCGAAACATAACCATCGTAGTTTGCCATCGTACCCGCAATGTTGAGCGTCAAAACTGCCCCACTCTCCGACAAGGCTTTGAGGGTGTTATAAACAGTAGTCTTGGACAGAGTCGAGTACTCACCCTTCAACCCCTCATAAATCTCATCCACACTCGGATGCGTGCGATGAGTGAGCAAGTAATGCATCACCGCTATTCGCTGCTGCGAGGGTCGGATGCCATGAGATTCGAGATATTGTCTTGCTACTATCATAGTAGTTGTAATCATTACAATTTTGTTTTCATTGCAAAAGTAATATAAAATTTTTTATCTGCAATAGTTTTTGTGATTTTTTTACCAAAAAAAGTTTGTTTCTCGCAAAATCTTCACTCGCACCACCCCAAAAGCACACAAAAAGAGGAGTCCTGATAACTCAAGACCCCTCTTCACAACTAAAAATCATCTTCTTTATTTAACTACATAATAGTATTTTTCGGCAAGTGCTACAACAACCCACTACTGATATTCATCATCTGATCGACCGAGAGCTTTCCAACCACACAGACAATAACCGTCTTTTTGCCACTCGTATTGAGCACCACAAGTTCATTCTCACCTCGCGATCCGGACTTAACACAAATTTTAGTCTTAGAGCCACCCTCAGTAATTGAGGTCAGTACCTCATATTCGCCTTTCTGGAAAACCTTCTCTAACTCTAAAGCCAGACCTGCAAAGCCATTTTCGTTGGTGATAACCACCAAGCGGTTAAGCTGGCTGAGAAGTTCTTTGGCGTCCTTATCGTTGGCTCCAAATCCTGCCATACGGAGCATTGCAGAGGAGACATCCATAACGGTAATACTCTCAACACCCGTATAAGCCTCCATAAACTTTTTAAATTCGGGAGTCTGCGCCTGCGCCTGGTGAACATTGCTAAACAAGCACATCAACACCACAACCCAAAATATATAAAATCGTTTCATAGTAGTAAAGGTATTTAGGGTTAGTCAAAAAGACCTGTTGCTACACCAAAGGTAAGGGTTCTCACTCCTGGCTGAGTAGTTGTCTTAAAGAGATCGGTAAGCGAGTAGTTGCAGTAGGCATACCATTTGCCATAGCCCGCACGAACAGTCAGACCACCCTCAATAGGATTGACCGAGAAATCCTGCTTCACCTTATCATCCTTGCCGAATTTATATTTAGTATGGCTACCCAGAACCAAGCCACCATAGACACCGGCATTAACAAAGAAATTATTGCCGATAGTAAACTGCAACTCTACGGGAACACGAACAGCCCAAGTAGTAAGTTTCGACTTCTTAGTATTTTCAGGTACAGGTAGTATAGTTACCGAACTACCGTCACGACCGAGAGTAAAATCATTGAAGACATAGTTTACCCACGACATCACAATACGACCTGTCAAACCCACACTATTATCACGAGCAAAGGGAAGATATGCGTCTGTAATGTTCAAATTCAGCTGATTTGACTGCGTATAGTTAAGATCGGTAATGCGCTCAAACGATGCGTCATTAAAAAGAGCGGCATTGTGCAGCGATAGCATAGGAATACCATACTCAAGCAACGCAATGTGGTCGATATTCTTAGCCTTCTTATATACGGGAGCATTATTAATTGTTGACGAGGGACGGAGATTAAGCTCCACACCTGCAACGCTAAGTTTCAAGCCATCGCGCTGGTCGGTAGTGCGGATACTCATCACACTATCACCTTCAGAATCGGAGAGACTGAAACTATTCTCATAGGTATTTACTTTATACTCCTGCGCAGAGAGAGTACCAACCCCTGCCACCATCATAAGTGTTGCAAGGGCAAAACATTTGAAAGCGTCAGATACTTTCGCTTTCTCTACCTTCCTTACCCCCACAGAGGCAAAATGTCTAAAATTCTTCATAAATTCATCCTTTTTTGAGTTAAACGATTTGGTGTTCATAGTTATCTGTTTTTCAATTATTTGCGAAACATATTAATAACCTTGTCAAGCTGCTCCATCGACTCGCGGGCACTCTCTGCAGGGGCACGCACCTGACCCAGAGCATCAGTCACATAGGCCATTGCCACGTGCACCTGCTCTACAGCAAAGTCACTATCCTTGATTGGAGTGCCGTTGATATAGCCATAGGTCTTATCGGCATTGAGTCCGGCCATAAGTGCCATACACGCCACTGCAGCAACCGAGATGGCTGACACCCAACGAGTACGCAGGATTTGCGATAGGCGGCTCTGACGCTTGAAAGGCAACACCTCAATATCGGTACTCTCCTCACGAAGCGACACCGCGCCACCAAAGAGAGCAGCCTCAGCCTGCAGATCCTCCGGCAGATTCTTGGCGGTGGAGAGGAAGCGACGGAGCAATGACTCCTCAGCAAGGGTGGTAGCACCCTCGTAATACCTGTCGAGCAACTCGCGGCACCACACCACCATATCCTCCGCATCGGTAGTGCGATTGTCGTCGAAGTGGTCGGTTACAACCTGCTCCACATTCATATCCTGAAAATCCAAATTAAACTCCATAGTTCATTATTTTTTGCATCTCTTCTCTAATTGTCTTTCGCGCTCGACTGAGTAACACTCTTACCGTAGGCTCATCTACACCAACCGTGGCGGCTATATCGGTCATCTCTTTGCCCTCCACATCGCGCAGGTGGAAGATTGTCTGTTGTTTATCGGGGAGGGTTGCCACTACCTGAGCTAATAGTTCTTTGATGTCGAATCCGTCGGGCTGGCGACTAACTCGCTCTTCATGACGCATCACCTCCACCCTCTGGTCAAACCGTCGTCGTCGCTTTATGCGGTCGAGTGCGAGATTTCGCGTCGTGCCTAGCACATAGCCTTGCAGATTGCTGACCATATCGAGTTCCTCGCATCTCTCCCATAGTTTGGCATAGACATCTTGTGTAATATCCTCTGCCTCCTCCCGAGAACCCACAAGCCCTAAGGCATACCGAAAAATGAGTTGCTTCATCGGTAGCAACTTCTCTGAAAACTCTCTCTGATTCATCTTGTTTTCTCCATTTTTCGGCTGGGTTTCACAATATAGACGACTAACTACCTACAAATGTAACATAATTGCCCCATTTTTTTACATTTTTTTCTCCGACAGAAGCGGGCTGATATATTATATAATAGGTGTAGAGGGAGTGCAGATAAATTTTGGAGCGAAAATTTTTGCTCTACGGATAATTTATTATCTTTGCAGTGCTTTACAAAAGCAATCGGGATGTAGCGCAGTCCGGTTAGCGCGCCAGCTTCGGGAGTTGGAGGTCCCGAGTTCGAATCTCGGTATCCCGACAAAAACTAAGGCCAACCCCAACGGGCTGGCCTTAGTTTATTATAGTAAGTACATCTATGCTTTATGCACCTCTAAACCCTCGACGTGGATAGCGGCAAAGGGTTTTGCGGGACAGTGATATTCACAAGCACCGCAACCAATACAGAGTGCCTCCTCAATCTGCGGGAAGAGTTTATAACGCTGGTTTCCGCGAGGATTGGCAAGCGGAGCAGTATAGTCGGGCACCATACGGATAGCACCAGCAGGACAGTGAGCTGCACAGTTACCGCAGGCGTGGCTACTCTCACTAACCACACACAAATCCTTATTAAACACTGCAATACCAATCTGAGTGCCATGTTTCTCGTCCAGCGAGAGAGGCTTCAGCGCACCGGCAGGGCAGACATCCATACAGGTAGTACACTCATAGTCACAATAGCCACGCGAGTAGTCCATCACGGGCTGCATAACACCCGCAAGGCCATACTCACCCAGCGCAGGACGCAACACATTATTCGGGCACTTACTTACGCACAAGTGGCACGAAGTACAGTGGTCGTTGAGGTGCTTATGACTCAGTGAGCCGTAAGGCGACACGGCAACTTTTCGCTCCGAGGGTTTCTTCTCGCTAACAGCCGCAGCCACATCGTCGGTCTTCTTAGCAGCCCAAGCAGCAGGGATAGCCACGCCTGTAGCCAGAGCAGTAGCGATAAAGCGACGGCGCGAGCCATCCTCCACCCCACCCTCTGCGGGTTTATCATCAGCCTTAGCCTCCGCCTTAGCGATAGCAGATGCAGTAGTAAACTTGATAGCACCTACCGAGCAGTTCTCTATGCAGTCGAAACAATCAACACAGCGCGAGTAGTCAATCTTCTTATTCTTGGTGTCGATGCAGGAACTCTTGCACATCTTGCCACACAATCCGCAACTAACACACTTACTCTCATCGATACGCACCTTAAAGGGAGCAACCTTTGCAGCGCAGCCAAGCAGAGTACCCACAGGGCAGATTGTGTTACACCAAGTACGACCGCTACGACAAGCCAAAAGAGCCACCACAATAAAAGTTATAATCGACACTGACAAAGCCACAGCATTGATAGCCACAAAAGGCTCACGGCCAAAACTATCACTGAACATCGAGGCGAGCAGGTTGTTCACACCCGTAGCAGCAGGCTGCATCAGGTCGGTCATCATACGGCCAAATGCACTATAAGGCTCAATCAGGGCAGCAATGCCTGCCACACCAAAGACAAGCAGCAAAGCAAATACGCCCAACACCGAGTAGCGAAGAATACTTTTAGGCTCGGAGTACTCAAAGCGTCGTGCCTGTTTCTTACCACCAAGTCGCTTAGTGAGCCAATTGAAGAGGTCCTGAAACAGACCCAACGGACATACCACCGAGCAATAGATACGACCAAAAATAAGGGTAACAATTGCCACAAGGGCAACCACAAGGAAGTTACCTGCAAGGAGTGCAGGAATAAACTGCGCCTTAGCCATAAAGGCAAACATCTTCGTACCCGAGAGGGCTACAAAGAGCATTGTGAGCATCACAAACGAGCAGATAGCCAAAAGGATACGACCTCTGCGGAGCCACGATTTCTGAACTTTCTTCTTTGCTGACATAATATCTCTACGGGTTAGATATGTTTAAGTTGTTTAACAAGACTCTCGATACGGTCGAGCTGGCGAGGGATACGAATGCGCTGTGGACAAGCGGGCTCGCACTGTCCGCAATTGATACAGAACTCTGCCGTTGCACGCTCGGCAATGGTATTCTTGTAGCGGTTGAGGAAGAGTCTGCGTTTGCGCATAAATTCCTTGTCGTGCGGACCATTGGGGTCGGGCAGGTTGAGCTCCTGACTTGTGCGGTCATATATCTGGAAGATGTGCGGGATATCAATACCGTAGGGGCAAGGCATACAGTACTCGCACTGGGTACATCCAATCGAGGGATTGGCCTTGTGCAGACGAGCCACCTCCAAGAGAGTATCGTTTGCCTTCTGGCTCAGAGGCTCAAAATCGATAAAGGTATTTACGTTCTCCACAACGTGCTCCATAGCGGTCATACCACTCAGCACACACATAATTGCAGGATAGGTAGCGCAGAAACTGAGTGCCATACCGGCAGGGCTGAGTTCAGGACGCTCCTCGGTCATCATCTCTACCAATCGCTCACCCATCGAGGCAAGTGCACCACCACGGATAGGCTCCATAACTACGATAGGAATATCCTTGGCGGCAATCATCTCGTACAGCTCACGAGCCTGCATATTTGGGTCCTCCCAATCAAGATAGTTCATCTGAATCTGGATAAACTCCCAATCGACAGGCTGATTCAACAGATACTCCATCAGTTCGGGGCTACCGTGGAACGAGAAGCCGAGGCGACGAATACGACCAGCCTTTTTCTCCTCTAACAGATAGTCGTAAACACCCTGAGCCACATAGAAGTCATCCCACTGGCTTTGACGCTGGAGATTGTGGAGCAGATAGTAGTCGAAATACTCCACTCCGCAAAGGTCGAGTTGCTCTTGGAAGATACGCTTTGCGTCTGCCAAATTTTGTGCCGAAGGAGGCATCTTGTTTGCCAGGAAGTAGCTCTCGCGGGGATATTTACGCAGACAGTTGCCAATCACACGCTGCGAGTCACCACCGTGATACATCCAGGCAGTGTCGTAGTAGTTGATACCGTGCTCGTAGGCGTAGTCAATCATCTGCTGCGTGAGTTCCTCATTGATTCGACCATTACTCAGGGTCGGGAAACGCATACAGCCAAAGCCGAGCAGTGAGATATCATCACCATTTTTTGGGTTTGTGCGCATTGTCACCTTACCCTCTTTAAGTCCTTCGGGGGTAGCAGTGGTTGCCTCAGTCTTCTTCTCACCTCCACACGAGGAGAGCAGCGAGCCACCAGCCATAGCAACACCGCCGAGAGCCATCGCTTTCAGTGCAGAGCGACGAGATACCTTTTTATTCAGAAGGCTCTCTACTTTTTCGCTGATTTTTGTCATAAACTAATATGTAATTGGGTAGAAATTATTTCAACTGTGCATCATCATAGACGATGTTAAAACCATACTTGGTGATGGTGTACTTACCACCAACACCACCGGGACGCGAAGCACCACCCTTCAGCTCACCCGAAAGTACACCGCGACTAACCTCAATCTGGTCTTTGAGTCGCTGAACGGTCTCCACATTTACGCCAAAGAAGTGGCCGGGGAAGAGATACTCGACACCATCTTTCTCCATCTTGGCACTCATCTTCTCGCAAGTAGCAATCAGGGTCGAGAAGTCAGTAAATAGCAATAGATTACCCGAGCCAAATGCGTCACCACTAAAACCATAGCCAGCCTCCTTGTCAATCAGAGTAATCGAGCCGCCTGTATGACCAGGGGTGTAGACAACCTCCAACTTACGGCCTCCGAGATCCCAAATCTGACCCTCTGTAAGATAGTTTACCTTGCCCTTATAGTTGCCAAGATATTGGGGCTCACTCTTCTCATCGCCACTACCAATCCAAATCTCGGGGAAATAGTTGATAGCAGAGCCTGTATGGTCGGGATGGAGGTGGGTTGCCACGAGTGTTACGGGCTTATCGGTAATCTGCGCAACAATTTTGTCGAGGTCGGCAATGCGGGTACCTGCGTCAAGCAATATAGCGCTCTTTTTGCCTTCAATGATATAGATAGCCTCGCTCGACATCATCTTGCCAGAGCCCACCCAAGTATGTTCATCAATCTGTCGTATGGTCAGATCGTCATTATTAAAGACCACTTCTCCCCAATAACTCTTCATATTCTGAGGCATCTGAGCCGAGAGAGTTGTAGATGTGACGGAAAAGAGTAGCGAACATATCGCCACAAGAAGATTTAAGCGCTTCACGATACTTTTCTTTTAGGTTAGGTAACAGTTTTCACATATTACACAAAAATATGTTTTTTATTTCAATTAGACAACTCTTTTAAAAAGAGTGGAAGTTTTTATGTTTTTCGGGATTTTTTTCATATATTTGAAAGCATTAAAACCATAATTAGAAATAATCATAACCAAAACTACTAAATATGGCAAAGATTAAAGGAACATTAGTCATTGACACCGAGCGTTGCAAAGGTTGTGAGGTATGTGTTGCCTCGTGTCCCTGCGGTGTTCTCGGCTTGGCGGAGGAGGTAAATGGTAAGGGCTACCACTTCGCTACTATGGTCAATGCTGACGACTGCACAGGATGTGCAAGTTGTGCCATCATCTGCCCTGACACTTGTATTACAGTTTATCGTCAAAAATTCGAATAAGCACTATGGAAGAGGTAAGACTTATGAAAGGCAACGAGGTTATAGCCGAAGCGGCTATCCGTTGCGGTGCAGATGCCTACTTCGGCTACCCCATAACCCCACAGAGTGAGGTTATGGAGACACTTATGGAGCGTCAGCCCTGGCTCTCTACAGGTATGGTAGTAGTGCAGGCCGAGAGTGAGGTTGCAGCAATTAATATGATTTATGGCGGTGCAGGTTGTGGCAAGAAGGTTATCACCTCTTCGTCAAGCCCCGGCGTGAGCCTTATGAGCGAGGGCATGAGCTACATTGCAGGTGCAGAGCTCCCCTGTGTTATTGTGAATGTAAGCCGTGGTGGTCCCGGTCTGGGTACTATCCAGCCTTCGCAGGCAGACTATTTCCAGGCTTGTAAGGGTGGTGCACACGGTGACTTCAAGTTGATCGTACTTGCTCCCGCTTCGGTGCAGGAGATGCACGACTTTGTTTTCGATGCTTTTGATTTGGCGTTTAAGTATCGCAACCCTGTTATGATTCTCTCGGATGGCGTTATTGGTCAGATGATGGAGAAGGTCATCCTTGCCGAGCAGCGTCCTCGCCTTACTGATGAGGAGGTAGCAGAGCGTTACGGCAGTTGGGCACTCACTGGCAAGCCTGCAAGCCGTGGCCGCAATGTGATTACTTCGCTCGATCTGGATCCCTACGAGCAGGAGAAGTTCAACCTTAAACTCGTTGCCAAGTACAAGGAGGTTGAGGAGAATGAGGTGCGCTACGAGGAGTATATGACTGAGGATGCAGAGTATATGATTATTGCCTTCGGTTCGTCGGCTCGTATTTGCAAGAAGACTGTTGAGATTGCTCGCGAGCAGGGTCACAAGGTAGGTCTGTTGCGTCCTATCACACTCTTCCCCTTCCCCACCAAGCGCATTGCAGAGCTCGCCGAGAAGTGTAAGGGCTTCCTTGTAGCCGAACTTAATGCAGGTCAGATGGTTGAAGATGTTCGCTTGGCAGTAGAGGGCAAAGCACCCGTTGCTCACTATGGTCGTATGGGTGGTGCTGTATATTCGCCCGATGAGGTGGCTGAGGCACTTAACGAGAAAATAATTAATAGAAAATAGAGTTATGGCAGAGATGAAAGTAGAGATCAGAAAGGAGAATCTCGTCTATCAGAAGACCCCGCTGCTCACCGATAATACGATGCACTATTGTCCTGGTTGCAGCCACGGTACTATCCACAAACTCATTGCCGAGGTTATTGACGAGATGGGTATGCAGGAGCAGACTATCGGAGTATCGCCCGTAGGATGCTCGGTATTTGCCTACAACTATATAGATATCGACTGGGCTGAGGCTGCTCACGGTCGTGCTGCTGCTGTGGCAACAGCCATCAAACGCCTCTACCCCAACAAGATGGTATTTACCTATCAGGGCGATGGTGACCTCTCGGCTATTGGCACAGGCGAGAGCATCCATGTCTGCAACCGAGGTGAAAACATTGTAGTATTCTATATCAACAACGCAATCTACGGTATGACCGGTGGTCAGATGGCACCTACCACTCTGATTGGTATGAAGACCGCTACCACCCCCTATGGTCGCGATCCTAAACTCCACGGCTACCCTTATCGTATTGCAACAATGGTGGCTCAACTCGAAGGAGTATGCTATGTTACCCGTCAGTCGGTACACACCCCTGCTGCGGTTCGTAAGGCAAAGCGTGCTATCCGCAAGGCTTTTGAGAATTCGATGGCAGGCAAGGGTTTGTCGTTTGTGGAATTTGTTGCCACCTGTAACAGTGGTTGGAAGCAGACTCCCGTTGAGGCAAACAAGTGGCTGGAGGAGAATATGTTACCCTTCTACCCCGTAGGTGATATTAAAGGTTAAACCCCGAAAAAGCAAACAGAGATGAAAGAGGAATTGATTATAGCAGGTTTTGGAGGTCAAGGCGTACTCTCCACCGGCAAAATTTTGGCCTATTCGGGCGTTATGCAGGACTACGAGGTGAGTTGGTTGCCGAGCTATGGTCCCGAGATGCGTGGTGGTACAGCTAACGTGACAGTCGTTGTCAGCGACTCGCCCGTAAGCTCGCCCATCGTTCAGATGTACGACACAGCCATCATTCTCAACCAGCAGAGTATGGATAAGTTTGAGTCGCGAGTTAAACCCGGTGGAGTTCTTATCTACGACACCAACGGTATCACCCACCACCCCACTCGTAAGGATATCGAGATCTACACCATTGACGCTACTGCTGAGGCTGCTCGTCAAGGCAATGCTCGTATCTTCAATATGCTCATCCTTGGTGGTTATTTGAAAGTACGCCCCGTGGTGACAATGGAGAACGTCTATAAAGGTTTGAAGAAATCGCTTCCCGAGCGTGCTTGGAAGACCCTCCCCGCCAACGAGGCAGCGATTATTCGTGGTGGCGAGATTATTAAAAAGGTGGAGTAACTCTACCCCACCCTCTCTAAACAATATAGGCGACTCCCATCGGGAGTCGCCTATATTTATATAATAGGTATAACTATTTCAGTTCAACCAAAGCCTTACCGGTCATCTGCTCGGGCTGAGCAACACCCATAAGCTTCAGTACGGTAGGAGCAACATCTGCCAATACACCGTTCTCTACGCTTGCTACGCGATCCGAAACTACTACAATGGGTACAGGGTTGAGCGAGTGAGCAGTATTAGGCGAGCCGTCTGCATTGAGAGCATTGTCGGCATTACCGTGGTCAGCAATCATAACTACCTCGTAGCCATTAGCCACTGCAGTCTCAACAACAGCCTCTACACACTCATCAACAGCCTTAACAGCCTTGTAGATAGCATCCCAAATACCGGTGTGGCCCACCATATCACCATTTGCAAAGTTCAAGGCGATGAAGTCAAACTTCTGCTTTGCCAACTCTGCAACAAGTGCATCCTTAACCTCGTATGCGCTCATCTCAGGCTTGAGGTCATAGGTAGCAACCTTGGGCGAAGGAATCAGGATACGATCCTCACCCTCGAACTTATCCTCACGACCACCATTGAGGAAGAAGGTAACGTGCGCATATTTCTCAGTCTCTGCAATACGCAACTGACTCATACCCAGCGACGATACATACTCACCAATAGTCATCTGTACATTATCCTTGTTAAAGAGGATGTGCAGACCGGTAAACTTATCATCATAGGGAGTCAGGCAGCAATAGTACAAAGGCAGGGTGTGCATACCCTCCTCAGGCATATCCTGCTGAGTAAGTACAATAGTGAGCTCCTTAGCACGGTCGTTACGGAAGTTGAAGAAGATGACAACATCGTCTGCCTCAATCAGACCAATAGGCTGACCATTCTCAACAGCAACGATAGGCTTCACAAACTCATCGGTCACACCTGCATCATACGATGCCTGCATAGCAGCGACCATATCAGTAGCGTGCTCACCTACGCCATTAACAAGCTGGTCGTAAGCAATCTTCACACGCTCCCAACGTTTGTCACGGTCCATAGCATAGTAACGACCAACAATCGAGGCAATCTTACCACCGGTAACTGCCAAGTGGTCGGTGAGCTGCTGAATAAAGCCCTTACCACTCTGAGGATCGGTATCACGACCATCCATAAAGCAGTGAACAAACGAGCGGTCAGCAACACCAAACTCCTTTGCCAGGTCGCAGAACTTGAAGAGGTGGTCGAGCGACGAGTGAACGCCACCATCCGAAACCAGACCCATAAAGTGTACCTTCTTGCCATTTGCAGCAGCATACTCAAATGCGGCCTTAACCTCTGCATTATCCTTAATCGAGCCGTCACGGCAAGCACGGTTAATCTTCACCAGGTCCTGATATACAACACGACCTGCACCGATATTGAGGTGACCTACCTCCG
This sequence comes from Tidjanibacter sp., assembly GCA_017631375.1. Classification (GTDB taxonomy): domain Bacteria; phylum Bacteroidota; class Bacteroidia; order Bacteroidales; family Rikenellaceae; genus Tidjanibacter. Next base: position 52,444 of record JAGBTK010000041.1, on the reverse strand, counting down.
AGTTACCCATCTGGCCCTCGGGCAGACCCACATTTTCGCCATCGGTACGCAACTCAGCGTGAGGATATTTCTCAGTGAGTGCGTTAATATAATCGGGCTGAGCAGAGTAGATAACATCACCCTTGGTGTGGTTACCATTGCCCCAGCCATCAAGAATCATCAATAATACTTTCTGTGCCATTTTCTCTCTGTTATTTTTATTATTTACTCAATTTCTCTTTAACCATACCGGCAGCCACTGCGAGTGCCTTATCCATACCTTCGGGATTCTTACCACCGGCAGTTGCGAAGAAGGGCTGACCACCGCCACCACCATTAATCTCCTTGGCAGCAGCACGCACAATCTCACCTGCATTTACGCCACGAGCAACAATCTCGTCACCCAGAGCAACACACAAGGTAGCCTTGTCGCCATCCTTGACACCGATAATCAGCACCACATTGGGCACCTCAGCCTTCAAGGGGAAGACCAAATCGCGCAAGAGTGCCGAGGGAGCCTTAACCTCCTTAACATAGAGGATTGCACCGTTGTCGGTGGGGATATCATTAATATTCTTCTTGATATTCTCCATCACCAATGCGAGCTGCTCGCGACGGAAACCGTCAATCTGATGACGCAACTCAGCATTTTCGTCAATCATCTTCTTCACAGCCTGTGCCACAGCAGGAGTGTGGAACGCAGCCTGCACCTCACGCATAGTATCCTCTACAGCGTATGCCATCTCCTCAGCCTTCTCACCGGTCACAGCCTCGATACGACGAACACCTGCCGAGATAGCCGACTCACTAACGATTTTGAAGATACCAATATTGCCTGTTGCCGAAGCGTGGGTACCACCACACAACTCAACCGACTCACCAAAGCGGATAACACGCACCTTGTCGCCATACTTCTCACCGAAGAGCATCATAGCACCAAGCTTGCTTGCCTCCTCAATAGGACACTCACGAGTCTCCTGCAAGGGGAAGTTAGCACGAATATGTTTATTAACAAGTTTCTCAACCTGACGCAACTCCTCATCAGTCACCTTCTGGAAGTGCGAGAAGTCAAAGCGGAGAGTCTTATCGGTAACGAGCGAACCCTTCTGCTCAACATGAGTGCCAAGCACCGAACGCAAAGCCTCGTGGAGGAGGTGGGTTGCAGTGTGGTTATTAGCCGAGCAAATACGCTTAGCCTCGTTAACCACAGCAAGGAACTCTACCGAAGGATCCTCAGGAAGAGTGGTCGCAATATGGATAGGCAGACCATTCTCCTTCTGAGTGTCGATGATATCAATCTTCACGCCATCAGCCTCCAAGTAGCCCGAGTCACCTGCCTGACCACCCGAATTACCATAGAAGGGAGTGGTGTCGAGTACGATATGGTAGAGGCTCTTGCCCTTGGTGGTCACCTTGCGATACTTAGCGATATGAACATTTGCCGAGAGAGTGTCGTAACCAACAAACTCGCTCGACTGCTGCTCACGGAGGATTACCCAGTCGTCAGTATCGACAGCGGCAGCATTACGCGAACGCTCCTTCTGTGCCTGCAACTCTTTGTCAAATGCAGCCAAATCTACGCCCAAGCCATTCTCGCGAGCAATCAGCTCGGTAAGGTCGATGGGGAAACCGTAGGTATCATAGAGCTGGAAAGCATCCTTACCGTTAATCTCGCTCTGGCCATCCTTCTTCGAGCGTGCAATCACATTGTCGAGCAAGTTGATACCTGTTGCCAGGGTGCGCAAAAAGGCGTTCTCCTCCTCGCGGATAACACTCTTGACAAGTTCTTTCTGCGAAACAATCTCGGGGAAGTAGGGACCCATCTGCTCCGAGAGGGTATCCACCAAGCAGCAAATGAATGGCTCGTTAAAGCCAAGGTAAGTATAACCGTAGCGAACAGCACGACGCAGGATTCGACGGATAACATAACCAGCCTTTACGTTACTGGGCAGCTGACCGTCAGCAATCGAGAAAGAGATAGCGCGGAGGTGGTCAGCGATAACACGCATAGCCACATCTGCCTTCTGATCCTCGCCATACTTCTTGCCCGACATCTCTGCGATGCGAGTAATGATGGGCTGGAATACATCGGTATCGTAGTTGCTCTGCTTACCCTGCAAGACCATACACAAACGCTCGAAACCCATACCGGTATCGACGTGGTTGTGTGCTAAAGGCTCCAACGAGCCGTTGGCCTTGCGGTTAAACTGCATAAACACAAGGTTCCAAATCTCAATTACGAGGTGGTGACCCATATTCACCATCTCGCGACCATCCTTCTCTGCACGCTCTGCGTCACTACGGAGGTCAAAGTGAATCTCGCTACAAGGGCCGCAGGGACCTGTATCGCCCATCTCCCAGAAGTTGTCGTGCTTGTTACCGAGGATGATATGGCTCTCGGGGAGGTAACGCTTCCAGAGGTCATAAGCCTCCTGGTCCATAGGAACATTATCCTCGTCGCTACCCTCAAATACGGTGGCGTAGAGTCTGTCCTTATCCATACCGTAAACACCAGTGAGGAGCTCCCACGCAAAGTCGATAGCATCTTTCTTGAAGTAGTCGCCAAACGACCAGTTACCGAGCATCTCGAACATAGTATGGTGATAGGTATCGTGTCCTACCTCCTCCAGGTCGTTGTGCTTACCCGACACGCGCAGACACTTCTGAGTATCGGCAGCGCGAGGGAACTTAACAGGTGCATTGCCAAGGAAGATATCCTTGAACTGGTTCATACCTGCATTGGTAAACATAAGCGTCGGGTCGTTCTTGACAACCATAGGAGCCGAAGGTACAACAGTATGTCCCTTCGACGCGAAAAACTCTAAGAATTTCTCTCTGATTTCACTTGATTTCATTTCTCTAAACAGTCTATATTATTTTATCTATTTTCTTCGTTTGTCTAATGAACTTGCAAATTTACACAATTTACTCTAATTTTGCCCGAAAGGAGCGAGAGTTTTTAATCAAATGGCGAAAAAAATCTACAAATATGACCCTGAGCAGGCGCGTTATGTCATACAACGCGAACCTGTAAGGGTGAGAGCCTATCGACAAACGCGTAGGTTCTTGTGGGGATTCATACTCGCCTCTACTCTTATCTTCTTCTATTCGAACACATATTACACCCCAAAGATGCAGCGTATTATGCGCGAAACAGACTACCTGTTCGAGCAATATCGCCTGCTTGACGGTGCTATTGAGGCCACTCACGCAACCCTTGACGAACTACACCATCGCGACAATCGCGTCTATCGTTCGCTCTTTGCTGCCGACACAATAGCCATTGAGGGCATCTACACCGACTACTCCGACCAATTCTACCGCTATGGCGATGAGTTCCCGTACAGCGATATGGTTGCCTCCTCGTGGCGAGAGCTTGACCGCGCGGGTCGTATGCTCTATCGCCAGAGTGTTTCGCTTGACGAGTTGCAATTGATGTCAAAGGATAAGGAGCAGATGTCGGTGGCTATCCCCGCCATCTGGCCCATCCCAAAGAGTGCCTTGAAAAGTGGTATCGGTGCTTATGGTCGCCGTCTTCACCCTATCTATAAGCGTTATATTGATCACAAGGGTATTGATATGGCCGCCAAAACCGGCACACCTATCTACGCCACCGGCAACGGCACTATCGAGATGACCGATGTTGGTCGTCGTCGTTCGGGTTATGGTCAGCAGGTGCTTATCGATCACGGCTTCGGCTATCAGACCCGCTATGCCCATCTGAGCAAGATTCTTGTTGAAGAGGGTCAGCAGGTTGTGCGTGGGGAGGTGATTGGCGAGGTGGGTAATACCGGTGGCTCGACCGGCCCGCACCTGCACTATGAGGTGTTGTATATGAAGCGCAATGTTGACCCCATCAACTATTTCCGTCGAGATATGGATGAGGCAGAGTTAGAGCGCATTATCGAGCAGGCAGTAACCACCACATTTGAGAGATTGGAGAGCAACGAATAGTATGAAACGCTACCATAAATACCCACCAAAACAGTCGATTCGTCGCGAGCGTCGCAGAGCAGTGCTCGGCGTGCTGACCACCATTGCCTGGTGGGCTGTGGGTACCGTTGCGCTCTACTTTATCCTCTCTCTGGTGTGGGACACCCCGCGCGAGTATGCGGCAAAGCAGCACAACAAAGAGCTGAGGAGGCAATATGAGTTGCTGACCGCCCGATTGGATACGCTTGATGTGGTGCTCGGCAATGTTGTTGAGCGCGATCAGAATGTGTTTAGGATGTTGTTTGAGTCGGAACCTTACTCCAATAGCGAGGAGTTGCAGGAGGTGCAATGGGATGCATATAACACGATGCACACCGCCACCCCCAATGCTCTGTATGCCACTATGCGTCGCAACACTATTGAATATGAGAATTCACAGAAGCAGTATGAGAATAAACTTGTGGCTCTCCAGGAGCGAATGAACGCTATGGGCGATAGCTTGAACTATATTCCTGCTATTCAGCCTATTGTAAACAGAGAGCTAACACTGCTCACCGCATCTTATGGTATGCGTATCCACCCCTTCTACAAGAGTCTTTCATCGCATCAGGGCGTGGATTATACCGTCCCCGAGGGCACTCGCGTATTTGCCACTGCCGACGGCACGGTTAAGGAGGTGCAGCAGCGCAAGACCTCGTCGGGTATGACGGTGGTGATCAATCACGGCAACGGCTACGAAACATCATATAGCCACCTGAGCAAAATCAATGTTAGCCGCGGACAGAGAGTGCGCAGAGGCGATATTATCGCACTGACGGGTAATAGCGGTCTATCGCTCGCGCCCCACCTCCACTACGAGGTGCGCTACAACGGTATGCGCATCAATCCCGTTCACTACTTCTTTATGGAACTTGGCGTTGACGAGTACCAACGCATCCTCGAAATCGCCCGCAGTGGTATGCAATCGTTCGACTAATTTTTTCACATAACAAATAACAATTAGAGGCTGACCCGCTGCAGGGTCAGCCTCTAATTTTATAAATCAATATCCACTACAAGCAATAAGCCAACGCAAATACAAGACCTGCCTGCCAATTGATAGCAACCTCGTTGTGCGAGTAGCTGTCTTGATTATCGATCCAGTCGGTTGCGGTATGACCACCACCCACTACATAACCGGGCCAAGGACCGTGAACATCGTCAGCAGCCGAGCGACGGTCGTGGGGATACATAGGGGGATTGAAGCCCAGGCGGGTAACAAACGAGCGGTCATAGTAGTTACGGCCAAAGAGGTGGGCAACAGCATCACGAGCAGTAGCCAGATACTTAGCATCGGGAGAGAGGATATCAGCCACCTGCAAGCCCAGGGTCTGGCGACCTACGGTACCATTACAACCCCAATAATATCTGCCACCCATCGGGCGCGCATATACATCGGTCTCGGCAGTAGCAACAATCTCGTCGGCAGCCGCAATGATATTCTCCTTAATTTTGGCATCAATCTCGGGGTTCTTACCCTCTCGCTGCGACACTGCATAGCGGAACATACCCAGATTGCGCATATTATCCCAATCCCAATTTACATCAACAGTAAACTTCTGTTGCTCTGCGAGTTGCTCAAAATCTTCAAGATACTGTTTCTCGCCGGTACTCTCCCACATCTCGGCAGCCGCCCACATACGATCATCGGGATCGATCGTGAAATATGCACCGGTAGTAAACTCTCTCTGCATCAGGAACTTCTGAGTGGGATAGCTCTTAAGGAAATCGTAACTTACCTTAGCAGCATCCAGACACTTCTTTGCATACTCTGCATCATAGGGAGCAAAGGCACGCGATGCCTGAGCCAGGAAGCCGACATAGTCAGCCACAGCCGCAGACGACCAATCGGTATAGTAACGAGCCTGCAAATCCTCCTCTGGCATAGTATAGAATCCCGAGAAGTTGAGAGCTGTCAGTTTGTGTGAAACCTTACCCGAACCATCGGGATATGCCATCTTCAAGAGCCAATCGGTCTCCCACTTAATCTCCTTCAAGAACTCAGGATAGCCGGGAGCTGTCTCGGGCAGACCAATCTCAATGCTCTGCAAAGCGGGTGCGAACTGCTCCCAAGCCCACAGCAGGGTAAAGCCTGTAATACCTGCATTGACAGTATATTTGCCATAGTCGCCGGCATCGTGCCAGCCACCTGTTCCGTCGTGGCTCTGACCTGCATTGCCGATATAGTCCTCGTGACCATCACCTTGGTGGCAGATATCCTGCTGATAGCGTTTGCCCTCGAAAGTGTAGTCAATAGCAGTACCACAACGCCACAGATAGAAGGCACGCATAGCGTGTGCATAAGCATCGTCATAGACATTGTCGGCAATCACAAAATTACGCGAACGCCCCACTCCTGGAACCTCTAGATAGTATTCACCCGTCTTGCTCAACTCCGAAAAATCCGCAATACGCACACTCTGGGCAACATCCTCCTGACTGAGCACCTCACTGAGAGCACCCTCAAAGACTACTTTGTCGTTATCGGCACGACGCACACGGAAACTCTCCGCATCGGGCAGATTGATAGTCATCTCTTTCTCCGCATCGGGCAGAAAACCGAGCGCACTATGGCGGAAATTGTCTGTATAGGTAGTCTCGGGCGCAGGCGACGAGCAACCCACTAATACAGAAGCCAACAACACTGGTAAAATTGACCTGGTCTTCATAGTTAAATGTTTTTTAGGTTAGTATATGATTATCTGTTACAAATATGTCGGTATTCACAAGAGGGACAGACATTGGTTGCATCCTCACGCTGACGGAAGGGAATAGTTGCATCAAAGAGTTGTGCCAAGCGTTGAGCAATATAGTCTTCGAGCTCCTCACGATAGTCCGAATATCGCTCCACGCGCACACCCTGCAACAGGTCTTTCAGCAGGTCGCAGTAGTTAGTCTGGTGCATCTGCTTCACATAGTAGAGTGCAGGGCATACATCATCACCAACGACCTTACCCGCCTTTTGCATACGACTCACCATCAGCGAGTAGAGCATAGTCTGCACCACTGCCCCGCTCCACTTCTCAGGCATATCGGAGAAGAGATCTGCCAATCCCTTAAATTCAAGATGGTTAGCGCCACTCTTATAGTCGATAATTTTCAGCATACCTCCGTCAAGGATATCCATACGGTCCATCTTACCGCCAAATCGGACACTCAACGGCTTGCCACCACACTCAAACTCAAACTCTGCACTAACAGGCTGCTCCAGAAGAGAGATAGTAAAACCACACTGAGCAGCATCGTATGGGAGAATGTTATTCTTAATATATTTATGTACAGCCTCACAACTCATCTGTACCTGTCCCGTAAACTCCGCAGCGGTAACACCACTCACGCCACCCAGCAGATTCTTACGCACTGCATCCTCAATTGCAGCATCTATCTCTTTTGGAGTAATTGCCGCGATGGCAGCTGAGGGGTTATGTATGCCGATAAAAGGGGTATAGAGAGTTTGCATAGCATCGTGCAGGATTGTGCCAAACATCGGCGTATCAATCTCCTCGCTAATCTCCTCACGACGAGCAATACCGGCCACATAGTGCAAGTAGAACTTCATCGGGCACTCCAACAACACATTAAACGACGACGGCGACAACCTCCTCTTGCCACCAGACAGATACTCGCTCAAACGAGCCATAACCATTTCGTCCTTCTCGATTTGCACCTCGCTACCCTGTGCCATAGTCACATCCACCGACAATTCGCGGTGAGTGACCTTATGAGGCGACTCATAGTCAAGTTGGTAGATAAATCGGCTCTGCTCGCCTGTCGAGCCATCGTCTGAGCTTGAGCAATATACCATTTCCACTCTTTGAGCGCGAGAAATCAGTCTATAGAAGTAGTATGCATAGACACCCTCTTGATATTCTCGGGTGGGCATACCGTAAGCAAAACGCAGATTGTGCGGGATAAATGATGACGATGCAGAGCGGGTGCCGGGGAACATATCATCATTCATCGAGAGTATTATCACATTATCAAAGTCAAGATTTCTGGTCTCAAGCACACCCATAATCTGCAATCCTTCAAGCGGCTCACCCTCAAAAGGCACGCTTTGCGACTGCAACAATCGACGAATAAGGGTCGAATAGGTGACATTATCTATCTCAACACCACAACCACTAAGCGAGCGGTGCAAACGACCAAGCGTCTCTATAATACGCACGAAATACTCTCGCTGCAACATCGCCTGTCTGCGGTCAGCCTCATCTGCCACATCAATCACTATACTCTCGTCAAGCGATGAGAGAATACGACAGATATAAGCGGTCAGTTCGGCAGGAGTATCACATGGAGTGAAGATATTGTCAATCAACCCGCCATACTCTTTCAGCAGCGACCCCTCCACATAGATTCTGCCATTTGATATCACCTTCTTATATAGAGTATCTGCATCGGCAGCCTGAGCCGACAACATAAAGGGGTGCGTGAGGATACCCGTCACATCGCTATGATAGAACGACACGGCACCCTCTGACGATCTGCGAACACGCTTTTGCAGATTCAACAACCTGTCCGTAAAACTATATGCAAGGCTCTGGCGCAGGGGATAACCCATAGTAATATTGCTCTTTTCCACCTTATCGGGAAGCGAATAGAGCAACGGGACGAGCAGATTCTCATCTGCCAAGACTATCGCAGTTCGTTTATCGAGCGCACTGCCCCTATCGGCCAGATGCTTCAACACACTACCGACATATTTACACTGCAACGAGTTGGATGCAGCAGCAACGGCTGTAATGTTCTTTGACTTGCGGAAATTATCGCCCGGATCAAATCCCTCGGGTACAGGGAACAGAGAGAGATTTTCTCTCACGAACAGACCTGCCTCCTGATGCACATCATCGCGAAAATATGGGTCGTAGTCCCAATAAAAATCAACCTCAAAATTGCGTTTCAGATATTTAAACAGCTCCTTTTCGGTCTCGGCAAGAGCATTGAACCCGACAACAACATAGTGTGTGCCATTGCTATCCAGACCACCACCGTCTCGTATAATCTCAACCGCTCTGCGCTGCATCTGTCCCGTATAAGCCAGACCCTTACCGGACAAAGCCTTGCCGAACTCGCAATAGATTGAATATAGTGTCTGCCAAATGTTCAGAAACTCTCTCTTTTCGTTCGAGAGTGCAGCCTTGTCAACAAACGACGACCAGAACCTCTTAATAATGGCAATCTGTTCAGAAGTCAGATAGCTCAGTCGGGCATCAATGGTCTTCAAATCGTTAAGATTTGTAAAGAGTGCCTCCGCATCAATAAGGTGTTTATCGTTAGAGTCAAAATCCGAGAGCAGCATCTCACCCCAGAAGTAGAATGAGGAGAAATCCTCTTTATGATAATTACTATAACACTTGTATAGTTCAACCACAGACACCAATCGCTCAGCGTGTTGCAGACCACTTATAGAACAAAACAGATCATCCACCGAGCAGAAGTGGGGTTGCCAAAGAGGGCGACTGAGCAAACGGGTAAGTTCGTCGAGGAAGAAAATACGAGTACGGCTATTAGGAAACACAAAACGAAAATCCGCAATGGTATCATCATAGCGCGACAACAAATCCTTAGCCACAAGCGACAAAAAACTACACTCCATACGCCAACATCTATTTCCGATGTGAAAGTAGGTTTTTTCTGAAAAAAAAGCAATAGAAAAGGTATATTTCAGAGTTTTTTACTACTTTTATCGCATCGGTCTAACAAAAATCGGACAAATGGGAAAGGTTAACATAGTAAGTGCTTCGGCAGGCAGTGGTAAGACTTATCGACTTGCACTCGAGTACATAACTCGTGTGCTCCGAGAGCCTAACCTATATCGCCACATCCTTGCTGTTACTTTCACCAATAAGGCAACTGAGGAGATGAAGGGGCGTATCCTCGGCAATATCAACAATCTGGCTTGCGGAAAAGAGGACGACTTTATGGATAGTGTCCTAAAAAATAGCGGTATGCCAAAAGCCGAGATAATAAAGCGTGCCGGTGAGGTGCTCAACAAGATTCTCCACGACTACGACAGCTTTGCGATACTTACTATCGACAAGTTCTTTCAGCGCATTGTGCGTTCATTTGTCCGCGAGCTCGGCATCGATATAAACTACAATCTCGAGCTGAAGACCGACACTCTGCTCGATCTCGGAGCAGACAGACTGATTGAGGATCTGGCCACCGACCAACAATTGCGAGATTGGGCATTTGCCTTTCTCAACGAGAACATCGAGGAGGGCAGACAGCTCGACTTGAAGCAGAAGATTACCGATCTCGGCAAGCAGTTATTTACTGAGAATTACCGTTCGCTGACCATAGGTGACAATGCTCGCCTGTCGCTCGTGACACTCCACCGAGGAGCTTATGCAGAAGTAGAGAAGTGTAAACAGAATCAAAGAGCAATCGCCGAAGAGGTTATCAGACTGCTTGACACTGACGGCATATCACTCGATATGTTATATCAGGGTCAGAGAGGTATGGCAGGTTTTCTCACAACCGCAATCGAAGGCGGATTCAAAGATACCAATTCATATGTAAAAAAGACTCTGAATGAGGGTTTGTGGTTAGCTTCCAAATACAATAGCAGATATTCGGTAAGTGACACCACCCTGCTCTGTGACCATATAGAGAAACTCACAAAGGCGATGCGTGAAACTCAAGCGGCTACCAACACTGCTGCACTGATCGAGAAGCACTATCGCACCTATGGCCTTATCATCGACCTCGGAAAACGCATTGACAAGGTGTGCGAGGAGGAAAATATCCTTCCCATCTCGGAAGTGACAAACATTATCGCCGAACTTATCAAGGGCAACGATGCACCCTTTATCTTTGAAAAGGTGGGCAATCGCTACTCACACTTTATGATTGATGAGTTCCAAGATACGAGTGCCGTGCAGTGGAACAACTTCCTGCCGCTACTCCAAAACGCCATATCGCAGAGCGAGGATACTCCCGTATTGCTTGTAGGTGATGTCAAACAATCTATCTATCGTTGGCGAGGTGGCGACTGGACACTTCTTGGCCAAAAAGCAAAGCAAGAGTTCCGAGAGATTGAGGCATCTCCTCTTGACGATAATTATCGTAGTCGTAAGGAGATTGTGGACTTCAATAACGACTTTATAGACGCATACAAGCAACTGATCAATAACGAACTTAACACTATGCTGCAAAATGGTGTTGAGAGTGGCTTTATATCCGATAGCTGGGCGAAGCAATATCACAATATGGTCACCACGGCATATACCGATCACTGTCAGAATATCACCACGCAAAAAAAAGGTTATGTTACTGCAACCCTTTGTACACACCGTCAATACCACATTGAAGAGCACCCAATTATAAAGCAGATTATCGATCTGCAAAGTCGTGGCTATCGCGCAAGCGATATTGCAATTTTGGTACGCACAAACCCACATTCAGAGAGGGTTGCCGATCTGCTTCTACGCTATAAGACGCTCCACCCCGAGTCGCCTTACACTTTTGATGTGATTACACAGACTGCGCTGAAGGTGGGCAGTGCCGATGTCTGCCACAGAGTGATTGCTGCGATGAAGTTTGCCATTTCGCCTGACGATGCCATAAGCGAGGCAATTATTAAGCAGCGTTGCGGATACAACCTCGCTCTGCCACTTCCCGAGGCGGAGCAGCAATTCTATCTTCGCCTGCGCTCACTGCCACTGCAAGAGGCATTTGAGGAGATTGTATTACACTACAAGCTCCACCTCCAAAAGGAGAACCACGCCTATCTGCAAGCCCTTCACGAGCAGGTCATCGGTTACTCAAAGCGACGCATAGCCGACCTTGCTTTGTTTGTGGAGTGGTGGGAAGAGCACGGTGCTGACGAGTCTATCACAATGCCTTCGGGAGCAAATGCAATCACGGTTACCACTATTCACAAGTCCAAAGGTCTTGCTTTTGGAGTTGTAATTCTTGACGGGTGTAATTGGGATGTCTCCACATCTACACACTTCACAACCTATGTTTGGCCTAAACTCAACAAAAACAACGAGGGGTTGAGTCATTTCCCCGTCAACCACGAGAAGAGTATGGGCTACTCACATTTTGCTGAGAGTTTCTACGAGGAGCAGGCATTGGCATATATAGACAACCTCAATCTGCTCTATGTAGCACTCACCAGAGCAAAATATGAACTTCATCTGATAGTTGCACCGCTCTCTATGAAAGCGGAGCGCAGTAAAATCAATGCATTTGTCAGAGATGCGCTTGCGAAAATGGAAGAGAATGGCAACATTGCTCCTCCCACACTACTGCCCATCCCAGAACTCACATTTGAGGATGAGAAATCCCAATATCAGAATGCAGAGGCTGTTGAGGAGAAATTCTATACTCACGGCTCACCCTTAGATTTCTATGCGGAACGAGCAGAAGAGGAGGAGAGAAAACGCAATGAGGAGGCACAAAAAAGAGCGGAGGGAAACATAGTAGAGAGCGATGACGATAATATGGATTACTCCGATATCGGTTTCTCCACCACCCTGCCCTGGGATAAAATTCTAATAAAATTCTCCACCGAGCGATATATGGATGATGGAGAGATTGCGCGTCTTCATCCGCTCAATACCGGTATTTTGCTCCACAAAATCTTCTCGCAAGCCCTCACCTCAGAAGATATCTTCCAGGAACTGGAGTTAGCTGCATTGGAGGGAACAATCAGCGAAGAGGAGTATGTGATGCTCAATAGTCGTATCAACACGGCTCTTACCGACCCTAAAATTGCCGAGTGGTTTAACGGGGAGTGGAGAACTATACGCAACGAGCATCAGATTCTATTGCCCGTAGGTAAGACCAATCGTCCTGACCGAGTAATGATTTCGGAGGATAGGTGCGTGGTTGTGGACTACAAGTTCGGTCGCCATCAGAAGGAGAGCTACGTCGAGCAGATAAGAAAATATATGACACTCCTCTACCAGATGGGCTACAAAAAAACCGAAGGCTACATTTGGTATGTAACCCTCGGTGAAGTAGTTGAGGTGAAGCCTCGTTAATCGCTTATCGTCAGCTAATTATTTATCGTATCTTTTCAACACCATTGCAGTACGGCACACCGCATATATGTGGATGTAGTGTCGTAGGTTGCCATCTGCATCTTTCTTGGTAAAACTATCGTGCGGCAACTCGTCAGTCAATCTGCCAAAGCCACCAAAACGCTCTTCATCTGTTGAGAAGATAGTGGCATAGCGACCCTCACACGGAACGGGCACAACATAGTCTACGATGCTGCGCGTTGGATGCCAATTGAAGACAAAGAGCAGTTCACCGTGGCTGTATGCCATAATCTTGTTATCCACATCCATCGTCTGTCGCCAAGCATAGCCCTGGGCAGGGATGTCGAATCTCTGAGATAGTCGCAACATCTCTCTGTCGAACTCTCCGAGCTGGTGGTAGCGGAGATTCTTATCATCCACCAACGACCACTGACGGCGTGCATGCTTATAACTCCAATCGTTACCCTCGCGAGGGAAGTCAATCCACTCAGGATGACCGAACTCATTACCCATAAAGCAGAGATATGCCTGTCCGCCCAGAGTAAGTGTAATCAGACGAATCATTTTGTGAAGTGCCATACCTCGGTCAACCACAAGGCTCTTGCTCTCCACATCCATCGAGTCGTACATTGCAGGCCCCATCAGTCGGAAAGCGATTGTCTGGTCGCCCACCATAGCTTGGTCGTGTGACTCACAATAGGCCACCGTTCCGACATCGTGTTTGCGGTCGGTCATGATATTCCAGATATCCCAGATATTCCACTCTTCATCGGGGATATCCTTAATCATCTTAATCCAAAAATCGGGCACTGCCATCGAAAGGCGGTAATCAAAGCCTACACCACCCTCCTCGGCAGGGCGACACATACCAGGCATACCGCTTACATCCTCTGCAATAGTTACCGCTGTGGGACGATACTGGTGAATCAGCGTATTTGCAAGAGTGAGGTAGGTTATACCGTCACGATAGACATCGTCATTGAAGAATTTCTCGCGGCTATCAAATTCGGTATATCCGTGGTGATGATAAATCATCGAAGTCACACCATCAAAACGGTATCCGTCCACATGGAACTCATCGAGCCAATACTTGACATTACTGAGCAGGAAGTGACGCACCTCGCGCTTGCCATAGTCAAAAATCATCGAGTCCCAATAGGGATGATAACTCTGCTCTCCGGCAAAGGTGTAACAGTGGTCGGTACCGTCAATACCGTTAAGTCCCTCGTTAAAGTTCTTCACGAAGTGAGCCTGTACAAGGTCCATAATCACAGCGATATTCAGCTCGTGGGCACGACGCACCATATACTTCAAATCCTCGGGAGTACCAAATCTCGACGAGGGAGCAAAGAAGCTTGAAACGTGATAGCCGTAACTGCCATAGTATGGGTGTTCGGCAATACCCATAACCTGAATAGCATTGTAGCCCATACGCTTGATGCGGGGCAGAATCTCATCTGCAAATTCGCGATAAGTACCCACACCCTCCTTCTCCTGTGCCATACCAATATGACATTCGTAGATATAGAGCGTACCGATATTTGAGATATCAAATCCCTCGTCATCGCCCCAATCAAATGGTTGAGGCAACCAGATCTGGGCAGTAAAGTCTTTGGTCACATCATCCTGCACTGCACGCATAGCATACGCCGGTACTCGCTCGTGAGTGCCGTTGTCGCCTACCACAAGGATTTTATACAAAGAGCCGTGAGGGAGATAGTATTGATCGTCATGAAGGAAGATACTCCACACACCAGTACGCCTATCCTTCAACATCGGCAGACTTGTACGATCCCAACCATTGAACTCGCCGAAGAGATAGACCTCCTTAGCACCCGGCAACCACTCACGGAACCACCAACCGCCATTCTTGTCATCGCGTTGGAATCCGAAATAGCGATAGCCGTTGGCAAAGTCAACTATCGACCCGGAAGAGGCCTCGATATCTGCCAAGAGGTCTTTGTACTGTTTGTAGCGTATCTTAATTTCGCCTTCGACAGGCTCCAACCAAGCATCGTTCTCAATGATTACCAGACGTTTACTCATATCTATTATAAAATATAGTGATAGAAAATTTTAATAAAAGTATGGTTTTTTTAACTAATTTGCAAGAAAACAACAAAAATTGGCTATATTTGCATTTAGTGACACAAAATTTATTCACTTAATATTACTAATTTATGTTTAAAGGACAACCAAAAGGTTTGTATGCTTTGGCACTTGCCAACACAGGTGAGCGCTTTGGCTACTACACTATGCTGGCGATTTTCTTGCTCTTTATCCAGGCCAAGTTCGGCTTTGATTCGGCAACCGCTACGCAGATTTATTCAATTTTCCTTGCCGGTGTTTACTTTATGCCCCTCTTCGGTGGTTGGGTAGCAGACCGCATCGGTTATGGTAAGTGTGTTACCCTCGGTATCGGTGTAATGTTCCTCGGTTATGCTTGCTTGGCTATCCCGACCGCACCCGACACTATGGGTAAAGTTTTGATGTTTGGTGCGCTTGCTCTGATTGCAATCGGTACCGGTATGTTTAAGGGTAACCTCCAGGTAATGGTAGGTAACCTCTACGACGACCCCCGCTATGCAGCAAAGCGTGACTCCGCGTTCAGCCTCTTCTATATGGCTATCAACATCGGTGCAATGTTTGCTCCCTCGATGGCTAAGGCTGTCACCAACTTCTTCCTCAGCAAACAGGGCCTGGTTTACGACGCAAACATCCCCGCACTCGCTCACCAGTATATGGATGGCGTGATCACCCCCGAGAACACCGAGAAATTGCAGGCATTGGCAAGTTCGATGCAGGGTGCAGCAGGCATGGATCTGGGTCAGTTCAGCCAGTACTATATTGAGAATCTGAGTAACTCGTACAGCTACGGTTTCGCTGTTGCTTGTATCTCGCTGATTGTTTCGGTTGCTATCTACTTCTCGTGCCGCAACTGGTTTAAGCACACCGAGGCAAGCGCAGAGAAGGCTGACAAGAGCGCAAATGCAGCTCCCGTTCAGGAGCTCACCTACGAGCAGACCAAGAGCCGTATCGTTGCTCTGTTGATGGTATTTGCTGTGGTTATCTTCTTCTGGATGGCTTTCCACCAGAACGGTGCTACAATGACTATCTTCGCTCGTGACTACACCGCTCAGAATGTCGAGGGCTTTACCCGTATCGGCTTTAACATCTGGTCGCTTGCACTGATTGCCATCTCGATCTATACCCTCTTCTCGGTATTCCAGTCGGAGACCAAGAAGGCTAAGACTATCTCGGCAATTGCTACTCTGGCATTGTGGGGTGGTGCTTATGCACTCTATGCAGGTATGGCTCCCAGCATCAACATCCAGCCTTCGGACTTCCAGCAGTTCAACCCCTTCTTCGTGGTTGCTCTGACTCCTATCTCGCTGGCTATCTTCGGTTCGCTGGCTAAGAAAGGCAAAGAGCCTTCGGCTCCCCGTAAGATTGGTTTGGGTATGGTTGTAGCTGCTTTGGGCTTCCTCATTTTGACTCTCGGTTCGATGGGCCTCGCTTCGCCCAAGGAGTTGGGTGGCACTGTTAGCCCCGACTTGGTATCGCCTAACTGGCTTATCTCGACCTACCTCGTGCTGACCTTTGCTGAGTTGTTGCTCAGTCCTATGGGTATCTCCTTCGTATCGAAGGTTGCTCCTCCCAAGTATAAGGGTATGATGATGGGTGGTTGGTTTGCCGCTACCGCTATCGGTAACTACCTCGTGAGCGTTCCCGGTCTGTTGTGGGACAAGCTTCCTTTGTGGGGCGTTTGGACTCTGCTGATTAGCCTCTGCTTGATTTCGGCACTCTTTATCTTCTCGATTCTCAAACGCCTCGAAAAGGCTACCGCAGATTGCTAAGAGAGATAACAGATAATTTTTTGGAGGGCTTTTCATTGCGAAAAGCCCTCTTTTTTATATCTTTGTTTGTCAGATAAGTATATAAGGCATTATTAGTTGCACGACCAAAATGAAGAAAAAAATCACATTTCTCGGAACGGGTACTTCGCAAGGTGTACCAATGATTGGCTGCCACTGCGAGGTGTGCACCTCAGAAGACCCTCGCGACAGCCGTCTGCGCACATCGCTGATGATTGAGGCAGACGGAGTGAGAGTCGTTATTGATGCAGGCCCCGACTTCCGAGGTCAGATGTTGCACCACAAGATTGAGGATATCAATGCAATACTCCTCACCCACGAGCATCGCGACCATACAGGAGGTCTCGATGAGGTACGCAGCATCAACTACTTCAAGCGTCACGATATGCCCATCTACTGCACTGCACGCACTGCTGAGGCTATGCGCAGGGATTATGCATATGCCTTTGGTGAGAATCGCTATCCGGGAGCTCCCGTGCTGAGTCTGATTGAGATTGATGCGTTGGAGCACTTCTCGGTTGGTGAGTTGAAGTTTACTCCCGTCTATGGTTCGCACTCTTTCTTGCCCGTTGTGGGTTACAGATTTGGCAACACAGCTTATCTGACCGATTTTAAGAGCATCACAGATGAGGAGGTGGAGAAACTCAAAGGGGTTAGAACGCTTATCATCAACGCCTTGCGTCACACACCACACCCCTCGCACTTTTCGTTGAATGAGGCGATAGCCATTGCCGAGAGAGTCGCACCGGAGAGAGTCTATTTCACCCACTGCTGCCACGAGATAGGGCTTTACACCAAGGTCGAGCCAACGCTACCCGAGGGTATGCACTTGGCCTATGACGGATTAACAATTGAGATATAATCAGCAATTATGAGCAAGATATTACTTCTAACACCACCATTTGTCCAGCCCAACACCCCCTACCCTGCCACTGCCTACCTGAAAGGTTGGTTGGAGCACAAGGGAGTTGCAGCCGTGCAGGCAGATTTGTCGGTAGAGTTGCTTGGCGAGATCTTTTCGCGTCAATTTCTCAGCGATATATTCGCCGAGCCATACTCAGGCGATGACACCAACTGCCAGCGCATATACTCACTGCGCAGGGAGTATATCTCCACCATTGATATGGTGATGTCATTCTTGCACGGTGAGGACAGGGCACTTGCCAACCTTATCTGCGCACCCGATTGGCTACCACAAGCGGGCAGGTTTGAGCAGATGGTTGACCCATCGGAGGTATTTGGTACTATGGGTTTGCAGGATTGCGCAGAGTACCTATCGACGCTCTATCTTCAAGACCTGAGCGACTATCTGAGAGAGGTGGTAACGCCCAACTTCGAGATTGTGCGCTATGGGGAGCAGATATCGGCCTCAGTGGTCGAGTTCTCCACAATTGAGCAGGAGTTACAGAAACCTCTGAACGCCATCGAGAACAGGATGTGCGCTCTGCTGAGGGCTAAGATTGAGGAGCACCAGCCCGATTGGGTGGGATTTACAGTTCCTTTCCCCGGCAACTTGCTCTCGACGCTTCGTTGTGGTGAGTATCTGAAGACTAACTTCCCGCACATTAAGACGGTGATGGGTGGTGGTTATCCAACCACCGAATTGCGTAATATGACCGATAAGGAGATATTCCGCTATATAGATTATATTGTCCTTGACGATGGCGAAGAGGCTCTATTAAGACTTATAGAGGGTAGAGAACCAATCCACACCTACTCTGCCGAGGGCTACACCGAGGGCGATGGCTCGACAATCACTCACTCGGAGCGTGGCTGTCCCGACTTCGGCGGACTGGATATGAGCCGATATTTTTCGCTCTGCGAGGTGACAAACCCGATGCACCGCCTGTGGAGCGACGGAAGATGGAATAAGATGTTTCTTGCACACGGTTGCTATTGGGCAAAGTGTGCGTTTTGCGATACTACACTCGACTACATCTGTCGTTTTGAGCAGGTTAGTGCAGTCCAGACTGTCGATTGGATGGAGCAGGTAGCCCAGCAGACAGGCTCGCGTAGTTTCCACTTTGTGGACGAGGCAGCATCACCAAAGATACTCAAAGAACTCTCGCTCGAACTGCTCCGCCGTGGGCACAGATATACTTGGTGGACAAACATTCGTTTCGAAAAGGCATTTACAGGCGACCTATGCGCACTGATGGCCAAGGCGGGCTGTATTGCCGTATCGGGAGGATTGGAGGCAGCACACGACAGACTTTTGGCGATGGTTGATAAGGGCATAGATATTGAGCAGGCAACTATTGTGATGCGCAACTTCTACTATGCTGGCATTATGGTACATACCTATCTTATGTATGGTCTGCCCACCGAAACTTTAGCAGAAACCATCGATGCGCTTGAAACGGTACGACAAATGTTCAAGGCCGAACTTATCGGCTCGGCATTCTGGCACCGCTACGCTATGACACTGCATAGTCGCTCCGGTGCTTCGCCTGAGGAGTTCGGCGTAAGACGCAAAGGCACGGTGCTCAACCCATTCGCTAACAACGAGATAGCATTTGCTGAAAATAGAGGCTACAACATAGAGGAGGTAGGCGAAGGACTCCGTTTGTCGTTGGCAAACTACTTGGTGGGCAATGGATTGGACAAGCCAGTCGGCAAATGGTTTAATATAAAGGTGCCACAACCAACAGTAGAGCCCACCCTTATTACCGACCACTTAATCAAGCCCGACAGCAGTCGTATCTACTCCGACAAGGCGCGCATTGTGTGGATTGGTGCAGATGCAGTAGTGTGCGACAAGGGAGTAGCCATCGAAGGTCCATCGGGCAGAAAAGAGATTAAGTTTAATCCCGAAGATAGAGAGTTTATTGTGGAGGTAATAAGGCGTTGTGCCGACCTCGACCAAGTAACACGATTGGAGGACATCAAGGCTCTCTATGCCGAGAGTCATGAAGAGCCATTTGTGGTACTCTACCACTCCAAGAGTTGGGACAAAGTCCGTGCATTAGGATTGTTGCAACTGTAATAGTCAATTGAAATTCAAAAGAATATGAGCAAGAAATTCACAGATAAGGTTACCATAATAACCGGTGCTTCATCGGGTATTGGCAAGGCATTAGCATACGAATTCTCGGCACGCGGAGCAAAAGTGGTGCTTGGAGCAAGGCAGGAGGATAAGTTGGCGGAGATATGTGCTGACATAAACTCCCGCGGTGGCAAGGCTGTGTGGTGCAAGTGCGATGTTACCAACGAAGAGGATTGCAAAAAACTTATAGAGTGTGCTGTGGAGAATTTTGGCGGTGTGGATATTCTTATCTGTAATGCTGGCCTCTCAATGAGGGCTTTGCTTGACGATGTTGATTTGGACGTACTGCGCAGACTTATGGATGTAAACTTCTGGGGCTGTGTAGGTTGCACCAAGTATGCTCTACCCTATCTACAAAAATCAAAGGGCTCGGTTGTGGGTGTGTCGTCGGTTGCCGGATTGCACGGACTGCCTGCCCGCACGGGCTATTCGGCATCGAAGTATGCAATGACGGGATTCCTTGAAACGGTACGCGTGGAGAATCTCAAAAAGGGATTGCATGTCATGATTGCCTGTCCAGGCTTTACGGCAAGCAATGTGCGTTTCTCAGCACTTACCGCTAACGGCACTGCACAAGGAGCAACACCCCGCAAAGAGGAGAAGATGATGAGTGCCGAGGAGGTGGCCGCAAGGATTGCGCGTGGCGTAGCACGCAGGAAGAGGTTGGTACTTATGGAGTACGAAGGCAGATTAACTCACTTCATCAAAAAGTTCGCACCAGGGTTGCTGGATAAGTTATTTTATATGGTAATGGCAAAAGAGCCAGACAGCCCGTTGAAGTAAAATGCAAAATGCAAAATTAGTTAACAACCGAGAGATATTAGATATATCTCTCGGTTGTTTTAGAATAGTTTTTACCTCTGCAAAAGTTCCGTTAAATACTTTCCTGTAAGACTATTCGGATTATCAGCAATCTCTTCGGGAGTACCCATAGCAACCACTGTGCCACCATCTGCCCCACCCTCAGGACCCATATCAATCACATAGTCCGCCAGCTTGACCACATCGAGATTGTGCTCTATTATCAGCAGAGTATTACCCCTATCAGCCAGGCGGGCAACCACATTCATCAGCTGTCGAACATCCTCGAAGTGGAGTCCTGTAGTGGGCTCATCAAGGATATATAGCGTACGCCCCGTATCGCGTTTAGCAAGCTCGCCTGCCAGCTTAATACGCTGACTCTCACCACCCGACAGAGTAGTGCAGGGCTGGCCGAGCTTCAGATAACCCAAGCCAACCTCCTGAATAGCACGCAGTTTGGTGTAGATGTTGGGGATCGGCTCAAAGAATTCAACAGCCTGATTTATAGTCATATTGAGCACATCGTTAATCGACTTACCCTTATAGCGCACCTCCAAAGTTTCGCGATTATATCTACGGCCATTGCAGACCCTGCAAGTAACATATACATCTGGCAGGAAGTTCATCTCAATAGTCTGCACACCTGCGCCTCTGCACTCCTCGCAACGACCACCCTTAACATTAAACGAGAAGCGACCTGAGCGATATCCTCTCGCCTTAGCATCGGGAGTCTGCTCAAATAGTTTGCGAATATCGGTAAAGACATTAGTATAGGTTGCAGGGTTACTCCTTGGCGAGCGACCAATGGGCGACTGGTCGACAACGACCAACTTATCTATATTCTCAATGCCCACAATCTCTCTATGAGGCAATGGCACATCGAAAGAGCGATAAAGTTCCCTACTCAGCGCAGGGCGGAGAGTACCGTTAATCAACGAGGACTTACCTGAGCCGCTGACGCCTGTCACACAGACCACACCACCAAGCGGAATACGCACATCTATATCTTTAAGGTTATTACCCGTAGCACCCTTTATCTCAATAGCCGTAGCACCCACTTTGCGACGCTCGGCAGGAAGTTCTATTTTTCGTTTACCATTTAGATAATCTGCTGTGATACCGTCACTTGCAAGAATATCATCAAACGAGCCCTGTGCTACAATCCGACCTCCCTTGCGACCGGCACCAGGGCCTACATCGACAATAAAATCGGCACTACGCATCATCTCCTCGTCGTGTTCCACCACAATCACCGAGTTACCTGCATCGCGCAAGGCTTTCAGACTATCTATCAGTCGTTGGTTATCCCTCTGGTGCAGACCTATACTCGGCTCATCAAGGATATAGAGCACATTGACGAGCTTGGAGCCAATCTGAGTAGCCAAACGAATACGCTGACTCTCACCACCGGAGAGCGAGCCTGCCTTACGATTGAGCGACAAATATCCCAAACCTACCTCAGCAAGGAAGCCCAGACGAGTGGAGATCTCCTTCACTATCTCGGTGGCAATCAACTTCTCGCGCTCTGTCATCTGCTCCATTACCCCACCAATCCACTCACTAAGTTCGGTGATACTCATCTGTGCGACCTCAGCAATGCTCTTGCCTGCTATGCGGAACTGCAAGGCCTCCTTCTTGAGCCTTGCGCCACCACACTCCGAGCAAACCCTGCGCTCCACAAACTGCTCACGCCACGCTGCACCCTTGCCTGAGGTAGTATCCTCCTCCTGACTACGGATATACTCACCAAGGCCCTCCCACATCATCATCTGCACACCTCCGTAGGGAGAGAAAGAGCGACTATCCACGGTCAGCGACTCACGCTCACCATTAATAATAGCATTCATCGCCTCGTCGGAGATGGTCGAAACAGCATCATCCAGCGAGAAGTCATAGCGATGAGCTAAAGCCTCCAACATTGCAAACAGAGCATTGTTCTTATGTTTGCCAAATGGCTCGATTGCTCCCTCATTGATGCTCTTTGAAGGGTCAGGGATTAGTTTGGTGCGGTCGAACACAACCTCCTCGCCCAATCCCGAGCAGTGAGGACAAGCACCCTCTGGTGAGTTGAAAGAGAAGGTATGAGGTGCGGGGTCGTCAAAAGCAACACCCGTAGTGGGACACATCAAATGACGCGAATAATAACGCGATGTGTGGCTCTCGTAGTCGTAGAGGCTAATCGTTCCTTTGCCCTGACGCATGGCCTCTTTCAGGCTCTTGACAAACCTATCGCGATGACTCTCACCGACAATAAGTCTATCAACCACCAAGTCGATATTATGCACCTTATAGCGGTCGAGTTTCATATCGGGAACAAGTTCCACAATCTCATCATCTATTCGGGCATAGACAAAACCCTTGCGCAGGAAGGTTTCAAAGAGTTCGCGGTAATGTCCCTTGCGACCCTTAACCACAGGAGCCATAAGTGCCACCTTTCGGCCAGAGAAGCCACGCTCAATCAGTTCAACTATCTGCTCATCCGTATAGTGCACCATCTCTTCGCCCGTATGTGGTGAGTAGGCACGCGAAGCACGGGCATAGAGCAGACGGAGAAAATCGTAAATCTCAGTCACCGTACCAACCGTAGAACGAGGATTCTTGTTTGTGGTCTTCTGCTCAATAGCCACAACCGGACTAAGTCCCGTAATATGGTCTACCTCAGGGCGTTCCATAGAGCCGATAAACTGACGGGCATAGGCCGAGAGGGTCTCCATATAGCGACGCTGTCCCTCGGCATATATAGTATCAAAGGCAAGCGACGACTTACCCGAGCCCGATAATCCTGTAATCACAACCAACTGATTGCGAGGAATATCCACGTCAACCTCACGCAAGTTATTCACTCGCGCGCCACGCACACTGATTATATCCTTATTCTTCTCTGCCACAGACTATTTGCTATTAACACGGAAGCCCTCTCCGGGCATCTTTACAATAAAGGTACGACCTGCCGAATTAGCACAATCGTACTCACGAATCCAATGGTTAAGCTGGCGTAGCATACGATAGGTAGTTCCGTGCTCGCGAGCCACAGCAGCCCAATCGATATTCTTACCGCTCACCTCAATCTCATAATAATTGTCCAGAGGCTCGCGGTAGTCAGACTTTGCAATGCGATAACCATACTCGTCAGGATCTGCAATCAGCAACTTGAAAGACAAGATGCGGAACATATAGCGCAAAGTCTCCTCGGGAAGGAAGGTATCGTAGTAGTTGTCACTCTGCTGTTTGTCAACTCTTCTGCGCAGTCCGTTAAGACCGAGATTGTAGGCCGCAGCAGCAAATGCCCACGAACCGAACTCCTCGTAGTAGCTCTTCAAAAGGGTACAAGCCACACGGGTAGCCTTCTCGATGTGGTAGCGTTCGTCTATCTCCCCATCCACAACAAGGCCATTTTCCTTGCCCACGGTAGGCATAATCTGCCACAGTCCACCGGCGCCTGCAGTCGATACAACATTGGGATCCAAACCACTCTCTGCCACGCAGAGATATTTCATATCTTCAGGAATCCCAAACTCGGCCAGGATTGGCTCAATGATCGGGAAATACCTTGTTGTATTCATCAGAGTCAGCGAGGTGCGGGAGTGCATATAGAGAGTAACCAGCATCTCACGCATAAGGCTCTCGCGAGTGTCAAAATTTTCGAGAGGCACACGCTCACCAGCAAAGACCAACTCCTCGGGCAGAGGGGGAATCTCCACCACCGAATTAATCATCTGACGGTCGGTAGTCTGTGCAGAGCAACCCACCGAAATCAACAGCAAAACACTAATAATCAGCAATCTCTTCATCGTATATTCTTCTATATTTTATTCAATAAAAAACTTGTCGGCATCTGCCCAGGCTGGGAACTTTTCGCGGAAGCGCCTAAGTTTCTCTATGTCGAGTTCAGCGACAACAACTCCCTCCACATCATCATCCACTCGGGCAACCACCTCGCCGTATGGGTTAAGCACTACCGAGTGACCCGAATAGTGAGCCGTATGGTCATCACCAACCCTGTTCACCCCCACCACAAACGACTGATTTTCAATAGCTCGTGCCGGAAGCAATCTATCCCAAGCGCCAACTCGCGCCTGGGCCCACTCTGCCGAATAAATCACCAAATCGTACTCATCGCCACACTGACGACTCCATACGGGGAAACGCAGATCGTAGCAGACCTGTAGCAGGATACGCCACCCCATATACTCCACCACAACTCGCTCATTACCGGCAGCAAAAGCCTTATCCTCGCCTGCCATACGGAACAGATGTCGCTTATCGTAATATTCGGCAGTACCATCGGGACGAAAGAGATAGAAACGATTGTAGATCGCCCCGTTGTCGTTCACGGCAATAGTACCTGCCACCGCCCTGCCTGCCTCCTGAGCAATTATTTGCACTCGCCCGATAAAAGGGGAATCGGTCGGCAGAGCAATCTCCGAAGAGCAATCGTAGCCAGTCAGGAACATCTCGGGAAAGACAACCAGATCGGCATCGGCAGAGCAGACATAGGACTCCACGCGCTGCAAATTAGCCTCGCAGTCGCCCCAAACGATATCCATCTGACAAATTGCTACTCTAAGTCTCATCGGGGAAAAGAATATTTGGCAAATTTACTAAAAGGTAGCAAAAAAAACACTACTTTTGCGATAAATTAAAACAACACTCTGCAGAAGATGCTTTACATCGGACTATATCAGACACTCACCGTTGCCCGTATTTCGGAGCACGGACTCTACCTCACAGACGGCGAGGGAGCTGAGGTATTGCTCCCCAATCGCTATGTAAGTTTAGAAGATAAGGTGGGCGACTCGGTTGAAGTATTTGTTTACCACGACACACTCAATCGATTGACAGCCACCAGAGAACACCCACTTGCGACAGTAGGCGAGGTGGCATATTTGGAGGTAGTGGACAAGAATGTTCACGGTGCATTTATGAATTGGGGTATCACCGCCAAAGACCTCTTTGTACCCAACCGCGAACAGAATTTCCCGATGGAGATCGGACGCAAATATGTAGTATTTCTCTATCGCGACACGGTAACCGACCGAGTGGTGGCATCGGCTCGTCTGGCAAAGCACATCAGCAATAGCGAGATTGTGGTACGCGAGAAAGAGGAGGTAGAGATTGTGGTGGCACAACGCATTGAGCGAGGTTTCCGAGTGGTGGTAAACAACAGGAATTGGGGTGTAGTGTATGACAACCAACTATTTGAGCCACTGCACATTGGCGATCGTCGCACAGGTTATGTAAGCAGAGTGACAGATGAGCGAAGAATAGATGTTATGCTCCGTCAGCAAGGCTACGACGAGGTGCGTTCCTCGGCTGTAAAACTTGCGAAATTGGCAAAGGAGAATGGCGATATTCTGCCTCTGAACGACAAATCGACACCCGAAGAGATCAAGGAGGTGGCGCAGATGAGTAAGAAGGTCTTCAAGAAGGCTCTCGGTTATCTGATGAGTCACAACCTCACCCAGCCCTCTGATGAGGGATTACGCATTGTGGGCGATGTGGAGAACTACAAGAGCTCAGAGCAGGTAAAGCCAGCCAAATCAACACCTAAGCCCGCGCAGAAACCTGCACCAAAAGAGGCTAAGAGAAGAGAGCCGAAACCCGAGCAGAGAGAGAAGAAAGAGAGTGGCCGCAAAGAGGCAAAGACCGAGCAGCAGCCCACCCCTGCCGTAATTTCCAAGAGTCGCACGGCACGCGAGGGAACACGCCACGCCTATACCAAATTCCTCCGCACGAAGAGCGAATAGAGTTTTGAATAAAAAGAGAGCCGAGATGTTTTCTCGGCTCTCTTTTTATTACTCTTTCTGATATGGTGCCGCACACCCTCGGGCGAGAGATAGGATTCGCTGATCGTCAATGGTGGAGTTGAGGGCTGCATAGACAAAGGAGTCGAGCGAGCCATAACTCTTATTAACACTCCCCGCCAGACACTCGTAGAAAGCGCGTAGCTCCTTATGTTTCATATTCTCAGGCAGGATGTTCCACTCTTTGAGCCACTCGTAGGGGAAGAAGTATCGCATATTGCCGTGATTTGCCTGCACATCGCTCACAATGGTCTCCACAACCACCATATCCACCGTATCGCCCATACCTGTCATCTGTATGAACTCCACATAGTTAGGATACTGATCTTCAATAAGTCCTGTCACATCGTCAGCGAAGATGACAAACTCGGCATCATTCATCCCATCAAGGTAGATCATCTCGCGGTAATCGTTAAGCCAATGACGGAAGTCACGCACCTGCTGACGAGTCCAACGCCCCTGCTGAGTACAAGCGGTAGCCATCGCCACCATCACAAAAAGAAATAGGAAAATTCTCTTCATAGTCCAAATAAATGTTGTTAAGTTTCACATAATCTGCCCGTCATTTCGGACACACACAGAGCTGCAATCTCCGTGCCGTTCCTAATTTTGAATTTTGCTGCCGGAGTTACGAGTTAAGAAGAGGGAGTAAATCAACCACAAACCCCTATATAAAGGCATCTGCGATGCTTGGATTTTGCATTTAAATATGTATCTTTGCGACCGAAAAGAAAATTATAAAATAGTTCAGATTATGTTGAGTCGTAGATTTTTGAGAATCAAGGTTATTAAATCACTTTATTCGTATCTCAAATCGGAGGGCACACCTTTGTCGGTTGCCACCAAGAATCTCACCCACTCCATCGACAGCACCTATCAGTTATATTTTCAGATGCTTGCCCTTGTTCCCGCATTGGCGGAGTATGCACGCGAGCGTATCGAGATTGGTCTGAACAAGAAACTCCCCACATACGACGACCTTCACCCCAATTATCGCTTTGTCGAGAGCAATGTTATCTCCATCTTCGAGCACACCGAGTCGCTAACCAAACGCGCTGCAAAGGAGGGGCTTGATTGGGGCACTCATCCCGAAGTTGTGCGCAACATCTTCGACAAGATGACTCAGAGCGACTTCTATCAGAAGTATATGCAGGCTGAGCGCACCTCGTTCCGTGACGAGTTGTCGGTTGTAGAGGAGATCTTCGTGCAGTGTGTGCAGGACAACGAGATGGTGGAGCAGGCATTGGAGGATATCTCCATCCATTGGGCAGACGACCTCGACTATGTACTGACTATGGTTGTGCGCACCCTGCGTGCATTGCGCCCTGAGGCAGAACAGTTGGCTCTGTTGCCCCAGTTCAAAAACGAGGAGGATGAGAAGTTTGCTACCGACCTCTTCACCCGTGTAACTGTGGCTCACTCGGACAACCTCGCACTCTTGGAGCGTTACACCCAAAATTGGGATATGGAGCGCATCGCCTTTATGGATATCATCATCCTCTCGGTGGCTATTACCGAGCTGACTCAGTTCCCCTATATTCCTGTTAAGGTGTCGCTGGACGAGTATATCGAGATTTCGCGCTATTACAGCACTCTCGGCTCGCCTCAGTTCATCAACGGTATCCTCGACAAGGCAGTTACCGACCTTAACGAGAGTGGCAAAATCAACAAGATGGGTCGCGGTCTGCTATAAGGTAACATACTAGCAATGAATATCATACGATATACTGCCGTTGTTCTTATTGCGTTACTTTGTATAAGTTGTGGTGGTAAATTAAATCGCCAGATCACCGAAGCAGAACATCAGCATACAGAGCAGCACGATCACCCTCATAGCAACACGAAGCAGGGTATCAAACTATCGGCTGAGCGTCTGAACACCAAGCAGGCAATCGACACTATCTATATGGGTAGGGTTAGTGCCGGCGAGATTGTCACCAAGAAGGTTGTTGTGCGCAATGAAGAGAGCGAGCCGATGCTTCTGCTCAGCAGTCGCACCACTTGTGGGTGTGTAGGTGTAGAGTTCTCCACCGAGCCTATTCAGGGCGAGCGTTCAAGAGATATTGAGGTGCGATTCGACTCGGCAGGCTATGGTGGCAGGTTCTCGCAAAACCTCTACCTCACAACCTCCCTTTCGGAAGAGCCTCTCCATCTGGTAATCACAGCCGATGTTCGATAAGGTCACTTATCTGTCCGATTTGGTAGAGTATTTGTTTTTAGACGAGGGATTGATTACATTTGTAGAATTGAAACAAACAATTAATAATTTATAAAACAATGACTATGATGACAATGTTCTTGCAGGCAGCAGCACAGCCCGCTGCTGGTAGCAATATGAGCTTCCTCATTATGATGGTGCTCATCTTTGGTGTAATGTGGCTCTTTATGATTCGTCCTCAGCAGAAGCGTCAGAAGGAGTTGCAGAAATTCCGCGACAGCCTTAAGCGTGGCGACAAAATTATCTCGGCCGGTGGTATCTACGGCACCGTTAAGGAGGTAAAAGAGAGCTATATTCT
Organism: Tidjanibacter sp.; assembly: GCA_017631375.1. Classification (GTDB taxonomy): domain Bacteria; phylum Bacteroidota; class Bacteroidia; order Bacteroidales; family Rikenellaceae; genus Tidjanibacter. The sequence goes on along the minus strand of JAGBTK010000041.1, from coordinate 23,458 downwards.
GATGGAGGTTGACAACAATGTCAGCATCCGCATCGACAAGAGTATGGTTATGCAGGCTCCCGCAGACTTGCAGCAGCAGTAGGAGTTTTACGCCTAAGCAAAATAAAAGCGAGAAGAGATTTTCTTCTCGCTTTTATTTTTACTCTCCGATTCCCTCAAACCTCCTCTTGCCGAGCAGATATCTCAGCAATATCGAGCCTCGGTAGATGCCTTCGGGTTGGGCGACCATCCTGCTCTGCACCATTTTGCGTTCCGCTTTCAGATACTCCTTGCGCATCTTCCTGAAATCTTGGTGGGCACTCCACACAGCCTTGAAATACTCCATCTTTCCTGTCAACAAATAGACCAATGCCGAGCCACCATCGAGCACCATTCTCGTCCACAATCGCCACAACCCTCTCTTAGGCAGATTCTTATACATCATAACGAGTGAATTGCGGAAGTTGAGGTATAGTTTGCGAGGAGAGTTATTGGGGAGCGTACCTCCGCCCAGGTGATAGACCACCGAGCGAGGCTCAACCATCACTCTCCACCCTGCGCTCCACAGTCGCCAGCAGAGATCTATCTCCTCCATATGGGCAAAGAAGTGTTCATCAAGCGATCCCACCTCTCGCAGAGCCGTAGCTCTCACAGCCAGACAAGCTCCGGATGCCCAAAAGACCGAGCAAGGTGTATCATACTGTCCCTCATCATACTCCACAGTTGACAGGATGCGACCACGACAGAATGGGTAGCCAAACGAGTCGATAAATCCTCCCGCAGCACCCGCATACTCAAATCGCTGGGGCTCTGCCACCGACAAAATTTTAGGCGAGGCAGCCGCCACCTTCTCATCAGCAAAAGGAGCCGTCAGACTCTCCACCCACCCCTCGGCAGGAGCAACATCGGAGTTGAGCAGAATAAAGATGTCGTCCGATAGCATATCCAACGCTCTGCGATAACCACCCGCATAGCCATAATTCTTGTCCAGCATAACCCTCTCCACCTGCGGATAGTTCTCCGCAAGCCACGCCAACGAGTCATCCTCCGAGCCATTGTCAGCCACAGTCAGCGTTACCCATTCGGGTAGGGTTGCAACAACCTTCGGGAGATACTCTGCAAGCATCTTCCGTCCGTTCCAATTCAGTATGACAACATTGATTTTCAAAGCATTACTTACTTTTTCGGTTGTTGTTTCCAGCGTTTGTGCGACCAGAGCCACAACTCAGGTCGGCGACGAATCGTATTACTCAACGCATCGGCATATCGTTGTGTTATCTCGTACTCGGCAACCTCCTCCACGCCGTCGTAAATCTGCACAAATCGGCTGGTGTAGTGCCCGGGTTTTACCTTATCAATCTCTAAGTAATAAACAGGCGTGCCAAACTTAGCACTGATATGTTCCAACCCACTGAAGAATGCAGTAGGTCGACCGAGGAAGTTATACCAATGGTCTATATCGTAATTCTTGGGAGGCGATTGGTCAGCAATCAATCCCAAAATAAATCTCTCACCGTCGCGTCTTGCCGAAACCAATCTGCGCAACAATAACTTCATCGGGGTTGGTTCTGCGCCTATTCGCAAGCGCATACGACGGTAGAAGAGGTCGAAAGCCTTATTTTTCAGCGGATGATAAACACCAATCGCAGTAGCCTCCTTATCGTGCAGACCATAACCACAGAAAAACTCCCACGACCCATAATGACCGAGCGCAGCAACCCAATCCTTGCCTCGTGTAGCCTCAAGATGCTCCTCCATGTTCTCTATCTCAAGTCTGCATTTCACCTCTTTGTGGCTCATACTTGCCAGATCAAAGGTATCGACCACGATTTCCGATAGGTGACGATAAAACTTCTGCTCAATCTCCCTAATCTCCTGACTACTCTTTTCGGGAAAGGTAGTGACAAGATTCTCGCGCACAACCCCTTTGCGATAGCCCAACAAGCGATACATCACAAAGTAGATAAAGGGCGCAAAGCAGTGGTACAGAAACCAATTAGGCAGCCAGCCAACAAGTTTCGCCCCGGCCATCAACCACCACGCTCCTATCTTCTGCTTGCGGGTATATTTATTTTCGTAGCTACTACTCATTATTGATAATTACTCTCAAATCGTTTGCCTTGATTCTCACTTTCAGCCACTCTCCGAGCCTATCCACATCAACCGCCAAGCTATCCTTTTGCTCCACGAAGCAGTAGAAAAGAGTATCCGTAGCCACTCCCTCAGCCGAGTAGGTAATGTGCTTTGAGATCGAGAGCGACGCAACATTATCGACCACCTGAGCCGCCTCACGCGAGATATCCGACACACTCAGAGTATCGGGGATGGAGAGCGATGCCACTCGGCTCTGCAAGCGTGCAATCTGTGCGTTCTTCTCCTCCAATAGCTCCGAATAGCTCTTTTGCAGAGCAGTAACATCCACACTCTCGCCCTTTGTATCGGTCTGGCGGATAACAAGGTCTGTATTCTTCAACCCATAGTTCTCCATCTGCGAGCGGGCATTGTCGATAGCACTCTGCGAGAGTGGCTCACCCACCAATCGCACCACAATCTCCGACTGACGGTTCTTGTAGTGGTAATTCTTTTGGTAATCGAGGAGCATAGTATCGTTGTAGTGGAAGACGGAGGTTACATATCGGTCTGCATTCTCCTCGAATGAGGTGTGTTGAATAATTCCGTAAGCCAGAATCACACTTGGCACTATAGTCACCACAATAACCACATACATAATTTTGCGCACTCGTTTCTCTTTCTCCTTATCAATCTGCGTCTTCTTCTGGTAGTGTAGCAGAGCAACAATAGCATAGCTCGCCAGCGAGATAAAGAGCGAGTTGATAAAGAAGAGGTAAAAAGCACCGATAAAGTATCGGAACTGCCCCGTAGCAATACCGTAACCTGCTGTGCAGAGAGGGGGCATCAGGGCGGTAGCAATAGCCACACCCGCCACCACCACAAACGAACGATCCTTACGAGTCAGGGCTACCATACCCGCCAAACCACCAAAGAGTGCAATCAACACATCGTAGGTCGTAGGGGTTGTTCGCGCCAGCAACTCACTCTGCGCCACAGTAATAGGCGATATAAGAAAATATAGAGTCGAAGTCACGATACTCACACTCACCATCAGCAGGAAGTTGCGCATTGCATTTTTCAACAGCTCAAAGTCATTGGTACCGAGCGAGAATCCGATACCAATCAGTGGGCCCATAAGGGGCGATATGAGCATTGCGCCGATAATCACCGCCGTCGAGTTCACATTAAGACCCAACGACGCAATCATAATGGCAAAGATGAGCACCCAGAGGTTAGTCCCCTTGAAGACTACTCCCCTGCCCACTCTCTCGGCCACCTCCTGCTCCGAAGCACTATCCTCGCGCAGGTCGAAACGCTCTTTCAGATATTTGATAAAGTTGTCCAGATGGCTCTTGCCACTCTTCGCTTTATCAATCTCATTATTCGTCATCTTCGTTCTCCTCCTCAGTTTTATTATAGCGATCGCCCTCTCCTGCCAAGACGATAACAAACTCACCCTTAGGCGGTTTTGCCTTGAAGTGAGCAATCACCTCCGAGAGAGTGCCACGCACGGTCTCTTCAAATTTCTTCGTCAGCTCACGGCTTACTGCCACTCTGCGCTCCGCACCAAAGACCTCTGCAAGTTGCTCCAAGCACTTCACAACACGATATGGCGACTCGTAGAAGACTATCGAGCGAGGCTCACCAGAGAGCTGTTGCAATCGTTTCTGACGACCCTTCTTCTGAGGCAGAAAGCCCTCAAAGCAGAATCTGTCGCAGGGGAAGCCACTCTGCACAAGTGCAGGCACAAATGCCGTAGCACCAGGCAAACACTCCACCTCAATCCCTCGCTCCACACAGGTACGCACAAGCAGAAAGCCAGGGTCGGAGATACCGGGAGTACCTGCATCGGAGATCAGTACCACATTCTGCCCTGCCTCTATGCGCTCAGCAACTGCTACCGACGAGGCGTGCTCGTTAAACTTGTGGTGCGCCATCAGGTGGCCCTGAATATCGTAGTGTTTGAGCAGCACCGAACTTGTACGGGTATCTTCGGCAAGTATCACATCGGCCTCACGCAATAGTCGCAAAGCACGAAGAGTGATGTCTTCAAGATTGCCAATAGGAGTGGGTATTAAATATAGTTTTGCCATTTTCTATTGCTATTATTGGAAACGACGCGAGAGGAGTTCGGTCAGCAACTTTGCACCATCACACTCACCATCCCACGCAAAATTATCGAAGATATAGAGCATAGCATCATCAAGGCTCTGACAACTGTCCAGACCATCGATTGCTGCCTCATATGCACTATTATCTCCCTCGAAGAGGTCACGAATCAGCAAGAACTTGTCATTCAGACCAATAGCACTACGCAACGAGCGAAGATGACTGCTACCGATTACCGATGCGATATCATCCTTGGGAGTTATGCTGTCGGCAATGGTTGTGCGCTCTGCACCTACCACATCTCCAAGCACGGTAACAGGTTGCGCTGCATCGGCAATGGTGGGCGCAACATCCTCTGAAGACTCTTCCTCCTCAGCCTCGCGGAAACTGAAAGGCAACTCCTCGATCTCCTCTTCGTACTCCTCTTCGTACTCGTCCTCGTCTGTTATCTCAAAAATCGAGTGCGCACTCTCCTCTTCCTCAACATCCTCTTCCTCGTCCATATAGACCACATTCTCCTCCTCGGCACTCTCCTCCTCGGTAATCTCAAATACAGGAGTGATCTCCTCTTCTGCGGGACTCTCCTCCTCAGGTGCTACCACCTCTGCCACAGGCTCAAAAGTAGCCACCGACGAGGGAGCGTCATCATCATAGAGCGAGCGAATAGTTTGACGGTCAAGTTTGTGTCTTACGGTAGTCACCACCTCTTCAGCAGGCTGCTCAGCCTCGGCAGGAGCAATCTCCACCTCTTCATCTTCTACCACCTCCTCTACAAAGGCAGGAGCTTCGGCAGTAGCCTCCTCCTCAATCTCGGCAGCAATCTCCTCCTCAATCTCGGTAGGCTCTTCCGATACAACCTCCTCCTCAATCTCGACAACTTTCTCTTCGGCAACCTCAGCCGCAGCCGTAGCCGCAGCCACCATCTCGGGCTGAATGCTTTGACTCGCCTCTATCACCGAATAGCGCACCTCCGCATAACATTTACGCAGTGTTTCGAGCAACAGATCGCGCTCCAGGTCGCTCATCTCGCCCGAATGCTGTGCCTGGTCAACAATAGCCTCCATCAGTTTGAGTTGTCTGCTTATCTCACTCCAGTTCATAATATCTCTCTTAAATTATATTTATCGTTAAACAAGAATAGTTTTCAAACTCTCAAAGTTAACATTTCTCAGCCGAAAAGACAAATAATAGAGGAAATTATCGAGAGAAATGAGTATATTTGCGCCAATTATAAGAATAATATATAAAGATATGTCACTTCAATGCGGTATAGTCGGACTGCCCAACGTAGGCAAATCGACACTTTTCAACTGCCTTTCCAATGCTAAGGCACAGGCAGCAAACTTCCCTTTCTGCACCATTGAGCCCAATGTGGGTATGATTACCGTACCCGATGAGCGACTCACTCGTCTGGCAGAGATTGATAACCCCAAGAAGGTCATCCCCACCACCATCGAGATTGTAGATATTGCAGGTCTTGTACGAGGTGCATCGCGTGGCGAGGGTCTGGGCAACAAGTTCCTTGCAAATATTCGTAACACAGACGCCATTATCCACGTTCTGCGTTGCTTCTCGAATAACAACATCACCCACGTCGATGGTACAATTGACCCCGTACGCGACAAGGAGACCGTTGATACTGAGTTGATGCTCAAAGATCTGGAGACCATCGAGAACCGCCTGTCGAAGATTCAGAAGCAGGCTGCAGTAGGTGGCGACAAGACTGCAAAGCGTCAGGTAGAGCTATTGCAGGCCTTCCAGAAGGCTTTGGAGCAGGGCAAACCCGCACGCAGTGTAGAGATTGACAAGGAGGATAAGAAACTCTTCTCCGACCTCAGTCTGCTTACCCTTAAACCCGTGCTCTATGTTTGTAATGTAGATGAGGATAGCGCAAAGGATGGCAACGAATATGTAGAGCAGGTGCGTCGTGCAATTGCTGACGAGCACGCAGAGTTGTTGGTTGTTGCCGCTTCGACCGAGGCAGATATCGCCGAGTTGGAAAGCCACGAGGAGCGTCAGGCATTCTTGGAGGAGATTGGCTTGCAGGAATCTGGTGTGAGCCGACTGATTAAGATGGCTTACAAGTTGCTCGACCTGGAGACCTACTTCACCACCGGTGCAGACGAGACCCGTGCTTGGACCTACACTCGTGGCACAAAAGCACCTCAGGCAGCGGGAATTATCCACACTGACTTCGAGCGTGGCTTTATCCGTGCTGAGGTTATCAAATATGCAGACTACACCACTCTCGGCAGCGAGAAGGCTTGCCGTGAGGCTGGTAAAATCGGCATCGAGGGTAAGGAGTATGTAGTGCAGGATGGCGACATTATGCACTTCCTGTTCAACGTATAGCACAACAAAGAAATTGAAACTAAGTGAATAAAAATATGGAAAGAAGAGTGAGAGTGCGCTTTGCGCCAAGCCCCACCGGGCCACTTCATATGGGTGGAGTTCGTACCGCCCTTTACAACTACCTCTTTGCACGTCGTGCTGGTGGTGATTTTATTCTTCGAATTGAGGACACTGACTCCAATCGCTTTGTCGAGGGAGCCGAGCGTTATATTCTCGACTCGCTCCGTTGGTGCGGTATCACCATCGACGAGGGTGTAGATGAGGGTGGTCCCCACGCCCCCTATCGCCAGAGCGAGCGCAAGGAGATTTATCTCAAATATGCTATGCAGCTTGTTGAGTCGGGTAATGCTTACTACGCTTTCGACACTCCCGAGGAGCTGAACGCACTCCGTGCACAGATGGAGGCCGAGGGTAAGACCTTTGCCTACGACCACTCTGTGCGTGAGAAACTCGCCACTTCGCTTGCACTCTCTCCCGAGGAGGTGCAAGAGCGTATTGCTCGTGGCGATGTTTGGGTTATCCGTTTCAAAATGCCCGTTGGCGAGGTAGTGGAGATGGACGACCTGATTCGTGGTCATATCTCGGTTAACACCTCCACTCTGGACGATAAGGTGCTCTACAAGTCGGCAGACAGCCTCCCCACCTATCACTTGGCAAACATTGTCGACGACCACTTGATGGAGATTTCACACGTTATTCGTGGTGAGGAGTGGCTCCCCAGCCTTCCCTTGCACTATCTCCTCTATCGTGCATTTGGTTGGAGCGACACTCAGCCCGAGTTCGCACACCTCCCCTTGTTGCTCAAACCCACAGGCCAGGGCAAACTGAGTAAGCGCGATGGCGACAAGATGGGCTTCCCCGTATTCCCCTTGTTCTGGACTTCGCCCACCGGTGAGACCGCACGAGGCTACCGCGAGGATGGTTACTTCCCTGAGGCATTTGTAAACATGTTGGCTCTGCTAGGTTGGAATCCTGGTACTGAGCAGGAGATTTTCTCGATGGATGAACTGATTGCTGCCTTCTCGCTCGACAGAGTTGGTAAGTCGGGTGCTCGTTTCAATCCCGATAAGACCAAGTGGTTCAACGCTCAGTATATGCACACCCGCACAGGCGAGCAGCTCGCTGAGGCATATCAGAAGGTGATGGCAGAGCACGGCATTGAGTGTTCGATTGAGAAGTCGGCTCAGATTGCCGAGTTCATCAAGACACGCGCAACCTTTCCCGCAGATTTCTGGGATTTATCGTCGTTCCTCTTCATTGCTCCCACCGAGTATGACGAGAAGGCGGTGAAGAAGTATTGGAAAGAGGGCAGCCACGCACTTATCTCGACCTTGCGCGAGAAGCTTGCTGCTATTGATGACTTCTCGAACAAGAACACCGAGGAGATTTGCCACTCGTGGATTGTAGAGAACAACATCCATATGGGCCACATTATGAACGCCTTCCGCGTAGCGATTGTAGGTCAGAGCAAGGGCTTCGGTATGTATGAGATGTGTGAGGTGATTGGCAAGGAGGAGACCCTCAGCCGCCTCGACAAGGCACTTGCAACTCTCCCACAAATTTAACTCTATCAGAGCCTAATATAAGAATAGGTGTGCTACTCTCAAAGTAGCACACCTATTCTATTTTACTCCACTTCTACAACGCCTTATAGCGCATAAGAGCCTCCAAGAAGTAATAATCGGCATAGCTGAGTGGGACATCTATTTCGCTGCGATCGGGAAGATTACCCACGCAGTGCTTCAACAAGAAACCACCTGCCTCATTGCCTTCGGCAAGATATTCGGGTGAGCCAAGGCTGAGAATTTGAGTGCGGGCCACATCAAGATACTTCTCCGAGAGTTCCTTATTGGCAGTCAGCGTACTCAACTCCACAAATGCCGAGGCCATAATTGCACCTGCCGAGGCGTCACGCAGGGGCTCAGCCGCACTCTCCGAGGAGTGAGGAGTGCCCGGAGCGTGGAAATCCCACCAGGGGATACCATCTTCAGGAAGAAGGGAGATTATCACATCGGCAATTCTCTGAGCAGCAGTAAGATATTCACCATCGGACGTCTCGCGATACATCATCGTATAGCCATATAGTGCCCAAGCCTGACCTCGTGCCCAAGCCGAAGAGTGAGCATATCCCTGCACCGTTTCGCGATAGCGCACATCGCCCGTTACGGGGTCATAGTCAATCAGGTGCCAACTTGTAAAATCATCACGGAAGTGGTTGCGGAGTGTGGTTTTGGCGTGAGTATTAGCCACCTCGGCAAAACTCTCATCGCCCGACAGACGCGAGGCAACGGTGAGGAGTTCGAGGTTCATCATATTATCTATAATCACAGGATAACGCCAATCGTTGCGCAGGAAATCCCAACTACGAATCACACCCGCAGCCGGGTTGAATCGGTCAGCAAGTTTTCGGGCAGCAGCCACATAGTACTCCTTCACAGAGGCAGTATCGCCCGTGATGCGCATCGCATTACCAAAACTGCAATTAATCTGAAAACCAATATCATGGTCGGTGTTGCGGCCAAGGAGAGGGAGTAGTGTCTTAGTGCGACTCCACGCCATCTGCTTCACACTCTCGTCGTCCGTGTATTCATAGATAAGCCACAGCGAGCCAGGATAAAATCCGCTACACCACCACCCCACATCGGAGGTGCGTAGAGTACCATCATCGTTAATAGAGCGTGGGAAGCGACCCTCGTCAAGAGTGGCATCGATGGCTGTGTAATTGTTTTTAGCGAGTTCAAATACCTTGTCGGTAAGTTGGTTGATAGGGTCGGCCTTGCAACCAATAAGCAGTGATGCCAGCAGTAAGCAGACAATAGTTCTCTTCATAAGTAGATAGAAATTTGATTATTTGTTTAGGCTAATCACAAAGATAGATATTTCCTATGATATAGCTAACATCGAAACAAAAAATCACTATTAATTGGTATTGTACTGTACAATATGTCGTCTTATTTTTGCAGTGTGAAAAAGGTTTGGTACATATCCCTTCTGCTATTAGTGCTCTTTATGGGCAAGATGGTGGGCGACGCAGTGCTCACCCACACTCATATCTACGAATGGGGTGCGGTAACACACTCTCACCCCTATTCGCATAAGGGTCACAACCACTCTACAAATGATTTGGTGGTAATTGCTATAGCCAACCACGCCACCTTTACCTCCACCGATTACACACACCTCACCGCTCCCGAACAATCTGAAATTTCTATACTTTGGTCGTACGCAGAGAGTCGCAGCACAACCTATCTCTCTGCTCAAAATCAGCGTGCCCCGCCTGTTCTGGCATAGTCTAACCACGCTAACCCGAACAACTATACAGCACAACTACTCCACCCCGACAAAGGGTGCTGATAGTTCGTGCAACCCAAACACATAGAAATTTTTAAGCAAATATGAATAGAATTTTGTGCGGACTCTTCTCCGCTCTCTTGCTGTGCACACTCTCGGTAGTTGATGCACAAGCGCAGCGTGACGCCCATCTGGCAGGTCACACCATTGATAAAACCACAGGCGAACACCTTCCCTTTGTCGCTATTGCAGTCGAGGGAACCAATATAGGCACTGCTTCTGATGGTAGCGGTCACTTTATTCTCCGTAACCTCCCCGCAGGTCACCAGACAATTACTGTATCTCTCCTCGGCTATAAGACCCAATCGCGACAGGTAGAGATTATCCCTGGTCACACGGTCGAGGCACACTTTGAGCTTGAACCCGAGGCTATTGAAATGAATAGTGTCGTTGTAACAGCCTCGCGCAACGAAGTAAACAAACAAGAGGCAACATCTATTGTCAATGTATTGAATAACAAGCTCTTTGAGCAGACCTCATCCCACAATGTTGCCGAAGCTCTCAACTTCCAATCGGGTCTGCGCGTGGAGTATAATTGCTCAAACTGCGGTGTGCCACAGCTCCGTATTAATGGTTTGGAGGGTCAGTATTCGCAGATTCTGCTCGATAGTCGCCCTATTTTCAGTTCGCTTGCCACCGTCTACGGATTGGAGCAACTCCCTGCAGGTATGATTGAGCGAGTGGAGGTTGTTCGTGGTGGTGGCTCGGCACTCTATGGCTCAAATGCGATTGGTGGCGTTGTGAATATCATCACCAAAGACCCTCTCTACAACAGCACAACACTCAGCAGTTCAATAGGTGTTATGGAGGATGGCACAGCAGAACACAACACAGCATTGAACGCCTCACTTGTAAGCGAAAATCACAGAACAGGCATCTACATATTCTCGGTAGTGAAAGATCGCAACCCATACGACCGCAACGATGACGGATTCTCGGAAATATCCAAAATCAACTCCGAAACAATCGGTTTTCGTGGCTACCATAAACTCGGTATGCGCTCGCGTCTGACTGCCGAGTATCATCATATCCGAGAGTTCCGCCGTGGTGGTAATAGTATGGATATCCCACCTCACGAGAGTCTGTTCGCAGAGCAGTTGCGCCACGGAATTAATGGCGGAGGCTTGCGCTTCAACACTTATAGTGCCGACTATCGCCACACACTTGACCTATACACTTCGGCTCAGCATATCGACCGAGAGAGTTATTTCGGCACAGACCGCAATCCCGACGCCTACGGAACAACCAACGATATCACTTTGACCGCAGGTGTTCAGTATGGTTTCTCGTACGACTTCCTGCTTCCCGCACAGCTCACCGTAGGTTCCGAATACACCTACAACAATCTGGAAGATAGGATGATAGGCTACAACCGAATCATCAATCAAAAGAGTATCAGTCTGGGTACATACTTCCAGAACGAGTGGAAGACAGAGCAGTTTGGTCTGTTGATTGGTGCGCGAGTAGACAAGCACAACCGTATGGAGAAAATTATCGTCAGCCCTCGTGCAACTATGCGTTGGACTCCGAGCGAGGCTGTCGCTTTCCGCCTCAGTTATTCGAGTGGTTATCGTGCACCTCAGGCCTACGACGAGGATTTGCACGTTGCCGCAGTTGGTGGCGATGTGGCAATCATCACACTCTCGCCCGACCTGCGACCCGAGTACTCAAATAGCATCAGTGGCTCGGTAGACCTCTACCATAATTTCGGTTCGTGGGAGAGCAACCTCCTCATTGAGGGTTTCCACACCACACTCGACGATGTCTTTGCGCTTGTTGAGCGTGGTCACGACGACCAAGGCAACCTCCTATTGCAACGAGTAAATGCCTCGGGCGCGACTATTAGTGGTGTAAACTTTGAGTTGAAGATGGGCATACCGACTTTTGTAGTGGATGCCGGACTTACCTTGCAGCGCAGTCTTTACAAAGAGGCTTTGCAGTGGTCTGAGGACGAGAGCATTACCCCTCAGAAGCATATGTTCCGAGCACCCGATATTTATGGATACTCAACTATTACATATAATCCCACCCCTGCACTTACCCTCTCGGCAAATGCTAACTTTACAGGCCCGATGTTGGTGCAACACTATGCTGGCTATGTAGATAAAGACGAGGAGGTGCTGACCGAGAGTTTTGTGGATGCGGGTCTGAGAGCAGCATACAATTTCAAACTCTCCTCCACCTCGAATATTGAGCTGAGTGTGGCGGCTAAGAACATCTTCGACTCCTTCCAAAAGGATTTGGATGTAGGTATGGACAAGGATGCAGGATACATCTATGGCCCTGCGATGCCACGAATGATTGTGGGAGGGGTGAAGATAGCCTTCTAACAAAAAGGGTCGGAAAACTTCCGACCCTTTTCTTTTCTACTTACTCTCTCTATTCTTGCGCCATAGTTGGTAGCTGTTGACAATGTTCTGCCATACGACATAAGCAGCAGGAGCAACGGATGCCAGAGGATTGAGAAACGACTGAGTTAGCCAAATAGCGAGAGCCATATTCTTCTGACCGAGGGATTGACCGCCAGCCACCTTATCGCCAAAGCGTCCACCCCACCATCTGCCAAAAGTAAACTGTACCAAGCATATTACAAGTGCGGCAACTGCCAAAATCACAGCCACTCTATGCATCTCTGCTGGTTGACTGAGAATAAAACTTGTAGTGTTCGCCATAAGAATCACCAAAACCACTACCCAAAGGTAGAAAGAGGCGTTCTGATGAGCCTTAACAAATGCGTGAGTTCGTGGCAGGTATCGTTCTGTAAGCCAAGATAATACCAATGGCAATAGTAGCAGCGGAGCAACTCGTTTGAGCACACGCCACATCATAGTCAAAAACCCTATCTCCACACCCGTCCCGTCGGTTAGCGCAAAAAGTATCGGGGCGCAGAGAGCGACCGACATATTACTGAGCAGGATAAACGAGGTCATCGTGGTAACATTTGCCCCGAGCATACCTCCAATTACAGCCGAAGCCATAGCAGCCGGTGCAAAGACACATATCATCACCCCTTGAGCTACCACCTCGTCAGCTCCGCGTAGCAGGAAATAGAGTGCCGAGCCAAGCCCGATCTGGAATAGCAAAAGTACCAGATGAAACCACCCCACCCTCATCTCCGAGAGCGACACTCGCGAAAAGGTGATATAGAGCATCGCGAAGATAAGGTATGGAGAAAGAAAACTCCAATCGGCAAAAAAACCATTGAAGAGAGCCCCCACCACAATAGCGATAGGTAATGCAAAACTTCTAATCTTCGGATTCATCTTTTCTCTAAAAAATAGAGGGTCGAAACACTCTCAACCCTCTTATTATCAAACTATTTCTGACGGAAATAAATCTGCATCGGCACACCCTCAAAGTCCCAATGTTCGCGAATCTTGTTCTCCAGAAAACGACGATAGGAGTCCTTGATATATTGGGGCAGATTGACAAAAAATGCAAATGCAGGAGTCGGCGAAGGCAACTGCAAAGCATACTTAATCTTGATATACTTACCCTTAATCGAGGGAGGAGGAGTCTCCTCAATGATGGGGAGGATAAATTCGTTAAACTCAGAAGTAGGGATTCGCTGAGCGCGAGAGTTATAGACCTTAATAGCGGTCTGCAATACATCCAAGATGCGCTGTTTGTTGATCACCGAGGTAAAGATAACGGGCACATCGCTAAATGGAGCTAGTTTCTTCTGCAAGAACTCTTTCCAATCACGCATTGTGTTGTTATCCTTCTCGATCAGATCCCACTTATTAACCACAATCACACAACCCTTCTTGTTGCGTACAATCAGGCTGAAGATATTCAAGTCCTGCGACTCGATACCCTGCGAAGCGTCCAGCATCAACACGCAGACATCCGAGTGCTCAATAGCACGAATCGAACGCATAACGGAGTAGAACTCCAAATCTTCGTTCACCTTGCCCTTCTTACGCAAACCGGCAGTATCCACCAGATAGAAATCCAGGCCATATTTATTGTAGCGAGTATTGATCGAGTCGCGAGTAGTTCCGGCAATGGGAGTAACGATATTGCGCTCCTTACCGAGCAGTGCATTGGTAAGCGATGACTTACCCACATTGGGACGGCCAACAACAGTAATACGAGGCAGGCCCTCCTCCAACTCATCGGTCTTGTCGTCAGGCAGTGCAGCCACAACAGCATCCAGAAGGTCGCCAGTACCACTACCACTCATCGAACTGATACAGTAGGGATCACCAAGACCAAACGAGTAGAACTCGTGCGAGGAGTAGATAAGATCGTAGTTATCAACCTTATTTACCACCAAGAAGATCTTCTTCGACGAACGACGGAGAATATCCGCCATCGCCATATCGAGGTCGGTAATACCGGTCGATACCTCTACCATAAAGAGAATAACATCTGCCTCGTCAATGGCAAGCATCACCTGTTTGCGAATCTCATCCTCAAAGATATCGTCACTACCGGTACTGTAACCACCGGTGTCGATAATCGAAAACTCGTGACCATTCCAATCGGTCTTACCATAGTGGCGGTCGCGTGTTGTGCCGGCTGTCGAATCAACGATAGCCTGACGCATACCTACCAAACGGTTAAAAAATGTACTCTTGCCCACATTGGGACGACCTACAATCGCTACAAGTGCCATAATAATTCTCTTCTCTATTAACTATTTCCGCGCGCAAAGATAGTCTATTTTCATCAAACGGCAAACTCCAAAGTGCAGGTTATTAGCCACAGTAGGTTATTCGGTAGGGCAAGTGGCAGAACATTTGCTTATAAAAATGAGATTGTATGATGGATATTAAACAAAATATTTCTATATTTGTAAAAATGTAAAACTCCAAAATTGACTAACAATATGAAAAAAGTCCTTATTACATTAGTTATGCTGGCAGCTGCTTCGGTATGGAGCGCACAGGCCGACAACAACATACCTTTCATCAAGTTTGGTGTAAAGGCAGGTATCTCTTCCGATCAGACAAAAGTTGATGGTGGCTCACTTGGCACACTCTTCGAGAACTCCAATACAGGCTATCATATTGGCGCAGTGGTACGAGTTAATGTACCTCTGATGCCTATCTACATTCAGCCTGAGATACTCTACACTTCCAATAAGTGGGGCGAAGATAATCTCACCGCAACAATCAACCATATCGATATCCCCGTACTCGTGGGTGCAGGTATCGGTGTAGGCACTACCGCTAAGGTGCGAGTTAATGCAGGCCCTGTATTCAACGCAGGTAGCAACAGCAAAGTTACACTTGCAGGCATAAGTGTAGAGAGCGATGATCTCTTCGACAAATCGGTGGGTTGGACTGCCGGTGCAGGCGTTGACTTTCTTGGTTTTACTCTGGACTTCCGCTACAATGGTCAGTTCAAGAGCAATGAGGGCGAGGTTGCAGGAATTGAGAGTATAGTTAAGTCGCAGAGTTGGACCATCTCTCTTGGTTATCTCTTCTAACAGACCATAATAAATTATTAACTCAGAAAAGAACATGAAGAAAGTTCTTGCATTGATTATCGTAGCTCTACTCTCGGCAGGTACAGTTAGCGCAGACAATAACAAGAAGCAGTTATTACAGTTCGGTGTACACGGAGGTATTATCTCTAACGCTGATATTGAGCAGGTAAAAGAGGATGTAAAACACACTTTTGAAGCCGCAAGCAGCTACTATGCCGGTCTGACTCTTCGATTAAATGTCCCCTTGCTGCCCATCTTTGTTCAGCCCGAGTTGGACTATATGTGGCACAACTACACCAACGAGGCACTTGGCGACAACACAAAGGCTACATTTAACACAATGCGTGCCCCTGTACTCGTAGGTTTGGGACTTGGAGGTAATGCCCTCAAAGTTCGCGCAGGCGTAGGCCCCGTATTTGACTTTGGAGCTGTTGGCGACAACACCTTTGCAGGATGGGAAGAGTTTGGTAAAACTTTCGAGAAATCGACTATCTCGTGGACTGCAGGAGTGGGTATTGATATCTCCAAAATTAGCATCGACTTCCGCTACAATGGCGAATTTACAGATCAGGATGTAAACATTGAGAATGCATTTGACAAGATGAAGCAGCAGAGCAATTGGTCGCTCAGCATCGGTTTGATGTTCTAAGAGGCGACACAAATGTCAAATCTAAAACTTCGACACCGAGTACTGAGAGAGTATTTCAGGCTCGGTGTCCTCATTTATTAAAAAAAGAAAAACTTACCCAACCAACAAGAAGAGGCAAACAAACAACAAAAGATGGCCGAAAAGTTAATAGAGATTAAAGGCATAGACCTATTAGAGTTCTACGGTGTTGCCAACTGCAACATCGAGCGTATATGCGCACACTTCCCAAAACTGAAACTCATCGCTAGAGGCTCCACCATCAAGGCTGTAGGCACTGAGGATGAGATTGCTCGCTTAGAGGCAAAGATGGCTGATCTGTTTGCTTACCACTCACGCTATGGCCATCTCTCGGAGAGTGTCATCAATCAGGTGTGTGGTTCGGCAGGCACTTCGGTAAGCGAATTGGGAGTGGCTGAGAGCGATGTTATTGTCTATGGCAACAACGGCCTCATCGTCAAGGCACGCACTCCGGGACAGAAGCGATTAGTAGAGGCCTACGACAAAAACGACCTTCTGCTGGCAATCGGCCCTGCCGGTTCGGGTAAGACATATACGGCTATTGCTCTTGCAGTACGCGCCCTGAAAAACAGAGAGGTGAAGAGGATCATCCTTACTCGACCGGCTGTGGAGGCCGGCGAAAAATTGGGATTTCTGCCCGGAGATATGAAAGAGAAACTCGATCCATATCTCCAGCCACTTTATGATGCACTGAACGATATGATTCATCCCGCCAAGTTGCAAAAGTTCATTGAGGACGGCACTGTGCAGATCGCTCCGCTCGCCTATATGCGTGGTCGTACACTCGACAACGCCTGCGTTATTCTCGACGAGGCACAAAACACCACTCTGCCACAGATCAAGATGTTCCTGACCCGTATGGGTCGCAGTGCGAAATTTATCGTAACAGGTGACCTCACCCAGATTGATCTCCCCCGTCGTACCGATTCGGGTTTACGTCACGCACGCGCCATACTTGAAGGTATTGAGGGTATTGGCATAGTAGATTTTGACAATCGCGACATTATTAGACACCGTTTGGTGAAACACATAATTGAGGCTTTCGAAAAAGATGCCGAGAGAGCAGCTACCGAGAGAGCCAACGAGAAAAAAGAGGAAGACAAAACCGAAAACTAAAATTATATAATTATGGACACAAACATTTCAAAACTTGCACCCCAGCCCATTTGGAAACACTTTGCTGAGATTTGCAAAATTCCTCACCCTTCGTATCACGAGGCTGAAATTAGAGAGTATTTGGTAAAATTTGCCAAAGAGCATAACTTGGAGCACTTTGTTGATGGTGGCAACAATGTCATCATCCGCAAGCCCGCAACTCCTGGTATGGAGTCGCGCAAGGGTATTGTTATCCAGGCACACGTTGATATGGTACCTCAGAAGAACTCGGACAAGGAGTTTGACTTCACCAAAGATTCGATTGTTGCCTATATTGATGGCGATTGGGTGACTGCTGACGGCACTACTCTGGGTGCTGATAATGGTATCGGCGTAGCAGCTATTCTGGCAGTTCTCGAATCGAACGACATCAAGCACGGCCCTATCGAGGCACTCTTCACCGCAACTGAGGAGACAGGTATGGATGGTGCTTTTGGTTTGAAGGCAGGTGAGCTGAGTGGTGATATTTTGCTTAACCTCGACTCGGAGACCGAGGGCGAACTGTATGTAGGTTGCGCAGGTGGTCAGGACTTCAACGTCAGTATGCCCTACCATACTGTTGCTATCAAAAAGAAAGATTTTGCAGGCTATCGTATTGAGGTTAAAGGTCTTAAAGGCGGTCACTCGGGTATTGAGATTATCCTCCAGAGAGCAAACGCCAACAAACTGATGGCCCGTACTCTGATTGGTATTCAGGAGAAGATGAATGTTCTGCTCTGCTCGATTGATGGTGGTGGTTTGCGCAATGCTATCCCTCGCGAGGCATTTGCTACTGTGGCTGTTGACAAGGCTTTCGAGAAGAAGTTCCTGGCAGCAATCAAGCGTTACGAGAAACTCTACAACACTGAGTATAAAGATATTGAGGATAAGATTGAGATTAATGCAGTGGCAATCCCCTGCCCCGCTCGTTGCATCGACATCCTCGACCAGTGCTATCTGCTCGACGCTGTTCAGGCTTGCCCCAATGGTGTAATCAAGATGAGTACCTCGATGCCTGGTCTGGTGCAGACTTCGACAAACCTTGCTCGCGTCGTATCGGAGAAGGGTAAGTTTACCGTATTTGGTCTGATGCGCTCCTCGGTACGCAGCGAGAAGGAGGATTTGGCTCTTTCGATTCGCACCGTATTTGAGCTTGCAGGTGGTAAGGTTAAGATGGGTGGTGCTTATGATGGCTGGAACCCCAATATGCAGTCGCCAATCCTTGCAACAATGAAGGAGAGCTACAAGTCGCTCTACGGCACTGAGCCTAAGGTTGTTGCTATCCACGCAGGTTTGGAGTGCGGTATCATCGGTGGTGTATATCCCAATATGGATATGATTTCGTTTGGTCCTACCATCTGCTACCCCCACTCGCCCGCTGAGAAGGTAAATATCACCTCGGTAGAGAAGTTCTGGAAATATCTCTGCCACACACTCGAAAACGCTCCTGCAAAGTAGAGAAAACGATAGAATAACCCAAATTAGCAAAGCGGATGGAAGTAAAAGAGAAGTGGTTTGCGATCATCAACCCTATCTCCGGTAAGGGTAAGGGTCTGCTTGATTGGCCGATGGTCAGCAAATTGCTGCGTGACAATGGCATTATGCCCGACTTTGCCTTTACGGAGCATCGCTATCACGCCATAGAACTTGCGGTAGCAGCTGTCAACAACGGCTACCGCAAGATTATGGCTGTGGGTGGTGACGGCACGATGCACGAGGTAGTAAACGGTATTTTTATACAGAAAACTGTACCTACGACCGAGGTACTTGTGGCAGCAATAAGTGTCGGCACAGGCAACGACTGGACCCGTATGTACGGCATCCCTCGTCAGTATGCTGAGGCTATTCAGGCTATCGTTAAAAACCACTCCATCTTGCAGGATGTGGCAGTTGCCTCCTATTATGAGTCGCTCTACAACCAAAAGCGTTATGTTGCCAACAATGCCGGATGTGGTTTGGATGCTCTGGTCAATCGTCGCTGCTTCCGTATGAAAGAGCGTGGTTATCGCGGGCGTCTGCTCTACCTTTGGAGTCTTGTGCGCTCGGTATTCACCTATCGCTCGACACGCATGAAGATTTGGGTTGATGATAAGCTGGTCTTCAACAGCAATGCTCTCAGCGCCACATTTGGTATTGGTAAATACAATGGTGGCGGTATGATGCAGTTGCCATACGCTGAGCCTGATGACGGATTGTTAGACCTTACGGTGATTGGCCGACTGAGCCGCCTTGCCATAGTACGCCACGCACGCGCACTCTTTAATGGCAAGATTTATGAGGTGAATAAGGTACATCATTGGCAGGGCCGAAAGATACGCATAGAGTCGACACCAACAGTTGAGTTTGAGATTGACGGCGAGCCGAGCGGTGAGCAACCAATTGAGGCTGAGATTCTTGAAAAGGCAATTCAAATCATTGTATCAGAGCAATTTATCCGCCAACGCGAGAAAAAAGCCCAAAAATAGAATAGTATAATGAACTACGAAGGATTAATTATTGGCATAGCTACTTTTCTGATTATTGGAGTATTTCACCCGATAGTCATCAAGGCAGAGTACTATTTTGGTGTGCGTTGTTGGTGGGTATTTATGATTGCCGGAATAGCTGGCCTGGCGGGGTCACTCTTTGTTGATGGGACTATCCTTTCCACGCTGCTCGGAGTCTTTGCATTTTCCTCATTTTGGAGCATTGGCGAACTCTTCGAACAACGCGAAAGAGTGCGTAAGGGTTGGTTTCCAAAACGCGAAAAGTAATAGCAAAGGGTTGCACAACATTGTGCAACCCTTTATTATTTGCATTGCCAGATTATCTGCCGGCATACATCTTCTCATAATACTTCTCGTATTCACCGCTGGTGACATTGTCGAGCCACTCCTGGTTGTCGAGATACCAGCGCACGGTCTTCTCGATACCCTCCTCAAACTGCAAACTTGGTTCCCAACCGAGTTCATCTTTCAGTTTGGTAGAATCGATAGCATAACGCAAATCGTGACCTGCACGGTCGGTAACATAGGTAATGAGCTTCTCGCTCTCGCCCTCCGGGTTACCAATGAGGCGGTCTACTGTTTTGATAATCACCTTAATAAGGTCGATATTCTTCCACTCGTTGAAACCACCGATGTTATAGGTATCAGCAATTTTACCCTTGTGGAAAATTGTATCGATAGCTCTTGCGTGGTCAACAACATAGAGCCAATCGCGAACATTCTCACCCTTGCCATATACGGGCAGAGGTTTGCCGTGACGGATATTGTTGATAAACAGAGGTATTAACTTTTCGGGAAATTGGTATGGACCGTAGTTATTTGAACAATTAGTCACAATAGTGGGCAGACCGTAAGTGTCGTGAAATGCACGCACGAAGTGGTCGCTCGAGGCCTTGCTTGCCGAGTATGGGCTATGAGGGTTATATTTGGTATCCTCGTAGAAGAACTCCTTGCCATAAGCCAAGTGGTGCTCACTTGACGAGGCAGTAGTGGTAAAGGGAGGCTCAATACCCTCCGGATGAGTCAGCTCAAGCGCACCATAAACCTCATCGGTTGAGATATGATAAAAACGCTTGCCTTCCCACTCTCCGTTCCAATACTCCTTTGCCGCCTGCAACAGACTCAGAGTTCCGAGCACATTGGTCTTGGCGAATGTGAAAGGATCTTTAATCGAGCGATCTACATGACTCTCTGCTGCAAGGTGAATCACGCCATCAATATCATATTTGCGAAAGATCTCCATAACCCTGTCGATATCGCAAATATCGCAACGCTCGAAAAAGTAGTTAGGCTTCTCCTCAATATCGGCAAGGTTTGCAAGATTACCTGCATAGGTCAGTTTATCGAGATTGACAATTTGATAATCGGGATACTTATTCACAAACAAGCGCACGACATGGCTGCCAATAAAGCCTGCCCCACCGGTTATCAAAATGTTCTTACTCATAACTAACTTTTTCTATACCAAATTACTTCGCGATCAGAGATTTGATATTCTCAATAAGCATACCAACAGCCACAGAGTTGAAACCACCCTCAGGAATAATCACATCAGCATGCTTCTTTGATGGCTCAACAAACTCCTCGTGCATAGGTTTCACGGTGTCGATATATTGGTTAATCACCGACTCCATAGTTCTGCCCCTATCCTGCACATCGCGCAAAATACGGCGAGCCAGACGGACATCTGCATCGGTATCAACAAATACCTTGATATCCATCATATCCCTCAAATCCTTGTTCTCGAAGATCAGGATACCATCGACAATCACCACTCGCGAAGGCTTCACCTCTACCCACTCATCGGTGCGATTATGCTCTACGAAAGAGTAGACAGGGTGCTTGATAGGCACACCACTTTTGAGTGCCTTCAAGTGCTCCACCATCATATCTGTATCAAAGGCCTGAGGATGGTCGTAATTGAGTTTGCAACGCTCCTCATAGGTAAGGTTAGTGTAGCCCTTGTAATAGTAGTCGTGGCAGAGTGTAACAACATCACTCTCAGCAAATGCCGATTGCAAGCAACGCACAAGTGTACTCTTACCCGAGCCTGTACCACCTGCAACACCGATAATTGTAACTTCCATCTCTGTTATCTCTTAGATTTGTATCTCTTAATTAAGCATCGATGTTTGCATACTTTGCATTGCGCTCGATAAACTCCTTACGAGGCTCTACATCGTCACCCATCAACATCGAGAAGATGTGGTCTGCCTCTGCAGCATTCTCAATGGTCACCTGACGCAGGATACGGGTTTCGGGATCCATAGTGGTCTCCCAAAGTTGCTGAGCATCCATCTCACCAAGACCCTTGTAACGCTGTACGGTGTAACCACGACCACTCTCTGCGATTACAGCATCACGCTCCTCATCGCTCCAGCAGTAACGCTTGCGGTTACCACTCTTCACACAATAGAGAGGAGGGGTAGCAATATAGATATGGCCAAGCTCGATAAGGTCTTTCATCTTACGGAAGAAGAAGGTCAACATAAGGGTTGCAATGTGGCTACCATCGACATCGGCATCGGTCATAATAATAATCTTGCCGTAGCGCAACTTCTCGATATTCAAAGCCTTGCTATCCTCCTTAGTACCAATCGACACACCAAGTGCGGTGTACATATTGCGAATCTCCTCATTCTCCAACATACGGTGATCCTGAGCCTTCTCTACATTGAGAATCTTACCACGCAGAGGCATAATTGCCTGATAGGTACGGTCACGACCCTGCTTTGCAGTACCGCCTGCCGAATCACCCTCGACGAAGAAGATTTCAGCCTTATCTCTCTCACGCGACGAGCAGTCTGCCAACTTACCGGGAAGACCCGAACCCGAAAGAACGGTCTTGCGCTGCACAAGTTCGCGAGCGTGGCGGGCAGCGTGGCGGGCAGTAGCCGCCAAGACTACCTTCTCTACAATTGCCTTTGCATCCTTGGGATGCTCCTCCAGGTAGAGAGTAAGAGCGGTAGCGATTGCCTGATCCACTGCGGGAGCAACCTCACCATTACCCAGTTTGGTCTTGGTCTGACCCTCAAACTGAGGCTCAGCAACCTTCACCGAGATAACAGCAGTCAGACCCTCACGGAAGTCATCACCATTAATCTCAAATTTGAGTTTGGCAAGCAGACCCGACTCCTCTGCATACTTTTTCAGAGTACGAGTCAGTGCACGACGGAAACCTGTCAGGTGAGTACCACCCTCGATAGTATTGATATTGTTAACGTAGGAGTGTACATTTTCCGAGAAGCTATCATTATACTGCATAGCCACCTCTACGGGAATACCCTTCTCCTCAGTCTCGATATAGATACTGTGCTCAATGATAGCATTACGGTTGGCATCCAGATACTCAACAAACTCCTTCAAACCCTCCTCCGAGTAGAAGTGATTGTGGAGAGGTTTGCCCTCCTCGTCAACCTCACGAAGGTCGGTAAGGTGGAGCGAAACACCCTTATTCAGATATGCCAACTCGCGCAGACGAGCAGCCAGCACCTCGTAGTTATATACTGTTTCGGTAAAGATTTCACCATCGGGCTTGAAGGTAATAGTGGTACCTGTACGGTCGGTCTCACCTACGATTTTCAACTCCGAAGTGGGAGCACCCTTGCTGTAAGTCTGACGATGAATCTTACCATCGCGGTGCACCTCAGCAATAAGACTTGTCGAGAGTGCATTCACACACGATACACCTACACCGTGCAGACCACCCGACACCTTATAGGAGCCTTTATTAAACTTACCACCGGCGTGAAGCACGGTAAGTACAACCTCCAATGCCGACTTACCCTCCTGCTCGTGCATATCAACAGGAATACCACGACCATCATCCTCTACGGTGATAGAGTTATCGGGATTGATAGTAACGTTGAT
>JAGBTK010000040.1 GCA_017631375.1 Tidjanibacter sp. | reverse complement strand
TATCCCCCCAGAGCGACACGATCAACACAGGCGAGTCAGGTCTTTCGACACGACTCTTCACCCCAATAGCAGCACTTTGCGATCGCACCATCCGCATCGAGGGACGCGGTTCTATGCTTCGCCGCCCTATCGGAATGATGATCGCCCCACTCCAAAACTTAGGTGTGGAGGTAGATTGCAACGGCTTCCTGCCCATCACCGTCAAGGGTCCTCTGCGTGGTGGCGAGACGGATGTTGACGGCTTCGTGAGCAGCCAGTTCCTAACCGGATTGCTAATGGCACTCCCTCTTGCCGAAGAGGAGACAGTTCTTCACATAAATAAGCTCAACAGCAGGCCCTATATTGCTATGACAATTGACGCCGTAGAGAAGTTTGGCGTACGCATCGAGCACAACGACTACAAAGAGTTTTATATCCCTGCCGGTCAGAAATATGAGCCTGCGGATTACTATATCGAAGGCGATTGGAGTAGTGCCTCATTTATGCTTGTGGCTGCTGCTATTGCCGGAAGAGTGACGGTGAAGAATATGTCACCTCTCTCATTGCAGGCAGATGTCACGATAATTGATGTCCTGGAGGATGCCGGTGCAGAGATCATCACCTCGCCAACAGAGATTACCGTTGAGCACAACGAATTGCGCGCCTTTGAGTATGACGCCACAAACAGCCCTGACCTCTTCCCTATTCTCACTATTCTGGCCTCGCAGTGTGAGGGTACATCGAAAATTATCGGTGTAGGTCGCCTGCTCCACAAGGAGAGCAATCGCGCTGAGGCAATCGTCGAGGAGTTCTCCAAACTCGGTATCAAGATGTCGATTGACGACGAGGAGGATGCACTCTATGTAGAGAGTGGTGAGATTATTGGCGGCACTATATCTTCGCGTGGCGACCACCGTATTGCAATGTCTGCCGCAGTGGCAGGTCTGTGCAGTCGCGAGGGTGTAACCATCGAAGATGCAGAAGCAGTTGCCAAGTCCTATCCCACCTTCTGGGAAGACCTTAAATCGTTAACCAACAACGCTGTACGTTATGAATAGATTCTCCGCTGGTGGTAGTTTTGGCATTACCGTTTTTGGTGAGTCGCACGGCGAAATGATTGGCGTGGTCGTTGATGGTGTACCTGCCGGCATACCTCTCTCTGAGTTTGATTTTGAGAAGGACCTTGCGCGTCGTCGTTCGGGAGCAGCGGGGACGACCCCACGCACCGAGAGCGACACGCCCCACCTTGTTTCAGGCATTTACAATGGCCACACAACAGGCGCACCGCTTGCGATAGTTTTTTATAACAGCAATACCCGTTCTGGCGACTACGAGGGTTTGCAAAACACTCCTCGCCCATCGCACGCCGACAGAGTTGCAGGGGTGAAGTTTGGTGGCTGGAACGATCCTCGTGGTGGCGGTCATTTCTCGGGCAGACTGACACTGACACTTGTAGCAGCGGGCGTAATTGCGAAGAAGATTATTGGCGACAATGTAAAATTTAACACACGCATAAGCCAGATTGGCACCGAAACCGATAGCACAAAATTTGATGCAGTCATTGCAGCTGCCCTTGCCGATGGTGATTCGGTAGGCGGTCGAGTTGAGTGCTCTGTTAGCGGTGTTCCAACGGGCATTGGTGAGCCATTCTTC
Organism: Tidjanibacter sp.; assembly: GCA_017631375.1. GTDB lineage: Bacteria > Bacteroidota > Bacteroidia > Bacteroidales > Rikenellaceae > Tidjanibacter. The sequence continues at coordinate 22,444 of JAGBTK010000040.1, read as the reverse complement.
GACTCACTGGAGAGTGTGGCATCACATCTGCTATTCTCAATCCCTGCCGTCAAGGGGGTTAGCTTCGGAGCAGGCTTTGATGTGGTAAACCGACGAGGTATCGAGAATAACGACCTGATAATCAATACCGAAGGAACAACCGAAACCAACAACGACGGCGGAATTAATGGTGGAATTAGCAATGGCAACCCCATCTGTGTCAGCGTAGCATTTAAGCCCACTGCAAGCATCTCCAAGAAGCAGGAATTTATTCATTTAGACAGTGGAGAGAGGGAGATTAAGAGCATAAAGGGTCGACACGATGCATGTATTGCTCTGCGAGGAGCAGTAGTTGTGGAGTCAGTGATGGCCATAACACTCGCCTCATTGGGCTTAAAGGCATAAATTATTGAGAAAACTTTGCAAATCAGAGAAAAATATATAAATTTGCAGGCTCATTTTAGCGAAAATGGTAGAAGGACTTAAAGAATACACTATCTCCTGCAAAGGACTAAAAAATGGAGCGAGCACCTACTCGTTCCTGCTTGACAATGATTTCTTCTCTCAGTGGGAGGAGTCGGAGGTATTGAGCGGTGAGGTTCGTGCTGAGGTAGAGTTGATTAAGGCTTCTACTTCGCTTCATTTGAGTTGCCATATTGAGGGCTGCGTAGTTGTCGAGTGCGACCGTTGCCTGGAGCCTCTGACTATTGAGATTAGTGGCGACAGCGAGTCGGACAGCACATTCGATGGTTCGACTGAGGAGAACGAGGGCGTGGTTATTGATAGTGTCGAGGAGGAGATCCAGCTTGCCGACTATCTCTACCAGAGCGTTTTGCTGAGTCTGCCCTACAGCCGTACTCACGCTTCGACTGAGGAGTGCAATCCCGAGATGTTGGCTAAGTTCAAGATTGTCACCGAGGAGGAGTTTGAGCGACTGACTGCCAGCGAAGGTAGTTTGGCTGAGAGCCCCGAGGCGGCAAAGCTTGCTGAGTTGAAACAAATGTTGGAAAACAAAGAATAAACAAAGAATAATCATCTAAAAATTTATTAACAATGGCACATCCTAAACATAAGGTATCGTCCACCAGAAGAGACAAGAGAAGAACTCACTACACAGCTGAGGTTCCTACCGTAGCAGTATGCTCGAACTGCGGTTCGCCCGTATTGTACCACCGTGTATGCCCCGAGTGCGGCTTCTACCGTGGTAAGTTGGCAGTTGCTAAGAAGGTAGAGGAGTAGTAATTCTACAAACTTTCGACAAACAATGCTTCGTATAGGTATTGATGCTATGGGTGGCGACTTCGCCCCCGAAGCAGTAGTTATGGGTGCTATCGAGGCTCTGGAGGCTATCGCCCCCGAGAGCCGTATCGTGCTCTTTGGCGACAAAGAGGCTATCGAGGCTATCCTCACTCGTGAGGGTTGCACCGATGAGCGCATCGAGATTGTTCCCACAACCGAGGTGATTACTATGAACGACCACCCCGCCAAGGCCTATGCACAGAAGGCTGATTCGAGTATCAAGGTTGGTTTCAACTACCTGAAAGCAGGTAAAATTGACGGTTTCGCAAGTGCTGGTTCAACCGGTGCGATGATGGTCGGTGCGTTCTACGCTGCCGAGGTTATCGATGGCGTTATCCGTCCTGCCATTTCAGCACCTGTTGCAACCGCAATTGGTACTCAGTCGTTGTTGCTCGATGTAGGTCTTAACGCAGATTGCCGCCCCGACGTGCTTGATCAGTATGGTCTGCTTGGCAGCGTATATGCTAAGTATGTATGGGGTATCGAGAATCCGAGAGTTGGCTTGCTCAACATCGGCTCGGAGAGCGAGAAGGGCAACCTCACCACCAAAGCAGCACACGAGATTATGGCGGGCACTACCCACTATAACTTCGTTGGCAATGTTGAGGGTTACGACCTGTTCAGTGGCAAGAAGGCAGATGTGATTGTTTGTGATGGTTTTATTGGCAACATCCTGCTCAAAGCATCGGAGAGCCTCTACCCCATCACAGCTGCACACGGCATCAAGAACGACTTTTTCAGCGCACTGAATTACGAAGAGGTAGGTGGTACACCTGTACTTGGTATTGGTCGAGTAGTTATCATCGGTCACGGTTGCTCATCGCCTAAGGCTATTAAGAATATGATTCTGAAAACCGAGATGAGTGCAAAGGCCGGTTATGTAGAGAAACTCACCGAGGCTTTTGCGGCACTCTAAAAGTGTTGCAATGAGGCATAAGGGCTGTCCGAGTTTCGTGGCAGCCCTTTTTAACAGCGGGTCCATAGTTCAACGGATAGAACGACAGTTTCCTAAACTGTAAATCCGGGTTCGATTCCCAGTGGGCCTACAAAGATAAGGCTGTCCTTCAAGTATGATGGACAGCCTTATCTATTTCTTTTCTATGTCTATTTATCTGCGAGTAACTTCTCGCTCTCCTGCAATTCGCGGATTTGTTCGAGTATCATATCTACATTCTTAATTCCCTTTCTATGAGATCTGAGACCGATTATTCCACCGACAATCAGACCAAACGATCCACCACCGAAAAATCCGTTACGCATAGCTCCTTCAGGAATAATTGTTGCCTCTTCAAATACCAACCAAAAGAGCCACACCATCAGAACAGGCACAGAGTACATCGGCCAGTTAGACCAAATTTTACGGAATCTGGTAATCTCACTTGCAACCGTCAGAAGGTTTCGCTGCGAGATATCCACATCTGCCAGACGCTTATGCATCGTAAAGAAGAAAGTCGCCGTAACAAACATCATCAGCGAGGTGAAAATCGCAAAGTAAAGCGAGAAGTCGAAGAAGTAGTAGAATGCCCAAAAGCAATAGATTCCACCGATAAGACCTGTAATTGCCAACGGCCAGGTATATCTTTTATTAAGATCCTTCACGCCTTTGTGAATGGTAGCGAGCATCGCACGCTGCGAGATAATCTGCTGAGCATCAAGCTTATTTTTAAGCAGTTCAACCTGCTCACGCAGTGAGTCAAGTTCCCGATAATCTGTATTATAGTTTTGCATAATATCCTTTTCGTTTAATTACTCCTCAGAGTTATTGTTAGACATTTGGCGCAGTTGCTCCTTGATACGGAATAGTCGCACCGATACATTCTTGGCCGAGATACCGACTATCTCACCTATCTCGTCGTAGGGCATATTCTCTAACCACAGCATCACAATCGCCCTATCAAACGGACCGAGTCGGCTGATACGATCGTGCAACATCTGGATTTGTCGTGTGTCGCTATCAGTATCGTTATACAAATCGACCGACAACTCCAACGACATTCTCGCACCACGCTTGCGCTTGCCACGCTGCCACGATATGCAGGTATTGAGGCTAACCCTCCACACCCAGGTACGCAGCGAAGAACGACCCTCGAAACCCGCAAAGCCCTTCCAAAGATTGATAAGAACATCCTGATAGAGCTCCTCTACCTCTGTCTTATCTTTCGAGAAGAGATAACAAACCATATAGATTGTCTGCTTGTGCTCCTCGACAAGGGCTACAAATTCTTTTTCACTCTTTTGTACCATTTGTTTTAGTAGTAAATTTTAGCAAACAGCCTCTCTCTTATGCTGTTCACTATATTAGTCGCAAAACCACTCATAAAACTACATATTTTTGAGCATTTTTTACAAAAAAAATCAAGGGAGTGAGCATTTTGTCCACTCCCCTATCTCTAAGTATCTATAAATCAATTAGAAGTTCCAAATAAAGGGATCTGCGGTCATCATACCTTGCAGATAATCGCCACCCTCATATACCACCTGGCACTTGTCATCGATAACCATAAGTAGTTGTAACAACTGCGTCAGTAGATGAAGTCAGGAATTCGGGACCACCCTTAGGTCCACAGCAACCCACCATCAGCAGGGTCGCTGCACAGAAAGATAAAAACCTTCTCATTGTAGTAGAAATTTGTTAGTTAGTAGTTCTTCCGAGCGGAGTTCACATAGGATCTTACCCACTCTACTAACAAAGGTATAAAAAATTACGGAGTGTACTCGTTGTACACTCCGTAAAAAGTATTTGTTACAAACACTTCGACTATTTTTTCTTCTTGTCGTAGTGCTTTGCGTAACGCTGCATAAACTTGTCCACGCGACCTGCGGTATCGACGAGCTTCATCTTACCGGTGTAGAAGGGGTGCGAGGTGTTCGAAATCTCCATCTTGTAAACGGGGTAGGTCTCACCCTCAAACTCAATGGTCTCCTTGGTGTTCACAGCCGAGCGGCAGAGGAACACGTGCTCGTTGGACATATCTTTGAATGCCACCAAGCGGTAATTTTTAGGATGGATATCTTTTTTCATCTCTTTTGTTCAATTATTCGTTAGACTCTTTAGCTGCCTCTGCAACAACAGCAAACTTAACAGCAGCCTTAACCTCGCGGTGAAGTTTAGCAGCAGCCTCATACTGGCCAATCTGCTTAACAGCCTCAACCGAGATAACCTTACGATCAACCTCTACGCCCTTAGCAGCGAGTGCCTCAGCGAGGTCAGCCGAAGTAACGGTACCGAAGATCTTACCCTCCTCCGATGCCTTAACGGTGATTACCAACTCCAAAGCCTCGATCTGAGCAGCGAGTGCCTGAGCATCAGCCAAGATCTTAGCGTCCTTGTGAGCGCGCTGTTTGAGGTTCTCAGCCAACACCTTCTTAGCCGAAGCGGTAGCAGCGATGGCAAAACCCTGGGGAATAAGGTAGTTATTTGCGTAACCGGGCTTTACATCAACGATATCGTTAGCGTAGCCCAACTTCTCAACGTCTTTTTTCAGAATTACTTGCATAGCTTGTTCCTCCTCTGGTTTATTTCATCAAATCAGTTACGAAAGGCAGAATAGCAAGATGACGAGCACGCTTAACAGCCTGAGCCACCTTCTTCTGATATTTCTGCGAAGTACCGGTCAAACGGCGGGGAAGAATCTTACCCTGCTCGTTGAGGAACTTTTTGAGGAACTCACCGTCCTTGTAATCTACATACTTGATACCGCTCTTTTTGAAACGGCAGTATTTCTTCTTCTTTACATCAACCGATACGGGGTTGAGATAACGGATCTCCGAATCGTGGTTTCTATTCTCAGCCATAGTCTATTCCTCCTCGTTTTTAACTTCTTCAACAACGGGTTTACCTGCCAACTTAGCGCGGCGTTTTACCGAATACTCAACAGCGTCCTTGTCCTGGCGGAAGGTCAGGAAGCGGATAACACGCTCGTCACGACGATACTGAGTCTCGAGGGTGTCAACGATAGTACCCTCAGCGGTGAACTCAATCAAGAAATAGTAGCCGGTGGACTTTTTCTGAATGGGATAAGCGAGTTTTTTCAAACCCCAGCTCTCTGCATTCACAATCTGTCCGCCGTTCTCGGTGATAACACCCTGGAATTTGCTAAACACCTCTTCCAACTGTGCCTCCGAAAGCACCGGTGTAGCAATGAAAACGGTTTCGTAATTGTTCATAAATTAAACAGTTAATTAATAATTATCGCAACGGAAATACTCCAATGCGGGCGCAAAGATAGCAATTTATTCTTTATCCACAAACTTTTTCATCTCTTTTTCTCATTTTTAGAGAGATAGCCAAAAGCCAACAACACAGCAAGGCAGTGATGGTTATTTGTAGACAAAGTAGAGAGATAACAATTACGCCCCCCCTATATCAGAAAAAAAGCCGAGGCTGCGTTACAACCTCGGCCATAATTATAAATATCCCTCTTACAACTTATCAATCTCAGCGCAGAGGCGGTCAAAAATCTCATCAATCGAACCTACACCGTCAACCTCAACATACTTACCCTGAGCCGAGTAGAAGTCAGCAACAATAGCAGTCTGAGCCTTATAGACATCGATACGGTTACGGATAACGCTCTCGTCAGCATCGTCCTTACGGCCACTATCCTGACCACGCAGGAGCAGACGTTTGATAAGCTCCTCATCAGGCACGGTGAGAGCAATCATCGCATCTACCTTCTGACCATTAGCAGTCATAATCTTGTCGAACTCCTCTGCCTGATGTGTAGTGCGGGGGAAGCCGTCAAAGATATTACCTGCACCCTCGGTGTGATTCATAACATAGTCAGCGATGATGTTGATAACAAGGCTGTCGGGAGCGAGTTCACCGCGCTCGATATAAGCCTTAACACTCAGACCCAACTCTGTCTCAGCCTTAATCTGCTGACGAATAACCTCACCTGTCGAAATGTGGTTGAAACCATACTTAGCAACAAGCTTATCTGCCTGTGTGCCTTTACCTGCCCCGGGAGGGCCAAACAATACGATATTTTTCATTGATAATTTAAGTTTGTAGTTGCACAAAGTTAGGTATTATTTTTCATTTATTGTACCTTTGCGGCGACAAAGAGCATATTTTGAGTTAAAATATATGGAAAAACATACAGAAATCTCCACTCTCGGCGAATTTGGACTGATTGACAAGCTCCTCGCAGGGGCAACTAAGCACAACAAGAGCACACTTTGCGGTGCTGGTGACGATGCAGCAGTCCTCGCCTCGGGACAGAAGGCAATGCTTCTCTCGACAGATCTTTTGTTGGAGGGCATCAACTTCGACCTCACCTACTTCCCCCTCAAACACCTCGGCTATAAGGCGGTTGTTGTGGCGTGCAGCGACATCCTTGCGATGAACGCCCTACCCTCAGCAATCACTGTTTCGGTGGGTGTATCCTCGAAGTTTGGCGTGGAGCAGTTGGAGGAACTCTATGCCGGCATACACGCAGCTTGTGACGAATACTCGATTGACCTTGTGGGTGGCGATACTTCGGCCTCGGTAAACGGACTCACACTTTCGATGACTGCCGTGGGCTACGCAGAGCGCAAGAAAATTGCATATAGAAATGGCGCAAAGCCTACCGATATTATCTGCTTGACAGGTGATCTGGGTGCTGCCTATATGGGTCTGCATCTGTTGGAGAGAGAGAAACGTGCACTCGACGGCTCGCCCAACCCTCAGCCTCAGTTCAAGGGCTACGAATATCTGTTGCGTAGCCAGCTCAAACCCGAACTCCGCACCGACATTATCAAACACCTCGCAGAGGAGGAGATTGTACCTACCTCGATGATTGACCTGAGCGACGGTCTGGCTTCGGATGTACTGCAACTATGCAAGGCTTCGGGTTGTGGTGCACATATCTACTTGGAGCGTATTCCTATCGCTCGCGAGGTACACTCCTTTGCAGAGGAACTCAATAGCGACCCCGTTGTGGCTGCTCTAAATGGTGGCGACGACCACGAACTGCTCTTCACCGTTCCAGTAAGTATGTATGAAAAAGTGGTAAAGATTGGCGGTATCGATGTTATCGGCCACATCACCGAGCGCGAAAAAGGTGCTCTGCTCGTCACCCCTGACGGTAGTGGCATCCGTCTGCGTAGTCAAGGTTTCCCCGAAGGACTCTAATAGAAGATACCTTATAATAAATAGGTCTGCTTTGTAGAGCAGACCTATTTATTTTATCTATCATCTTATCTAAATGCCACCATCAACAATCCATCCGCCGCTGGGAGTATCGTTGCGCATTGCTACCATCAACTCTTCACTTTTGCCATTTCGATACTGAACCTTCATCGGAACAAAGTAGCCCACATAGAGTCCTGAGCGCACTGCATCTTTCACCTCCAAAATAGTTACTCCTTCGTAATCATCTCGTAGTCTTTCCACATCCACAAATGGAATACCCTCTCGAAGCACCTCGACATCCCAAATCTTCATAGCCTCGAAAACCTTAACTGCAGCCTGACGAGCCGAAATACCCACAAATCGAGCACCGCTATTGGCATTTAGAGGCTCCACAAACTCTATTCCCTCGGGAAGTCGGGCAACATCGGCACTCATAATGGGTGCATTGTAGATTATCTGGTCAACGGTCAGCACCTTTTCCTCCTCGGTACCATAAAGAACGTAAACACTTGCTGCTATCAACTCCTTGGTGCGACGGTCGAAAGCATACTCTCTACGCGAATCCGATTCGAGGATAGAGCTCATATACATATAGTTACTCTCCAACCAATCGCCAAGTGCAGGTGAGGTTACGGTTACAAATGTCAGACCTCCCTCGTTTCGAGTTTCATAAATAACACCCAGGTCGGCCTCCGCAAGACTCTTCTCGAATTGCATCAACTTTTGAGGATTAACCATAAGGTCAACCAAAACAGATGGCACACCATAGCCAGTCCAGCCATTATTCCAACTCTCTACCCACTGCCACCACTGACCGCCATCACCAAACATAACTCTATCACCCTTATCGACACGCCACGCCTCACCAACTCGCTGAACGGTGTGTTCTACAAACTCGGCAGTTGGGTCAAGAAAATCGAAATTTTCCGCGGGCATAGTGCGCATACTAATACGCATAAAGAGCGATTGTGCCTGGTTAAGTTTTGCTGCTGCCTTGCCAAAATAACCACTCGAAGCCTTTGCAGGAGTTGCAGGCAAGAGATTGATGACTACTAAGAACATAGCAGCCACAGAAGCCACAGCTCCACCAACACGATAGAGGACCCTGTGTAGAGATTTACGCTTTGGTGTTGCTTTCTCTATTCTCTCACTTAATCTACGGCTAAACTCAACCGAGGGCTCAGCATTAACCGATGGAGTCAACACATCCATAGTATAGCAGAACTCTTCATAGAGTGCCTTACAATCCGCACACGTTTCAATATGCTCGAGCATCTCGCGCTGGATAGCACTCTGCTCGCCACCTGACGCTACACTCTCATCAAAGAGTTCAGCAATATTCTGTTTAAAAATCTCACAATTCATAAAATTCATCACTTTTTGTCGTTTAACATTTTTCTCAATTTGTCGATGCCATAGGCAAATCTCGACTTTACTGTTGTGGTCGGGATGTCAAGAATCTCGGCAATCTCCGCAAAGGATAGATTTTGCGCAGTTCGCATAGAGATTACCTCTGACTGCTCCTCGGGAAGATGACGCATAAGTACTTTTATACGCTCAATCTCACTCTCCGCCTCACACTCCTGCTCTATATCCATCTTCTCTGTTAGAGGTGTTGTAGAGAGAGTTCTACGTTTAAGCCTATCGATACAGAGATTACGCAGACTCCTAATAAGAAAACTACGAGGAGAGGCAACAGAGCCTAAGTCACTACTCGAAGTGGCAAGCCTTACGAAGAGGTCCTGCACTGCATCTTCTGCATCGGCCACACTACCCAACCTAAACCTCGCAAATCTATATAGGTCTGCCCCATAGAGTTCTGCCCATCGGCCAATAATTGTGTTTCTTTCGGGTTTCATAATTCGTGAATAATTGTTCTTTTTCAAACACGTGTTCACCAATTAAGACGACAAAAAATGTATTAAGACTTAGGATTGTCTAAAAAAAGATTATTTCTCAATCTCACCCGTCCAAGATTGAATACCGCCATCGAGGTCGATGACTTTATAGCCGGCAGCGGTAAGTTGTTCGGCTGCCATCTTACTGCGACGACCGCTACGGCAATAGACAGCCACCTTGCGACTCTTATCGAGCGCAGAAGTTTTCTGAGCAAAGTCGGGCGACTGCACATCTATATTAATAGCACCAACAATATGACCCTCAGCATACTCCTCAGCAGTGCGCACATCAACAAGTTGCACTTCCGGATTAGAAATCACAGACGCAAAACGCTGAGTATCAACAGACTTAAAGCCACTTATCGAGCAACCTGCCATCAGAGCCAAGCAAATAACAACAAATAATATCTTCTTCATATCACCTCCATTACCTGATTACCTTAAACAATCCCGTGCCATCAATCATCATAATCGACGAAGCAGTGCGGGTCGGGTTACCTTCACACGAGGCGGGAACAACAAACTCTACCCCACCCTTAATCTCGGCAGAAATCTCACCGAAACGAGTTGGTGTAGCCTCGCCAGAGATATTGGCCGAGGTTGACACAAGAGGTCTGCCCAGGCGACCAATCAATCGACGACAAAATTCGTGATCGGGAACACGCACCGCCAAAGTACCCTCCTCAGGGATAAGATTCTCAGCCACACCCACAGCATCGGGCATAATGAGCGTGAGAGGCGAGGTGGTGAGTTCCATCAAGTCCCACGCCACATCGGGCACGGTGCGGAAATAGCGGCCCACCTTCTCCACTCTGTCAAGAAGGATAATCATCCCCTTTTTATTTACCGAGCGTTTGAGGTCGTAGATACGCGCCACAGCCTCGGGGTTTGTTGCATCACATCCAATACCCCAAACAGTATCAGTCGGATAGAGGATAAGTCCGCCACGACGAAGCACCTCAACTGCCTCTTTTATAATCTCGTCCATCGATTTTCTATGATATTAAGTAAACATTATCTCTTCTGAGGTACAAATTTATAGATTATTTTGCCATTTTTGTAAAAAATAATAATTTTGTGGCACCAAACGAGATACATATAAATAACAACATACTATGGGAAGAGCTTTTGAATATCGCAAAGCGCGTAAAATGAAACGTTGGGGCAATATGGCCCGCACTTTCACCAAAATTGGTAAGGAGATTGAGATTGCAGTAAAGGCAGGCGGTCCCGATCCAAGTGGTAACACCCGTCTGAGAATCTTGATGCAGAACGCAAAGGCTGCTAACATGCCTAAGGAGAACGTAGAGCGCGCTATCAAGCGTGCTATCTCGAAGGATACAGCAGACTACAAGGAGATGGTATATGAGGGTTACGGTCCCTTCGGTATCGCAATGATTGTCGAGACAATGACCGACAACACCACCCGTACCGTTGCCAATGTGCGTGCTTGCTTCAACAAGTGTGGCGGTACTATGGGTAACAGCGGTAGCGTAAGCTTTATGTTCGAGCACCAGTGCGTATTCAAGACCCCTGCAAAGGATGGTATCGATATGGAGGAGTTGGAGTTGGATCTCATCGACCTCGACCTCTCGGAGATGTTTGTTGAGGAGGGTGTAATTAACATCTACGCTGCTTTCGAGGCATACGGCAAGATTCAGGCTTACCTCGAGGAGCACGAGATGGAGATTATCAGCGGTGAGTTCATCCGCATCCCCAATGACCAGAAGGAGCTCACCCCCGAGCAGCGCGAGTCGATCAACAAACTTATCGAGCGCCTGGAGGAGGACGACGACGTTGTGAACGTATACCACAACATGCAGGAGGAGGAGAGCGAGGAATAATCTTGTTCTATACCTTATATAATATAAAGCCCGAGGGATTTCCTTCGGGCTTTATTTATCTCCCCTATGCAAACATCTGTTGACAAAAAATCGGCAAAAGAGGATTGTCATTCCATAAAGTGTTGTATATTTGTTAGTGAATTTTATACAATTAGTCCGGCAGAACAATGAAAAAAGGGTTACGATTGGCTGTTTTGGCTCTCGCACTATTGGGAGCAGTGAGTGCAACGGCACAAGAGAACAACACAACAATAGAGTTGCAGGCGCGAATCAGCGAGAATATTGCTACGCCCAGCAACGATGCCCTGTCGGGATTGAATGCCGACTACCTAAACCTTGCCGTGTCCGGCAGCATCAACGACAAACTATCGGTCAGTTGGCGTCAGCGCTTCAACAAGGCCATCACTGCCGAAAATCCCCTGCGTGCCACCGATATGCTTTACATTGCTTATCAGCCAGACGCAAATTGGAGTTTCACATTTGGTCAGCAGACCCTCTCGATTGGTGGATGGGAGTATGATAGTGCGCCCATAAACATCTATTTTGCATCGGAGTTCTGGAACAACATTGCCTGCTACCAGATTGGTGCCAAGACTGCCTACACCACCGACAAGGGGAACAACACCTTCCTGCTGCAGGTTAACCGCAGCCCCTTTGACACGCCCGCGACCAATCTCTTGGGCTATGATCTGATGTGGTACGGCAATTTCGGTCCTTATTCGGCTGCCCACTCAATCAACATCTACGAATACCGTCCCAACCAATACATCTACTACCTTGCTCTTGGCAACCGACTGACTTTCGGAGATATAACCCTCGAACTTGATGCGATGTGCCGCACCACAGGCGAGAGCGAAATATTCGACTCGGTATCTGTGATGGGTGGTCTGAAATGGAAGACGGGCGACAAATTGAACCTGCTGCTCCGCGCAACATACGACAACAACCAATCGACCATCCAACCCTTTGATTCAATGGTGTTTGCAGGCACCGAACTAACCCAGATTGGCGGTGGTGTAGAGTATTTCCCGTTCAACTCGCGTGACCTGCGCCTGCACGCAATATGGTCGGCGGTAAGTGGCACAAATAGCAACCCTGACGGAGTACTAACCGATGGCGCGGGTATGTTAAAGGTGGGTGCTACGTGGTATCTGAAAATCAAGTAAACTACTGACACAATGGCAAATAGCAAACAGCGCAAGAAGTTTCGCATACCCTCGGGTATAACCTGCTTGGTAATTTTTGTCCTAATCTTCGGTTATCTCGGATCGGTGATGGGACTTCCCAATATGCTCAATACGATTATGAAGACGAGCCACGACCTGTTGCTGAACACCGTCTTCTACCTAATGGCTATTTGTGTGATTACTGGAGCTATTGGGCGTATCTTTGTGGAGTTTGGCGTGGTGAAGCTCTTTGAGCAATTGCTCCGCCCGCTGATGAAGCCACTCTTCGGCCTGCCTGGCGTTTCGTCGCTCGGTGCGGTGATGACCTTCATCTCGGACAACCCCGTAATTATCTCACTTGCACAAGATAAGAAGTTTGCCTCGTACTTCAAGAAGTATCAGTATATCTCCCTTGTCAACTTCGGCACCTCGTTTGGTATGGGTCTGCTGGTTATTGTCTTTATGATTGGACAGGGCTTCTATTCCGAGCCATTTATCGGACTGATTGGTGCCGTTATCGGCTCTATTGTCAGCACCCGATTGATGCAGCGATTTGTTCTGCGTGCCCACCCTGAGTATCTTACCGAGCCTGCAATTCCCGAGCCCACTGAGGTGCAGACTGAGGAGGCCGATGAGGAGCGTCAGTCGCTCTTTGTGCGCATTCTCAACTCGCTGCTCGACGGTGGCAAGACAGGTGTTGAGGTGGGTCTGGCTATTATCCCCGGCGTGCTGATCATCTCGACCTTGGTGATGATTCTCACCTTTGGTGCTTCGGGCGATGGTACTTATACGGGTGCAGCCTATGAGGGTGTGGCTGTTCTGCCATGGCTTGCGGAGAAGATTGGCTTCGTCTTCGAGTGGTTGTTCGGCTTTGATGATCCCCACCTTGTGGCATTCCCTATTACGGCACTTGGTGCGGTGGGTGCTGCTCTGGGCTTGATACCCAACTTTACAGATATGGGATGGATTGATGGTAACGCCATTGCTGTCTTTACGGCTATCGGTATGTGTTGGAGTGGCTATTTGAGCACCCATACAGCGATGTTGGACTCGATAGGTTTCCGCTTGCTGACCCCGAAGGCTATTGCTGCCCATACTATTGGCGGCCTTGCAGCGGCTGTTTCAGCACACTGGATATATGTTTTGTGGGCATTGATATAGCAAAAAGGTGTGTAATCTGCATTTTTTTTGAAAAAATTGGGCAAAAATTTTGCAGATAACCAAAATGTGTCTATCTTTGCACCGCTTTCGGGAGTTAAACGAACGAAGGCATTTCCTAAAATGCTTCTTTAGCTCAGCTGGTAGAGCACGACACTCTTAATGTTGGGGTCCTGGGTTCGAGCCCCAGAGGGAGCACTTAAACGAAAAAAGCAGTCAGTAATGACTGCTTTTTTTTTCGTTTAAGCGCTCCGCTTCTTGTGTTACCCACCCCCTAAATCCCCCTCCTGTGAGGGGGACTTACTTTGGTGGTGCTAATCAGCCTTCGGGAAGACAAATTCAGAGAGAGTATCCATATGAAAAGCAGTCAGTAATGACTGCTTTTTTCGTTTAAGCGCTCCGCTTCTTGTGTTACCCACCCCCTAAATCCCCCTCCTGTGAGGGGGACTTACTTTAGTGGTGCTAATCACCCGTTACCGAAAACAACAAAGAATAACATATTATAAATGTATCACCTGCGACAGCTTCGCCGTTCGAGCCCCAGAGGGAGCACTTAAAAAAAGCAGACTTATAGGTATAAATACCCATATTTCTCGGCTAAGGGAACATCGTTAGCCGAAAAGGGTTATCTTTGTATTAAGCACAAGCAGTAAATTACAAACACAAAATAAGATAACCCAAATGATTATCAATTACATTATTCTCTTAGCGATATTCTGTCTGACGCCTGCGGGTGTTATTTGGCTCTGTCGCAAATATCCTGCGCTCGACACGCTCGGCCCCGTGATGATTCTCTATGCGCTCGGCATATTGCTCGGCAACCTCCCTATTATGAAGGAGGAGATTGTCGTTCTGCAAGACTTCCTGCCCAATGTGGCAATCCCCATCGCTATCCCGATGATGCTCTACGGCTGCCGATTCACCAAGAGCGACACCACACTGCAACTCAGAGTGGTCATCAGTGGCTTTCTCTCGGTGGCTATTGCGGTAGTAATCGGTTTCCTCTGCTTCGGCAATAAGGTGGCAGAGGGTGCCGAGATTGGCGGTATTATGTCGGGAATGTACACGGGCGGTATGCTCAACGCTGCGGCACTACAAAGCATATTCCAGGTAAGCAGCGAGGGTTACATTATGCTCTGCTCCTATGATATCATCATCTCCTTCCTCTATCTCGTATTCCTTGTGGGCATTGGTATCCGTCTGGCGCGTCGCCTCTATGGGCAGAAGACAACAACCACCCTCACCGCAGAGGAGAAGGCAGAACTCGATGCGCAGATAGCACAAGCCAAGCAAAACCCATACAAGGGCCTCTTCACAAAAGAGGGACTCCCCCATCTCAAACAGGGTCTGCTGCTCACTCTCGCCATTGTGGCAGTATCGGCAGGTGTGGCACTCCCCTTTGGCGACGGCTGGTTTATGGTGGTCTTTATCCTGATGTGTTCGACACTTGCTGTGGTGGCGTCGTTCAAGCAAAAGGTGAGGGAGATTAAGTATAGTTACGATGTGGGTATGTACTTCATCTACATATTTAGCATTACAATCGCTTCTATGGCCGATTTTTCGACCTTCGACCTTATGGGCGGACTCAATCAGCTTGCCTATATAGTGGTGGCTGTATTCGGCTCTTTGGTGCTCCACGCGCTGTTCTGCCGACTGATGAAGGTAGATGCCGACTCGATGGTCGTTTCTTCGGTGGCATTTATCAACTCCCCACCCTTTGTTCCTATGATTTCGGCAGCTATGAAGAATAAACAATCCCTCATCGTCGGTCTCGGAGCAGGTATTATCGGCTATGCGGGAGGAAACTATTTTGGAGTACTTATGGCACAGCTGCTTGGCATATTGTAGTTAGAGCCGGATTTAGATATAACAAGCGAGAGTAGTATTGATACTACTCTCGCTTGTTGTTTTTAGAGGTTAGAGAGGTGTTGCGTCTCACATCTCAGCAAAGCCACGCAAGATTATTCGGCACAGGGCGTATCACTCGGCATAATGACACATAACACGCACGGTACACTACTCTGCAAAACACACAACACTATTCCGCGCTTAAGGCAACACAACTCCACAAATTACGCTCTATAACTATTGGTGAGGGAGTGTACCCATCGGAGTGGAAGAGGCTGCTGAGAAGTGGCTCGGGTGGCAGTGGAGAGGGAGAGATCATATATGTATAAAAGAAAGCCACACGACTGATTCAGTCGTGTGGCCCAACAGAATTGGGGTAACCTAATTTACCTGAACCGTCTCACTACCCCTGTATGTTCTGACGGTCCTTTACGCCTTGAAATGTACTGTAACATTTCAGACGCATTCAGAGAAGTTTCTTACTGGCGGGGACGAGTACCGCTCTTAACTACGAGCTTGAGTGCATACTCGCGAACACCGAAGGTATAAGTGTAAACAACCTTGATAGTTACGGGGTGGTCACCCTGGATGTTCATACCTGCAGCGTCAACTGCGAATACACCGGTGGTCTTGTCGAACGAGAGAGCGGGATTGAGCTCCTCAGTCTCAAAGATAACCGAAGCGTTCAGAGCGGTAGCGAGATCTGCGTCCAATGCGGTTGCACCGAATACGTTTTTATCATTAGCCTTGAGCTCGAGAACAGAGAATACGTTCTTAGTCTCACCTGCGTAAACGTTCAAGTCAGCATTCTTAACAGTCTTGATAGCTGCATCAACGGGATCAGTGATGTAAGCTACGAACTTCTGCGAACCAACCTCAACACCATTGAGGGTAGCCTTAGCAACGAGCTCGAGCTCGAGCTTGTTCCACTCACCCCAGCTAAGGATGTAGTCACCGTTAGCATCGGTAGTAATCTCAGGCTTAGTACCGGTGAACTTGCTAAGATCGGTAGCAATCTCGTAGCTCAATACAGCACCCTCAACACCCGAAATAGCGTAAGCCTTAGTAATCATCTTGTCGATTACATCGAACTCATCACCTGCCTGGCTGAACTCGGTAATCATCTCCATGCGACCATCTACTACATAGTAGGGGTTAGCAGTGAACTTAGCCACGGGCTTAACCATCTTAACGGTAGCGTTAGCAGCAGCCTTCAAACCAGCGTAAGCAACCTCATAACCGGTCTTGTACTCGGTATCGAACTTAGCGTTCTCAAAGTCAACCGACAGTTTAACACTTGCGTTGCGATATACGGGAAGCTCACCAATCTTGCTCTTAGCGCTATTAGTCCAGAAGTCCTCGAAGTTCTCCTCAGTGAACTGCTCACCAAATACCTCAGCGTTTGCCTCAAGGATAGCCTTCTTAACATCAGCAACCAACTCATATACATACTGACCGTCGAAGGTGTATACCTGTGCACCGAGATCAACATTAGCAAGAGTTACGATACCCTTCTCAACAACTACGGGAACAGTGATAACAACCTTGCAATCCGAGATAAGTTTCTCAAACTTAGCAACATAGTTGCCAGCCTTAACAAATACCTTATCGTTGGTATCGGTGATAGTCATATCGAACCACATAACATCGGTGTTAGCAGTAGGAGTAGTAGTCAACTCGATTTCAGCATCAGCCAACCTAGTATTACCACTGTAAACACCGCCAGTGATCGATGTGCCAAGCTCATCGTACTGAGCAGCGGTCAAACCAGTCAGCGAAAGACCCTCCTTAGTATAAATCTTACCATTGGTAGCGTTGTCATAAGTCCAGATGAACTTCTGAGCCTCAACAGCAACGGGAGTAGTAATAGTGGTAATCTCGTAAGCGTCAACGATAGTACCAAGAGTGTAGCTACCAGCCTCACCCTCGATAGAGTAGGTGTAAGCACCCGACTTAACAACATTGCCAATCAAAGCGATATCGCTCTTGTGGATACCAAAGCCCTCAGCAGCCAACGACATAAGTGCAAGCTCGTCCTTATCGGTAACCTCGTCACCAATCACGTCATACATCTTAGCAGCAACAAGGTTCTTATTAGCGTCAACCTCGGGAGTGCAAACGAGTTTCAACCAACCGTTCTCGCCCAACGACTCGAAGTGAGTGGTAACGTCTACATACTTACCATTAACCTGCATACCGATGAAACCACCCTCAAGGAACAAACGCTTGCTGTTATCGGTGTACTCGATCTCGTTGTAAGCCACACCGCCAAACGCTACAGCCTGCTCACCGTTAACATACTTAAAGGTGCTGGTGCTAACGGTCTCATTCTCAACGAGAAGAGCAACGTAGTTCGAAGTGAAGTTGATACCAGCCTCTTCCGAACCCATCTTAACGTTAAGAGCAACCATAGGAGCCTTCTCGGGGTTCATCTTATTGAGATCGGTAGTAGCTTTGAATGTAACAGTGATCTTACCATCCTTAGCAGCCTCAAAGTCAACAACCTCAAACTCGGGAGCAATATACGATGCAGCAGCACGGCTTATCTCCTCGGTAACGATGCTCAGGTTCTCAGCCTTAATCTTCGAAGCAACCGCAGCGGGCGATACCTGCCAAGTCATAGTAACCTCGGGATTCCACATAGGAACAACAGTGCGAGCATTACCCTTAGTCAAGGTGATGTTGTAGTTAGTCAATTTCACCATGTTGGTGGAAGCCTGAATCAACGAATTGGGAACCCATACGAGCGACTGGATACGACCAGCAACCTCAAAAACGAGAGCCTCGAAAGCCTCGATAGCCTTCTCGATAGCGTCAATTCTTACAGCCAAACCAGCCGAGGTGGTCTCACCCTTGCTGATAGCCTCCATAATCGAATCATAGAGTGCCTTGTTAGCGTCCTCGATGTCCTTAGCTACCTTAGCGTCGTACGACTTCATATACTCAGCGAACTCTGCGCCCAACCAAGCGTCGATAGTAGCCTTTACATCGGCACCCTCAGCACCGCCGAAAGCCTCAACCATAGCAGCCTCAATCTTACCCCAGATGTCGTAAGCCTCCATCATAGCGTCGAAAGTAGCAGCTACATCGTCAGCATCCTGCAGACCCTCGATGAGAGCCAAGATCTGGTTCTTCGATACACCAGCCTTCTCGAGCATCGATGCAAAGTCAGCGCTCTTCATAAATGCATCAAAGTTGATAGCATTGAGAGCGTTTACAGTGCTCTGAACAGCCTGCAAGTCGGTCTTCAGAGCCATAGTACCCTCGATTTTGTCGAGACGCTCATTCAAGCTGTTAATGTCGTCGTCGTACTTGTTACAAGCGACGTTACCTACCATAGCACCAACAAGGGCAACAGCAAGTAAGCTTTTGAAAAATTTTCTCATAAATTAATAAATAATTAGTTGAAATTAAGTTAATTAAGAAATCTGTTTACTTTAGTTTAATACTTCTCTGTTTTTGGTTTTTGTTATAAATTCTGGGTTAAGTGCGTTTCATATATGATACGCACGGTGCAAATGTAAATAATTATTTTTGATTAGCAAAAAAAATTAAACAAAAAAAAGCATTAAAAATGCCCCAAGAATGCATTTATTAAGACCATCCGTCGATTAAGCCAAAAGAGCTAGCCCACGAGAAGAGTTTGTATATCAGAACCGAAATATGGAGCAAATACGACTCAAAGATAGAGAAAAAAAATGGACTTCTGCAACATAAAATTCCCCAATTAAAACAATCCCCACCCCCTAAACCCAAATACCCTTATAGAATATATAATAGGTATAAGGTAAAAGAGCCAATCCGGCTGGGCAAGAGCAGCAGACCACACCCCCTCCGCAGGGCAATAACAAAACTGTCGGGAGTGGCATCCACCACTCCCGACAGCAAATCATAGTAACATTACGCGCTAACCGCAGTTAGAACAGATAGCCTGTGTTGATATAGAACGCACCATTACCGTCCTGCTTAGCAAACTTGCCAACAGGCATACCGTACTCCAAGCAGACAATGAAGTTCTGGTTCATAATAAAGCGGAAGCCCGCACCTACGGTAGAGTGCATAGAGTCCTTCTCCTGACCCTGGCTCATATACAAATCATAGGAAGCACGCGCAGCAGCATACTCGGTCAGCGAGCCAAAGTCTGCCTTGTCGCGCTTGAAGGACATATCATAGTTCTTGGTAACCATCGCACCATCGCTAAACACATTCAGCCCCAGAGCAATGTTCTGGTTGAAGAGCGCAAACTGCACGAAACGCCAACGGAACTCAGCATTGTAAGCCAACATATCCATACCCTGAACACGGTTACGCATCAGACCACGGGTAGTGCGGAAACCACCCATACCATCACGATCATAGCTCTGACCCATTGTGGTAATGTAGGGGAGGATATAGTAAGGCGCGCTATTGCCGAAAGTACCCTCATAATTCAGGCGATAGGCAAAAGTGAGCCTGTCATTGGGGATGATGGGGAAATACTGACGCAAAGTAGCCGAGTATTTATAATAAGGTGTAGTACTGCCAAGCCACTTGGGAGCCATAGTGATATGAGCCTCTGCCCAAGTGCCACGCGAAGGAGCACCCTCCTTATCGCGAGTGTCGTAGAGCAAACCCAAACGAATCGAGCTACCCACACCACCGTTAGCTACATCATCGGAGATAAGACCCCAAGTGCGATACTGCTCATAAAGAGTAGGCACATTGTCGGGGAACATCTTATTCTCCTCCTTGTTCTTATTGATCTTCTCGCGGTTGATAGCACCCTGCTTGAAGTAGTTGAGATGATAGCCAGCCTCCCAGAACAGTTTATTATCCCACACATTACCAATAAGATCGGCCTTGAAGAGAGCTGCGGTGCGATCTACGCGGTACATAGGCGAGTAGAGATACATATCGTCACTGGTCTTGCCCAAGTCCACCTTCTCGTAGTCGTAGTAGGACATATAGCCGTTGAAGCCATAGAAGTCCATAGCCTTATCGTTGGTCAT
Organism: Tidjanibacter sp.; assembly: GCA_017631375.1. Taxonomy (GTDB): domain Bacteria; phylum Bacteroidota; class Bacteroidia; order Bacteroidales; family Rikenellaceae; genus Tidjanibacter. The sequence continues at coordinate 2,146 of JAGBTK010000040.1, read as the reverse complement.
AGTGAAGGTGGTCGAGAAGCGCATACCGGGAATCAGCACCTTCGAGTCGTAGCTCAACACATAGAGCTGCGAGCCCTTAGTGAAGAACGACGCCTCCATATACCACTGCTGGCGAGGATTGGGATAGGTCGAACCATCGCCGAAATCGTAGATATTGAGCAAACCACCCATCTGAAAACCCTTGTCGGCATCGAATGCCACAGCAGGCAGAGGACCAAGGTTAATACCTGTCTTAACAATCTCCTCCTTCTGACCAAAAAGCGAAGTGATAGTCAGCGAGGATACAATAAAGAGTGCTAAAATTTTTTTCATAATCCATTTACTCTTATTTGTTTAACATAATCTCACGAATCTCCTTATAGAGGTTGCGCAAATGCTTCTGACCCAGCAATCGCGCGTCCGAACCAACCAAGCGGAACAAGCGATAGGTCTCGTGCGCCACAATAGGAGCTGGAAGCAACAACACAATTGCCAACAATGCCCACTGCCACGGCAAGAAGACAAGCAGCAAAATACTGTAAGTGATCATCAGCAGAGGCCACAAGATAAGATTGATAACAAATCGAATCGAGTTGCGGAAAGCATAATCCTTAATAGCGGTAAAAATCAGCGCACAGATGCCATTGATAGGCAACACCAACAACGATGCGGGAAGCCAATAGCCGATGGTGGCAACAAGAAAGACCGCCTTGAGCAATCGCGAATACAAAGGATACTTCACCGATACCGACGAGAGGCTGATGCGATGTTTCTTGCGAATAGCATTCGCCTCAGCACCCAGAGCAAGCACCCTGGCAGCCTTCTCGGGCTCCGCCTCCTTCATCTGCTGGATGTTACTCACGGTGAGGTTGTTAGCCTCAAAGTGGGCATTCAGCGGGGAGAGGCGTTTGCCACCACGCTTGCCTGCCAGCTCCTTCTCAAGAGGCTTGGCAACAGCAGCACAAATCTCATAGGTGGCATCGTAGTTCTCATCATTGGGGATATAGAAAATCGACTCCTTCAAGCGGTCGCTAAGAATCGTTCTCAGCGAGTTCAGCATCTCAGGCTGGCTCATATCAGGATGCTCGGCCATATATTCGCGCAGATTGATAGGCTCACCCATCTGTACGCGCACTGTGGAGCGGAAACGGAAGAAGTTACCGTAGCGTATGCCCACAGGAACGACATACAAAGGCACATCAGGCATCAACTCCTGCGCCTGCAAGCCTATGCGGAACACACCCTTGGCAAGTGTCTGAAGCGAATACTTGGCCTGATGTGTGCCCTCGGGGAAGATGCAGAACGGAATTTTGTCGCACAATACATCAACCGACTTCTCTATAGTCTTATTATTCTTCTTTACCTCGTCAATACCATCACGCATACGCATAATGGGCATAATTTTGAGGAAAGTGAGAGCCTTGGCGAGTGTCGGGTTGCGGAAAATATCTGCACGAGCCACAAAAACCTTAGGACGCCTATCCATAGCAAGAATAACAAGCGCATCCATCAGTGCATTTGTGTGGTTAGGTGCGAAGATGATTGCTCCATCATCGGGCAATTTCTCAACTCCGACATATTTAATGGTACGATAGGAGACTCTAAGCGCAAAATCGACATAGTGTCGAAGAATGGAGTACACTCTATCGTAGTCCTGGATTTTCTTTTGCTTTTTAATAGCCATAAGTATATAAAATAGATTTCTTACTCTTTAAGAGGCGTGCGACGCATAACTCCTGCCACCGACAGACCGGAAATAATATGCCAGATGCCCCACCAAGCGGTAATAATCAGCATACCACCATAGTGACCGTGCCAAATCTCGGGAGGAAAAATTGCGGGATTGAACAGAAGGATGAGTCCAAGACCCGAATTCTGAATACCAACCTCGATAGTAAGCGAACGACGATCGCGCTGCCCTACCTTGCCAAGTGTTGCTCCGAGATAACCGGTGCCAAGAGCCAAGCCGTTGTGCACCAACACGATGATAACGATATAGAAGAGGTTCTCAACGAACAATCGCCAGTTCTGCGAGAAAGATACGATAATCATACCCATAAAGAGCGCGATTGAGATCCACTGTGCAGGTTTCTCAATCTTCTTAGCCAGCTTGGGAAGATAGTGAGTGCAGAGCAGACCAAGCACGATCGGCAAACCGAGCAAGAGC
>JAGBTK010000039.1 GCA_017631375.1 Tidjanibacter sp. | reverse complement strand
GGCACGAAGCCCAAAATTCCCTCAATTCTTCGACTTTTAGGGTTTCGGATTGTTGGGCTTGTAGTAAAAGCCGTATAATTGGTGAATTTTGCACTTCCCTTGAAAGCCAAATGCTCATTTACTTCGAGTAAACTCCGCTTTGTCTTTCGGCACGAAGCCCAAAATTCCCTCAATTCTAGGGTCGCAGACCCTTTTTCTATTTAGGGAGTTATGGGAACTATGGGAACTATGGGAATAATGAGAATAATGAGAATAATGAGAATAATGGGATAAAGAGTATTTTTCCTATAACTCCTATAACTCCCATAATTCCCAAAATTCCTATAATTAATCCTGCTTCGCAGTCTTTTCGTTGCTCCCGCTCGGCATAGTCTGCAAGCAGCCTCTGCTCTCGCTTAATCGCAACGTTCCTATCACTCTCATCTTCCTCGCTTTGTTGGCTCTTATTGCCCTATAAAAATACAGCCGAGTTGAGATAAAAATCAACTCGGCTGTGGGGATAATTCGGAGTACTCTATCGTACCTCTACATCGGTATCGGTGTTGAGTACTAACTGGTACTTAGCAAAGCCGCCGCTCTTCGAGCAGTAGAACGACACGATACCTACGATATCGCACTTTGCGCCATTGGCGGGTACCTCCGTGAGGGCAAATTTGCAATAGCCGCTTGTGCGGGCAATAAAGTAGTTATTGTCGGTGTACTTAAACAGGGTCGAGCCGTAGTACTGTTTATTGTCGTAGTTATACGCCCAGGTCTTGAAGGGTGTGCCGTCGGGGAGTTTGGTGAGATTGTTATAGTCATCGTCCTGGTAGCTTGGGAACGATGCCTGCTCGCCGCTGTGGTAGCCGTGTGCGCATGTGATGTTCTCCAGGCGCACCAAAGTACCAAAATACTTGGGATTCACACTCTTGCTTGCCTTAGGGAAGTAGGTATTGATGTTTGAGGCATTCACAACAAGGTAGTCGCTATCCTTCAAGCCCTCCACCTCGCCACGCAATATGTGTGCATCGATCAGAGGCTGGATGTCGAGGTAGTCGTTGGAGTAGCTCTCATTTGTAGGCGTAGTACCCAGACTGAGCATACGGCGGTAGTCGCCTAACACAAGACCATCAGCCTTCACATAGACAACCTGTCCCACCTTATAGTCGTTATACATCGAGGTCTTGCCCACCTTCACCTCGATACCGCCACCGGTAGGTCCCGAGTAGTCCTGGAGGTAGAGCGTACGGTAAACATTGCCAAACTGGTCGGTGCTGATAACCTTACACTTGATGGCGAGTTTATCCTCTACGGTTACACTGTTAGCCTCGTAGTCGGTGCTAAACTTATTGTAATAGACCTCTTTAAGCTCATTAACGGTGACAATGTCGTAGCCCTCGGCAATCACCATCTCGTCGCTCCACTTCTGGTAGGCCTTGGGGTCTTCAAACTTTTCGCAACCGACCAACACCAATGCAGTCAGCAGCGTGGCAATATATATAATTTTCTTCATATCTATATAATTTACAGTCGGTTAGAAACGGAAATATACATTGAGGTAGTAGTTCGCTCCGTAGAGGTAGTAGTACTTGGAATCAAACTTATTCCAATAGGTGCCTGCGTCGGAGGTCATCTCTGTGAGTCGCATCTGCTCAAAACCACCTGTGCGGATCCACTTGTTGTTGAGCAAGTTCTTCATCTCAAGGCTGAAACCGAGCTGCGACGAGCCGATATACCAAGTCTTACCGATGCTTGCGTTCATCAAGAAGGCGGGATCGAAACGCTCCTGCGCCATCATCTCCTCCACGGTAGGCTGACCGGCAGTAGCCTGAGCGGCAGGCACACGACCTGCAAGTGCTGCGTCAGTACGATAGAGGGGGTTCATACTGAGATACATCTTATCATAGTATCCGGCATCCAGACTGATGTAGATATTGCTGCCGGGCTGCCAATCCAGACCGATGTTAGATGCAAACTGAGGAGTGCTCTCCACCTTCATACCCTTCCACCATACCACAGCATTCTCGGTCAGAATCGAGGCGTTGTTGTCGCGTGTCTGAGTAAAGGTGGGGTTGGACGAATACACATAGTCGCCCCAACTCACTGCACCCTCGATAGCGAGTGTGGGGAGTACGGGGATATTGAAACCGAGCTCGGCACCAAAGTGACGCTGGTCGATACCACTCATCGCAAAGTTGGTGAAGGCGTTGTTCAGGTCATCGTAGAAGCTGATGAGTTTGGTCTGGTCGGTAATGTTCGCATAGAATACCGATGCACGCAGACGCACTGCAGGCAGACGAAGGTTGTAGGTGAGGTCAACGCTCAGGTCCTTCTCGGCGCGCAGGTCGGTAACTGCCTGATTGCGAGTGCGGGGAGAGATGAACGAGTCATCAAAGTAGGGTGCGCGCTGCATCATCACTGCCGAGAGTTTCAGACCATTTGCAGCATTGATATTCCAGGTTGCCGAAGCCTTTGCGGTGTAGGTGAGGAAGAATTTCTTCTCCGAGTTGCCAAACGAGTCCTCAGGGAACATACCCTTGCGGTAAAGACCCTCGCGCCAGAAGTTCGAGAAGCCCAGCTCGCCACCTGCCATCAGGTCGATCTGACCCTCCGAGCGGTTGTAAAGACCCCACATCTTACCGTTCATAACGTGTGCGTAGTAGTCGTAGCCATACTTATCGCCCTCGCCAAGCACAAGATTGTCGGTGCGGTTGATATCGTTGCGCATCTTGTCGAAGTCGCTACCGAAGTCGCGCTCGGCAAAGTTATCCACATTGAGCCAATACTCGCCACCGAGCAGGTCTTTAACCTCTGCATAGTACTCAGTGCGGTTGCGACGGAACTCCACGCCACCGAGGAAGTTGCTGTGCGCATCGATGGTGCGAGTCATCTGGGTCTTGAAGTTAAAGTCGCGTTGGTCGGTGTGACGCTCCTGGATGATATATTTCGAGCGACGACGACCCGCTTCTATGATATTACCGTCACCATCACGGTAAGTGTCTGTACTGTTGTAGTTTACATTGTAAAGTCTATCGAGGTCGATATACTTCATGTCCGGATTGTTGAGCCAAGCGTTAGCCACAGCATTTGCCTTGTCGGTATAGCCGCGATTGCGGTAGTAGCTGGGCAGGTTGCGGTAGTAGTCCGCCTTGGGGTCTGCCGAGTCGTACCAGTCGAGTGCCGAGTAGCCGTTCTCGCCAAAACGGAATGCCACCGAGGTCTCGATATGGGTCTTCTCATTGGGGGTGAAGTAGTGATTGATCATTGCTACGGGCTCGTGGTACTCACGGGTACGCACATTGCGCAGTTTGCCGTTCTGCTTACCCACATTGGGATTGTAATAGTTGGAGCTGGTAAGCTCATTAGCCTCCTGAGTTGCAGCCATCTGCGCGCCACGCTGAGTAGGAACACCAAATACGGTCAGAGCCAATTGGTGGCGGTCGTTAAACTTCTTTTCAATCGAGCCGAAGTAGCCGTAAGCATTGTAGTCCAGACCCTCCACAAAGTCATTGCCGCCCAGACGAGCCGAAGCGGAGAATGCGTAAGCCCAGCCATTGTCCTGCATACCCGAGGTGTAGGTGAACATCAATCGGTTGCGATACTGACCATTTGCCGAGACAATACTTGCGCGCATACCCTGACGCATCTTCGAGGCACGAGCGAGGATGTTGGTAGTACCATTCATACCGCCCAGACCTACGGTCGAAGCACTCACATTCTCAAACACATCCTGGTTGCGGGTAGCCTCGTTCAGACCTGTCCACAGCGACCAGGCAGCGTTACCGCTCACCGCGTCGTTCATATAGACACCATTGAGATATACGCTCTCGGTGTTCGATGCCATACCGCGAGGCATAAAGCGCAACTGACCGAACTTGTAGCCTGCCACACTTGAGAATACATCCGACGAGGAGGCAAGCGACGAGGGGGTAGATTGACCCTCAAAGGTCTCGCTGTCAAACTCCACAAAGAAGGCATCATCAATCTCGCCCGACATCGAAGCAGCACTCAGAGTGATGTAATTAACATCCTTCATCTCCACATCGACCTTCACATTGATAGAGGTGGGTTGGAAGTCGGCAGCCTCTACCTGCAGGCGTACTGTACCATAGGGAATACCTGTAAACTCAAAGATACCCTCAGCATTGGTATAGGTAACACGCTGTGGGGTGACATCGAGAATTACTTTGGCAGCATCAACGGGCTCGCGACCAACACGCGAAACAACCTTACCGCGAATACCGCCCTCCTGTGCCAGCGCAGCCATAGCTGTCAAGGGCAGAAGGAGCATAAGCATTAAAAATTTCTTCATTTTTGTCCTATTTCTGTTTTCTATCTATTTTTACTTTGGTCGGCAGCCCCTACTTCTGGAAGAAGATAAATACGGGGAGGTGGTCGCTGTAACCATCCTGGAAGGCATTGCCAACATAGGTACGCAAGGGGTAACCACGATACTGTCCCTCCTGCTGCAAGAGGAAGGAGCGGTTGAAGATATTGCCGAGGTACTTGCTCTTCTCGGCACTCACGAGGTGGAGCTTGCCCTTGCCGTCGGTTACGAGGTTGTCGCTGACCACGATATTGTCAAAGAGATTCCACGCATCGCGATAGGCGAGTGAGCCGTGACCGTCCTGATGCATCTGGTAGAAGGGGTTGAACATATCGCCCTTCTCCAGATCTTTCACTCTGCGTTTGCCACCCAGAATCTCCGCTATGCTCTTGTCCTTGGGGTCATCGTTGAAGTCACCCATAACTACCGCTTTGAGATCGGGGTTCTCTGCACGACGAGCGTCAATGATGCCGCGGATCTGAGCTGCTACACCTTCGCGCAGGTGTGTCGAGGAGGCCTGACCATTACGACGCGAGGGCCAGTGCGATACGATGAAGAGGAACTCCTCGCCCTCAATAAGACCTGTCATAGTGAGGATGTCGCGAGTGCGGAAGTCGGGCTCGCCCTCAATCACCACGCGCTCCGACGAGCTGTCGAGCAGGGTGAATTGGTCGGGACGATAGAAGAAGGCGCAATCCACGCCACGCGCATCTGGACCATCGTAGTGAACGATCTGATACCCTGCAGGCGCGAGTTTAGGCAGCGATGCGATATCTTCGAGCACATTGCGATTCTCAATCTCCGACACACCGATAACGGTGGGGAATGCCTTGCACTCGCCCGAGAGGTTGTAGAGTGCTCGCTCGATGTTCTCCATCTTTTTCCAATACTTGACACCTGTCCAATTCTTGATGCCGTCGGGGAGGAACTCCTCGTCGTTGATTGTGGGGTCGTTGATGGTGTCAAAGACATTCTCGATGTTGTAGAATACGGCTGTGTAACGCTTGCTCTGTGCGCTTGCCGAGTTGGTAAGGTTGAGGAGCAGTGCTACCGCCATAACTTGTAGTAACAACTTCTTCATTTTGCTATAATTGTTTAAGTTTTTGTTCGCTTTTTACTCTAATTTTGCGTGTCGTAACACAAGGCATTACGCGCGCGTGTGTATATATTGGGGTGTAAATATAGCTATTTTTTGTTAATCATATAACAAAATCAGACTTTTTTGTTAGCGAAGGCTGTGTAGAGGCTCTCCGAGGGCTCTTTTGACGGCCGAAATATGTACTATCGCGCCTAAGTGTGGCGTTTTAATGGCAGACTCATATTTTTTTTGTACCTTCGCACACTGAAATTGGAATTTTATGCGCAAATTTTTATTGGCACTCACGCTTGCTTTCGGACTCTTTATCAACGAGGCATACTCGCAGTATAATAAGCAGTTCTTCTACTATGTGGGCCGTGAGTACCTTATCGACAACCGTTATCGCGAGGCTATCGAGACCCTCAATGTCCTCCTCCGCTTTGACCCCAAGGCGTATGAGGCCTACTTCCTGCGCGGTATTGCCAAGTACAATCTTGACGATCTGCTCGGTGCTGAGGCCGATTTCACCTCTGCTATCGCGCTCAATCCCGTATATACCACCGCCTACCAGTATCGAGCAATCACTCGCGCTACACTTGGCAACTATGATGATGCGCTCAACGACTTTGCCGAGGCGATTGACCTGCGCCCCGATATTGCCGGCCCGTATTACAGCCGTGGTGTGACCTACCTCCAAAGTCAGCAATTTGAGAAGGCAATAGCCGACTTTGATATGTATATCCGCTTTGAGAGCCTTGTGGCCGATGCCTATATCAACCGAGGCACCGCCTATCTCTATCTTCAGGATACCCTCAAAGCACACGAGGATTTCGACAAGGCGGTGCGCACCAATCGTGAGTATCCGGTGAGCTATGCGGCACGAGGCTCGCTCCTGATGAACGAACGACGCTACGATGAGGCACTTGCCGACTTCAATATGGCGATTCGCTACGACTCGACCTACATCATCCCCTACTTCAACCGTGCGCTCACCTACAACAACCTCAATCGCCCGATGGAGGCTATGGCTGACTTTGACAAGGTAATCGAACTCGATCCCCACTCCGCCATTGCCTACTTCAACCGCGCGATTCTGCGTACCAATATCGGCGACTACAACCGCGCACTCGATGACTACAACAAGGTGACCGAGTATCTTACAGGCAATGTGCTTGTCTATTATAACCGTGCAGGATTGTACACTATTCTGGGTGACTACGAGTCGTCGCTTGCCGACTACAACCGCGCAATTGAGCTCTATCCCGACTTTGCAAATGCCTATATCAATCGCTCGGGTATTAAGACTATGCTGCGCGATGAGCGCGGTGCGCGCGAAGACCGTATGACTGCCGAGCGCAAAATTGCCGAGTATCGTAGTAAGCTGACCGACAGCACCTTCTCGATTTATGCGGACACCTCGCGTAAGTTCAATGCACTGCTTGCCTTCGACACCAAGTTCTCGGGCAGCTCCTTTGAGCGTGCTTCCGACGAGGGCGAGAACATAACTCTCCGACCAATGTTCCGCTTCACTATCCGCAAGGACGAGGCGCAGAACCTCGACCCGCAACGCTACCGCCCCGAGCAGGCAGAGGAGTTCCTGGCGCAGATGGCACCCTTCGGCCTAAGGCTCACCACCGAGAATACCGATCTGGTTGCCGATTCACTTATAGTGCTTGATCGCTCGCTGGCGGATGACTTTGATTGGCAGACTCTGTTCAAACGAGGTGTTACTCAGACACTTATCCGTCAATATACAAGTTCGGTAAATCTCTACACCGCAGCAATTGAGTCCAATCCCTCCAACCCCTTCCTCTACTTCAACCGCGCAACAACGCGTGCGGAGATGATTGAGTTTATCTCCTCGATTGACAATAGTTACCAGCGCGTGGCTATTGAGAGCGACCCTGTGGCGCGCCTCCACAACTCTTCGCGCAGCTACAACTATGACGAGGCGATTGCCGACCTGAATAAAGCAGCAAAACTCTACCCCGAATGGGCACACATATACTATAACCGCGCCTGCCTTTATGCGCTTTCGGGTGATTTCCCGGCAGCATACGAGGACTATTCGCGCGCTATTGAACTCAACCCGACATTTGCCGAAGCATACTTCAACCGAGGACTTGTCCAGATCTATATGAAGGATACCCGCAAGGGGTGCTTGGATGTGAGCAAGGCGGGTGAGCTAGGCATTTTGGATGCATACGCAGTGCTCCGCCGCTACTCGATAGAGGAGTAGCAGAAAATGAGAAAGACTCTGAATAGCAAACTAAATAAATGAAGAAAAAATGAGTGAAAAAATTACAAAACGTCTGAATGACTCGGTAGCCGCACGCTGGGGCGCGCTTGCCGTGGTGGCCTTTACTATGATGGCTGCCTACTTTGTCAACGACATTATGGCACCTCTCAAGACTATGCTTGAGACCGATCTCGGCTGGACAAGCCCCGAGTTTGGCTTCTTTGCCGGTGCTTACAGTTTCTTGAATGTATTCCTGCTGATGCTTATCTGGGGTGGCTTTATCCTCGATAAGTTTGGTGTGCGCTTTACTGGTAAGCTCTCTGCCGTGCTGATGGTTGTGGGTACTGCTGTGGAGTACTTTGCTATCACCAAGCTGGCAGGTGCTGAGGGTACCTTCCTCGGCTACAAGACCAATGTGTTTGTTGCTGCTGCGGGTTACTCCGTGTTTGGTGTGGGTGCAGAGGTGGCAGGTATTACCGTTACCAAGATTATTGCTAAGTGGTTCAAGGGCAAGGAGGTAGCAACTGCTATGGGTGTACAGGTGGCACTCGCTCGTATCGGCTCGCAGGCTGCCTACTCGCTGGCTATTCCTGTTGCTCGCAACTCGGGTCTTTCGACCCCTCTGCTCGTAGGTCTGGTATTGCTGATTGGTGGTCTGGTTGCCTTTGTGGTATTCTCGTCGATGGACAAGAAACTCGACAAGCAGATTGCTGAGAGCGGTGAGGCTACCTCGGAGGAGGATGAGGAGAAGTTCTCGTTCAGTGATGTGGTTGCAATTCTCAAAAACCGTGGTTTCTGGCTTATTGCAATCCTCTGCGTGCTCTTCTACTCCTGTGTATTCCCCTTCCAGAAGTTCGCAACAGAGTTCTTCATCCTTAAATATGGTATGGCTGAGGCTGCGGCAGGTACTATCGCAGGTCTGCCCGCACTCGGTGCGCTGATCCTGACCCCCCTGTTTGGTGGTATGGTCGATAAGAAGGGTAAGGCTGCATCGTTTATGATGCTTGGTTCGGGTATGTTGATTGGTGTTCACCTCCTCTACTCTATCCCCTCGCTTCACGCAACCTGGATGGCTGTGGTGCTGATGATTGTACTTGGCGTAGCATTCTCGCTCGTTCCTTCGGCAATGTGGCCTTCGGTGACTAAAATTTTCCCCACCTACCAGCTCGGTACCGCATACGCGCTGATCTTCTTCATTCAGAATATCGGTCTTTGGGGCGTGCCCTTCTTGATTGGCGGTATCCTCGACAAGTTCTGCATCGTTGGCAAGACTACTGCAGGTGGTAATCTCTACGACTACACCCTCCCGATGATTGTATTCTCGGGATTTGCAGTGCTTTCGTTGGTGGTTTCGATCATTCTCAAGCGCACTGACAAGAAACGTGGTTATGGTCTTGAAGAACCCAACATCTAAAAAAGCCATCTGGCTGGTGCTTTTTGCACATCCCTTGCAAGCCAAATGCTCATTTACTTAGAGTAAACTCCGCTTTGTCTTGCCGCACGATGCGCAAAAATCCCTCAGCCAATATGACTTTTTAATTCAAAATTCAAGATTCAAAATTGTACAACCGAGAGATATATCGAATATCTCTCGGTTGTTGTTTGTGGGAGTGATGGGAGTTATAGGAATTATGGGATAGCCAATAAGACTCTTTGTGTAGCAATTGGGTTTTTTCGGGTTTAGGGGATACCATCGTAGATGGTACAATGAGAAATAGAGCGGTGATAGTCAAGCTTGCTTGAACTAATCACTGCTCTATTTATCGTTGTAATAACTGCTAAGTTATTCCTAAATCCGCAAACTCAATAGTACAAAAGTTTTTGGGGAGCCTTTTTACAAAAAGGCTCGAAATAAAAAGCGACACTGAATTACACTTGTTGCATCTCGATTAGTTTGGCATAGATTCCGCTCTTTGCCATCAATTCGTCGTGGGTGCCCTGCTCGGCTACGCGACCGGCATCGATAACCACAATTTTATTGGCATTATGGATAGTGCTCAGGCGGTGGGCGATAACCAGTGAGGTGCGACCGCTCTGCAACTTGTCAAGAGCTGTCTGCACGAGCTGCTCGCTCTCAGTGTCGAGTGCCGATGTAGCCTCGTCAAGGATCAGAATCTCGGGGTTTTTAAGCACTGCACGGGCGATGCTCAATCTCTGTCGCTGACCGCCCGAAAGTTTTGAGCCGCGATCGCCGATGTTGGTATTATAGCCTTCAGGTGTCTCCACAATAAAGCCGTCGGCATTTGCCACCTTTGCGGCTGCCACAACTTCCTCGTGTGAGGCGTTCAGATCGCCAAGCAGAATGTTATTCTCAATGGTATCGTTGAACAGAATGGTTTCCTGCGACACCATACCGAACTTCTCGCGCAAAGACGAAAGGGTATAATCTTTGATGTTTCTGCCATCGATAAGTATCTCACCGGCAGTTACATCGTAGAATCTGGGGATAAGGTCGGAGATGGTCGATTTACCGCCACCCGAGGGACCGACAAGTGCTACTGTCTCGCCTTTGCGGATGGTGAAGCTCACACCGCTCAGCACCTCGCGCTCCTCGTAGGCAAAACTTACATTTCGGAACTCGATCGACTCCTTAAAGTCGGTCAGATCTATTGCGTCTGGCTTCTCGGTGATGGGGTTTTTGGAGTCGAGGAGTGCAAGCACGCGCTCGCCTGCTGCAATACCCTGATTGATATTGGCGAATGCATCTGTGAATTGACGGATGGGGCGTGTTACCTGCGAGAAGATGCCGATATAGGCGAGGAAGCCGCTCGCATCCAGGCTACCACCCACAACAAGCAGACCACCTGCTACCATCAGACCTGCCGCTGCGAGAATACCGAGAAATTCGCTCATAGGCGAGGCGAGCTGCTGACGATACATCATCTTGCGCGATACATCCGAGTAGGCCTTGTTGATGCGTGCAAAACGGCTGCCGAAGAACTCCTCGCCGCCGTAGCCCTTGACCACCTTAACACCCGCAATCGACTCGTCAAGTACGGAGGTAAGCTCGCCAAACTGTTCCTGAGCGGTGAGTGCCGGTTTGCGTAACTTCTTGACAATTCGACCAATGATAAGACCCACGATGGGGAGATATATCAGGGTGAAGATTGTGAGCTTCCACGAAATGGCAATCATACCGATAAAGTAGCTGAGGATGAGGAAGGGCTCGCGGAAGGCTACTTGCAGGGTGTTGGTGATGCAGAAACGCACAACCTGCACATCGGCCATAATGCGCGATACGATATCGCCTTTGCGCTCGTTGGTGAAGTAACCAACATTGAGGCGCATCACATTGTTATATGTTTGATTACGAAGGCGTTGTAGTGCGCGGATCTTCATATTCTCCACCGTGCGCTGACCGAGGTAGCGGAAAGTGTTGCTCAGCAGTGCCGAGGTGGCGATGATGATTGCGAGCATTGTCAGCACATCCAGAATCTCATAGCTCTCGCCATAGATCAGATAGATCAGATAGCGAATCGACCCTTCAAGCCACTCGGTGGAGAACTCCAAAGCGGGCATCTCGCGCACGGGAGCCATTGCCGCCTCACCACCAAAGAGGGTGCTGAGAATCGGGATGATGAGCATAAAGTTCATCAGGTTGAACACCGCATAGAAGAGGGTGTAGAAGAAGTATGGGATTGCATATTTCTCCAGAGGTTTGGCAAACCCGAGGAGGCGCAGGTATGTTTTCATCGGCCTGTTTTGTTACAAATTTGCTTTATAACTGATTAATCGTGTGCAAAAGTACTCTTTTGTTGGCGATTTTCCCAAGAAAAGATTTATTTTTGCATTTAATATGGCTATGCATTTGAACTCAGCCATAAGAGTAGATAATAATTAATAAACGAAAAATATATGGAAAAGAGTATGAGAAAGACGGTGGTCAGTGGTATTCGCTCGACAGGTAAACTCCACTTGGGCAACTATTTTGGCGCATTGCGTAACTTTGTAAAGATGCAGCACGATCAGCAGTGCTACTTCTTTATTGCCGACTACCACTCCCTCACCACACACCCCGACCCCAAGGCTCTCCACGGCAATGTGCGTCAGATCCTTGCGGAGTATCTCGCAGCAGGTATCGATCCCGAGGCTGCAACTATCTATGTGCAGAGCGATGTGCCTCAGGTGGCTGAGTTGTCGCTCCTGCTCAGTATGCACGCCTACATCGGTGAGCTGGAGCGTACCGCATCGTTCAAGGACAAGGTGCGTAAGAACCCCGAGAATGTAAATGCAGGTCTGCTCACTTATCCCGTGCTGATGGCTGCCGACATCCTCTTGCACCGCGCTGATTTTGTGCCTGTTGGTAAGGATCAGGAGCAGCACTTGGAGCTTACTCGTCGTTTCGCGCGTCGTTTCAATACCATCTATGGTGTGGAGTACTTCCCCGAGAGTGTGCCCTACAACTTCGGTCAGGATCTGGTGAAGATCCCCGGTCTGGATGGTTCGGGCAAGATGGGTAAGAGCGAGGGTAACGGTATCTATCTCTCCGATCCCGACGATGTGATTCGCAAGAAAGTGATGCGCGCTGTGACCGATGCAGGTCCTCAGGAGCCTAATTCGCCCATCAGCGAGCCTATCGCCAATATCTTTACCATTATGAACGCAGTCAGCGAGCAATCGACAATCGACTTCTTCAAGGAGAAATATGCTACTTGCGAGATTCGCTATGGCGATTTAAAGAAGCAGCTAGCTGAGGATCTGATTAAGACCATCACCCCTATCCGTGAGCGTATTGAGGCTATTGCAGCTGATGATGCATACCTCCACAAAGTGACTCGCGAGGGTGCGGAGCGTGCGCGTGAGAGTGCTGACAAGACCTTGCGCGAGGTGCGCGAGATTATGGGTATTCACCACTTCTAATCCTCGTCGCTAACGCTGAGAGTAAACGCAACACCATTTCACGCAGTCTGCATAGAGAATGATCAGGGAGACAGTAAATAAGTTGCTGACGAGGTTGATGCTGCTGACAGAGCGTCTGTCGGAGCGTCAGCTTATGATGTTGCTTGCCGTTGTGGTAGGTATCATTGCCGGTCTTGCCACATTCTTCTTCCAGTGGCTCTTAGGTGGCGTGGAGCATATCCTGACAAGTTGGTTTCCCGTATCGAAGGCGGGCTGGCTCTATCTGGTCTATCCTGCGTTTGGTATCATCGTAGCCTCTATCTTTGTCAAATATATCATTCAGGACGATATCTCCGAGGGCGTTACCAAGGTGCTCTATGCGATGAGTAAGCGAGGCTCGATTATCAAGCCACACAACTGCTACTCCTCTGTTGTGGGTGGTGCTATGACCATCGGTTTTGGTGGTTCGGTAGGTCCTGAGGCACCTATCGTGCTGACGGGTGCAGCCATCGGCTCAAATATCGGCCGTATAATGAAGCTCAACTACCGCAACATAACACTGATGCTCAGTTGCGGTGTGGCGGCAGCACTTGCGGCAATCTTCAAGGCACCTATCACGGGCGTTATCTTTGTGATGGAGATTCTGATGCTCGATATCACGATGAACGCTATCGTGCCTCTGATCATCTCGGCCGTGACCTCGACAACCCTCGTATTCTTCCTCAAAGGCTTCGATCCTATCCTTGCGGTAGATGTGACGGGTACTTTTAATCTTGCGCATCTGCCTATGTATCTTCTGCTTGGAGGTATGGGAGGCCTTATGGCGAACTACTTCACCACCTTCAACGGCAAGGTGCGCGACCGTATCTCCGCATTGGGCAGGCAGCGCAAAAAGTGGCTCTATGGTGGTCTTGTGCTGGGCGTTTTGGTATTCCTCTTCCCGCCACTCTATGGTGAGGGCTACGGGGCATTCACCTCGCTGATGCACGGCGACACGGATACCCTCTTCAATAACTCGCTGCTCTACAAATTCCGCGATATCGACTGGGTGATTATCATTTATCTCACCGCCATTATGTTCTTCAAGGTTATCGCTATGGCGGTTACCAATGCAGCCGGTGGTGTGGGTGGTACCTTTGCGCCTTCGCTATTCGTGGGTGCCTTCCTCGGTGGTACGATGGCCTTTGCCTCGAACACCTGGCTCGGTATGGATCTCCCCATCCTCAGCTTCTCGCTGGTCGGTATGGCAGGTGTGATGGCAGGTGTGATGAAAGCACCGCTCACCTCCATCTTCCTTATTGCCGAGTTATCAAACGGTTACGAACTCTTTGTGCCTCTGATGTTGGTGGCATCCATCTCGTTTGCCATCTCCTACTATATGGATCCCGACTCGATCTACACCAAGTCGCTGCGCAAGCGTAACGAGCTGCTGACACACAACAAAGACCGTTCGGTGCTTGTCTTCCTCAATCTTGAGAAGTTGATGGAGACCGACTTTACGCCCATCAGCGAGAATACCACACTGCGCGAACTGCTCGATCACATAGCGCACAAGCGTCGTAATATCTTCCCCGTGCTCGACGACAATGGGGTGCTCAAAGGCGTTGTTCAGCTCGACGACCTGCGCGCGCACATGTTCCGTCCCGAGAAACATGGCAACACCGCCGATCAATATATGATACCTCCCCCTGATGTAATTCAGCGCAAAGAGTCTATCACAGGCGTGCTCGACAAATTCGAGTCGTCGCAGGCGTGGATGTTGCCCGTGGTTGACAAGGATTACCACTACTTGGGCTTTATCTCCAAGTCGCGAATCCTTGCCGCCTACCGCGAACAACTTATAGAGCTCTCGCAAGAGTAGTTTTTCATATTTTTATACATTTTCAGTACACAACCTCATTGCGGGTAAAAGAAAATTGTATGTCCAAAAGAGTCGCCTTTATAATCCCCGTTTACAATCGACCACAAGAGGTGCGCGAGTTGCTTGCCTCGATGGTGGCGTGTGGCTCACACTCCGAAGAGTGGGAGGTGGTGATTGTTGAGGATGGCTCGTCAGAGAGCTCGGAAGGTGTTGTGGCCGAGTACTCAGCCCGACTCCCCATCAAATATGTCACCCAGCCCAACGGCGGTCCCTCCTCAGCGCGTAATTTTGGTGCGCGACAAACCTCGGCCGAGATGCTGGTATTCCTCGACTCCGACACAACACTCTCGCCCGCCTATCTCGACACAGTGCTTGCCACCGACGCTCCCTTCTGGGGTGGGGCAGACCGCGCCTCAGCCGACTTCTCGGTGATGCAGCGTGCGGTGAGCTATGCGATGACCTCGCCCCTTACAACAGGTGGCATACGAGGTGGGGGAGAGAAGATGGATAAGTTCTATCCACGCAGTTTCAATATGGGAGTTGCTCGCTCGCTATTCGAGGCCGTAGGAGGCTTTGACGAGGGTATGCGCTATGGCGAGGATGTCGATTTCAGCTATCGCATAACCCGTACCGGCACACGAGCAATACTGCTCCGCGGAGCAGAGGTGTGCCACAAGCGTCGCACAAACCTGTGCGGATTCTTCCGACAGGTGGCACACTCCGGCGAGGCACGCATAGTACTCACCAAACGCCATCCAGGAACACTGAAAATAGTTCACCTCCTCCCCGCAGCATTCACCGCAGGATCGGTGGTGTGTCTGATATTGGCAATCCTCTGGTGTGGGTGGTGGTTGCTGCCGATAGGCATAGTAGCCCTCGCGTGGCTGTTCGACGCACTGCTGCGCGAGAAATCACTCCCCGTAGCCTTGATGGCCATCCCCGCCTGCTTTACACAACTCTACGGCTACGGATTTGGGTTCCTGAAAGGATTGTTTTGTCGCTTTTTGTAAAAAACTTTTTGCCCCTTTTTTGTAAAAAAGCGGCACCAAAAAACTTTTAAACATTTAGTTTGCGGATTTAGGAATAACTTGTAGTTATTACGATAAAAAATAGATATAGGGAAGTTCAAGTAAACTTGGCTTCCCTATATCTATTTTCCATCGTACCCTCTACGAGGGTATCCCCTAAACCCGAAAAACTTAATTGTTTTACAAAGAGTCTTATTGGTTATCTCATAATTCTCATAATTCCCAAATCTCCCATCACTCCCATAAAAAAGAGAGCAATATCGAATTGCTCTCTTTTTTTATCAAATTTTGAATTTTGAATTGTCATTGGCATTACTCTAATGCCAATGACAAAACCTCATCGTTATGCTTAACATAGTGGAAGGTCATACCCTTGGTGTAGTCCTCCTTGATATCGATAATATCCTTGCGGTTGTCCTCGCAGAGGATAATCTCGTTGATACCTGCTCGTTTGGCCGCCAGAATCTTCTCCTTGATACCGCCTACGGGCATCACGCGACCGCGCAGTGTGGTCTCGCCCGTCATTGCAATACGCTCCTTGACTCTCTTGCCTGTCAGGGTGCTGACAATCGAGGTGAGCATAGTGATACCTGCACTCGGTCCGTCCTTAGGAATTGCGCCTTCGGGAACGTGGATGTTGATGTCGTGTTTCTCAAAGATCGAGGCATCGATGCCGAGGCTTGCGTGGTGAGCCTTAACCCACTCCACGGCAATGGTTGCCGACTCCTTCATCACATCGCCCAGATTACCGGTGAGGCTCACAATACCCTTGCCGGGGGTGAGCACCGACTCGATATAGAGAATGTCGCCACCAACCTCTGTCCAGGCCAATCCGGTAACAACACCTGTCATACCGCCCACCTCGTAGGTATCCTTCTGGAAGCGGGGAACACCCAGAATATCCTCTACATCGGCTGCTGAAATCTCGGGCTGGTACTCCATCTCAAAGCCAATCTGCTTAGCCCTGCGGCGAGCGATTTTTGCAATGGCCTTGTCAAGCGAGCGCACGCCCGCCTCGCGGGTATATTCGGAGATCACCTTCTCCATAACCTCGGGGCTGATGGTGAGGCTGCCCTCGGGCAGACCGTGCATCTCCATCTGCTTGCGCACCAAGTGACGCTCGGCAATCTCAATCTTCTCCTCGAGCAGGTAGCCGGGGATATTAATCATCTCCATACGGTCGCGCAGTGCGGGATTGATAGCGGAGATGTTGTTGGCAGTCGCTATAAAGAGTACCTTCGAGAGGTCGTACTCGGTATCCAGATAGTTGTCGTGGAATGTGGTGTTCTGCTCGGGGTCGAGTACCTCCAAGAGTGCCGATGCGGGGTCGCCGTGTGTGCCCACGCTCACCTTGTCCACCTCGTCGAGGATAATAACAGGGTTCGACGACTCGCAACGCTTGATTGTCTGGATGATACGACCAGGCATAGCACCGATATAGGTGCGGCGGTGACCGCGAATCTCGGCCTCGTCGCTCAGACCACCGAGCGAGATACGGCCGAACTTACGACCCAATGCCTCTGCCACCGACTTGCCGAGCGAGGTCTTACCAACTCCCGGAGGGCCGTAGAGGCAGATGATGGGGGATTTCATATCGCCCTTCAGCTTGATGACCGCCAAGTGCTCCAAGATACGCTCCTTGACCTCCTCCAAGCCGTAGTGGTCTTTGTCGAGCTGCTCTTTGGCGCGATTGAGGTCGAGGTTATCGGTGGTGCACTCGTCCCAGGGCAGGTCGAGCATCAGTTGCAGATAGGTCATCTGCACCGAGTACTCAGCCACGGCGGGGTTGAGTCGCTCGCACTTCGACAACTCCTTCTCGAAGGTCTTGCCTACCGCCTCGGGCCACTTCTTCTTTGCGGCCTTCTCGCGCATCTTGGCAATCTCTGCCTCCTCGCCATTGTCGCCCAACTCCTCCTGGATTGTGCGAATCTGCTGTTGGAGGAAGTACTCCTTCTGCTGCTGGTCGATATCCTGTTTTACCTTAGACTGAATACGGTTTTTGAGTTCCACGAGTTGCTGCTCGCGAATCAGAATCTCGAGCAGGCGACGCGAGCGAGCCAACAGACCGGGAGCCTCCAACAGGTGTTGACGGTCGGCGTCCGAAAGGTCGAGGTTGGAGCAGATGAAGTTAATCATACTGCGACGCGAGTCGATATTCTTTATCGCAAACGATGCCTCCTTAGGCATATTGGGCGAAATCTCGATGATGTTGAGTGCAACATCGCGAATCGAGTCAACCAATGCGCTGAACTCCACATTGTCGCCATCTGGGGCTATATCTCTGAGCGACTTTACCTTAGCGGTAAAATAGGGCTCGGTGGAGAGATACTCGACAACCTCAATCTTCTCCAAACCGTGGAGGATAACGGTGAGGTTGCCATTGGGCATCTCAAGGATTTTGAGGATGCGTGCTGCTGTACCCACCAGATACATATCCTCGGCTGTGGGGTGCTCCACGCGTGCATCCTTCTGCAACACTGCGCCCAGTAGTCCGCCGCTACGCTCCACCTCGCGCACAAGTTTCATCGACTTGTCGCGACCTACTGTGATGGGGGTGATTGCCCCGGGGAAGAGTACCGAACTGCGCAGGGTGAGCACAGGGATAATATCAGGCACGGTAACGCTCTCGATGAGCTCCTCCTCATCGCCCGACACGATAGGAATAACCTGCTGACCACCATCGACCATATCGGAGATTCCTGCTACAATATCTACTTCTATATCTTTCTTACTCATAGTTTTCAATTGCTTTGCACCTTATAATGGCGCATTATCTCAAATTAGCGCACAAATATAACGCTTTTATCCTGTCAAAAGTGCCCTAAAAGTGAAAAACAATTATCACTTTATTAACAACTTGTGTATAATAGGTGCAAAAAAAACACTATCTTTGCCCCAATTGATTACAAAATAAATGCAACTTTCTCTGAAGACTATGGAAAACTGCGACAAATATGTACCTCAACAGATTGAGGATAAATGGTACGAGTATTGGATTGAAAACAACTTCTTCCACTCGGAGCCTGATGAGCGCGAACCTTATACAATCGTAATTCCGCCACCCAATGTGACCGGTATGCTCCATATGGGCCATATGCTCAACAACACTTTACAGGATGTGTTGGTGCGTCGTGCCCGTATGTCGGGTAAGAATGCCTGCTGGGTGCCCGGCACCGACCACGCTTCGATTGCAACCGAGGCGAAGGTTGTGGCACGCCTGAAAGAGCAGGGTATCGACAAGAGCAGCCTTACCCGTGAGGAGTTCTTGCAGCACGCTTGGCAGTGGAAGGAGGAGTTTGGTGGTGTCATCCTGCGTCAGCTGCGCAAGCTCGGTGCTTCGTGCGACTGGGAGCGCACCTGCTTCACCATGGACGATGAGCGTTCGAAGAGTGTAATTAAAGTCTTTGTTGATCTCTTCAACAAGGGCAAGATATATCGTGGTGTGCGTATGGTACACTGGGACCCCGCAGCGCAGACTGCCCTCTCGGATGAGGAGGTGATCTATCGCGAGAGTCAGGGTAAACTCTACTACCTCCGCTATCAGGTGGAGGGCGAGGAGGGTCGCTATGTGATTGTAGCAACCACCCGTCCCGAGACCATTCTGGGCGATACTGCTCTCTGCGTGAATCCCAACGATCCCCGCTATGCCGACTTGGAGGGCAAGCGAGTAATCGTGCCTCTGGTGGGTCGCTCGGTGCCCGTAATCCGCGATGAGTATGTCGATATCGAGTTCGGTACAGGTGCTCTGAAGGTTACCCCCGCGCACGATGTGAACGACTATATGCTCGGCGAGAAGTACGGCTTGGAGAGCATTGATATCTTCAACCCCGACGGCACCATCAACGACCGCGTGGGTATGTATGTCGGTATGGATCGTTTCGTGCTCCGCGACCAGATTGAGAAAGATCTTGCCGAGGCTGGCCTCTTGGAGAAGACCGAGGCATACACCAACAATGTCGGTTACTCGGAGCGTACCAATGTGCCTATTGAGCCTAAGCTCTCGATGCAGTGGTTCCTGCGTATGGAGGAGCTGGCAAAGCCCGCGTTGGAGGTTGTGATGAACGACTCGATTAAGTTTGTGCCCGCCAAGTTCAAGAATACCTATCGTCACTGGATGGAGAACATCAAGGATTGGTGTATCTCGCGTCAGCTCTGGTGGGGTCACCGTATCCCCGCATACTTCCTCCCCGCAGGTGGCTATGTGGTAGCTGAGACAGCCGAGGAGGCACTCGAGTTGGCACGCGCAAAGAGTGGCAACAACGAGTTGCAGATGAGCGACCTGCGTCAGGACGATGACGTGCTCGACACCTGGTTCAGCTCGTGGCTCTGGCCCATCAGCGTATTTGGCGGTATCACCAACCCCGACAACGAGGAGGTGAACTACTACTATCCCACCAACGATCTGGTGACCGGTCCCGATATCATCTTCTTCTGGGTGGCTCGTATGATTATGGCAGGCGAGGAGTACCGCAATGAGGTGCCCTTCCGCAATGTATATTTCACAGGTATCGTGCGCGACAAGATTGGTCGCAAGATGAGTAAGCAGCTCGGCAACTCGCCCGACCCGCTGGATCTGATTGCTACCTATGGTGCCGATGGTGTGCGTGCAGCAATGTTGCTCAGCACCTCGGCAGGTAACGATATCATGTTCGACGAGGCCCTCTGCGAGCAGGGCCGTAACTTCGGTAACAAGATTTGGAACGCCTTCAAGCTTATCGAGGGTTGGAAGGTAGACGAGGCTCTCGCTCAGAGCGAGAACAACCGTCTGTCGGTGGAGTGGTTTGACGCTCTCCTCTCGCGCACCCTTGCCGAGATTGACGATCACTTCGAGGCATACCGCATCTCCGACGCGATGATGACCGCCTACAAGCTCTTCTGGGACGACTTCTCGGGTTGGTACCTGGAGATGGTGAAGCCCGCATACGGCTCTCCCATCGACAGCGCGACAATCGCAGCAACCCGCACATTCTTCGACAAGCTGCTCCGCACACTCCACCCATTCATCCCCTTCGTGACCGAGGAGTTGTGGCAGCGCGTATTGCCCCGCGAGGCTGGCGAGAGCATCACCGTGGCACATCGTGCTGTGGCAGGCGAGCAGAAGCCCGAACTTCTGGCGCGTATGGAACTCGTACAGGAGGCTGTGACCGCCGTGCGTAACGTGCGCAAGCAGTCCAACACTCCTCAGAAAGAGGCGTTGGAACTCAAAGTGATAGCGGACGAGAACTACCCCGCAGAGCTGGTAGCCGTACTGACAAAGATGGCAAACCTCGCATCGGTAACCGTGGTAGAGGAGAAAGACCCCACAGCGCAGGCGTTCATCGTAAAGACAACACAGTACTTCGTGCCCATGAGCGAGAGTATCGATGTGGAGGCAGAGCTCGAGAAACTCGCAGCAGAGGAAAAATACTACGAGGGATTCCTCCGCACCGTAATGGGTAAGCTCTCCAACGAGCGATTCGTGCAAAACGCACCCGAGGCAGTAGTCCAGACCGAGCGTAACAAGAAACGCGACGCTGAGGCTAAACTGGAGGCTATCCGCGAGCGTATGGCTGCACTGAAGAAGTAGCTTTTTTAGATTTCTCCGCTTTTTGTAAAAAGCGGAACCAAAAACTTTTGTACTATTAGTTTGCGGATTTAGGAATAGCTTATAGCTATTACAAACAAAATAGAGAATAGGGCTATGTTCAAGTAAACTTGGCAAGCCCTATTCTCTATTTCATTTGTACCCTCTACGATGGTAATCCCTAAACCCGAAAAACCTAACTATTATAAAAAAAGTCTAATTGGTTTTTGAAAATTTCCCTTTGACTCTCTTTGACTCTC
>JAGBTK010000005.1 GCA_017631375.1 Tidjanibacter sp. | reverse complement strand
AGAGAGATATGAGGCTGCCAAATTTATTTGAGCAGAACATATCTCTCTTTTGTTTGTAATAACTACAAGTTATTCCTAATCCCGCAAACTAAATGTTTAAAAGTTTTTGCGGAGCTTTTTACAAAAAGCGACAAAGTTTTTTGGTTCCGCTTTTTACAAAAAGTGGAGAAAAAAAGCGGCAAATCTAAAAATCTACTCTACGAGTTCGCCAAGTAGTGTCGCGCTGCTGCTTGCGGTGATTTTTACCATCACATAGTCGCAGGGTTTCACTCCCTCTTTGGTGTTGAATACCACCATTTTGTTCTGCGATGTACGGCCGCAGAGTTGTGCTTCGCTACGTTTGGAGCGTCCCTCTACGAGTACCTCGAATGTCTTACCCACATCGCGGGCGTTGCTTTCAGCGGAGAGCTCGTTCTGGAGGTTGATGATCTCTGTCAGGCGTGCTGTCTTCACCTCTTCGGGGATGTCGTCGGGCATGTGGCGTGATGCTTTGGTGCCTCTGCGCTCGGAGTATTTGAACATAAATGCCGAGTCGTATCCCACCTCGCGCATCAGCGATAGCGTGTCTGCGTGGTCCTCTTCGGTCTCTGTGCAGAATCCCGCTATGAGGTCTGTTGAGAGAGAGCAGTCGGGGAGGTGGTGGCGTATTGCCGCTATGCGACCTAAGTACCACTCGCGCGTATATTTACGATTCATTATGTCGAGCATACGGGTAGAGCCCGACTGTGCGGGCAGATGGATAGCGCGACAGATGTTGGCGTTGGCGGCCATCACCTCCAGGAGCTTGTCGCTCAGGTCCTTGGGGTGCGATGTTGAGAAACGCACGCGCAGGGCGGGCGAAATTTTAGCCACCATCTCCATCAGTGCGGGGAAGTCCACCTGCTCACCCTCGGGGGTGTTGTAGCGGTAGGAGTTTACATTTTGACCGAGCAGTGTCACCTCACGGTAGCCTGCCTCGAAGAGCTCCTGTGCCTCGCGCAGGATTGTGCGATAGTCGCGACTGCGCTCCACGCCACGGGTGTAGGGTACTACGCAGTAGGAGCACATATTGTTGCAACCGCGCATAATCGAGATAAAGGCACTCACGCCACTCTTGTCGATGCGTACGGGGCGCAGATCACCGTATGTCTCCTCGCGCGAGAGCTGTACGTTTACGCTCTTCTCGCCCTCCTCGGCTGCCGCCACGAGGGCGGGCATTGTGCGGTAGGCGTCGGGACCTGCTACGAGGTTTACGATGTCGTCACCTTCGAGGAGTTCCTCTTTGAGTCGCTCGGCCATGCAGCCCACTACGCCCACGATGAGCGAGGGCTTCTGACGCTTGAAACGACGGAATTCGCGGAGTCGGCCCCAGATGCGCTGCTCGGCATTGTCGCGCACCGAGCAGGTGTTCACGAGGATCACATCAGCCTCCTCTATGCGCTCGGTGTAGCCGTAGCCTGCGGCGTTCATCACCGCGATTATGATCTCGCTGTCACCCACGTTCATCTGACAGCCGTAGGTCTCCACATATAACTTCTTCGCCCCAACAGTCAGCGGGCGCAAATCTTTCAACTCCATAGTTTTGTTATTATTTGTGGGCAAAGATAAGGTTTTTTGGTAAAAAAAAAGTGCCGAGTCAGTTGGCTCGACACTCTTTTTGTTCTGTTATGCTTTAGTTACTCCATATCCTGGTAGTACTTCACCCACTCGGGGTCGGCTACGCTGGGCATCTCTTTCTGGTAGTCGCCGGCTGCGAGTTTGTCGCGGCAAGCCTCGAAGCAGTCCAGAGTGTACTTTACATCCTCCAGGGTGTGGGCTGCGGTGGGGATGATACGCAGGATAATCTCGCCCTTGGGGATGACGGGATAGACAACCACCGAGCAGAAGAGGTTGAATCTCTCGCGCAGGTCGTAAACCAGGTTGGTCGCCTCGTTCACGCCACCCTTCATATATACGGGAGTTACAGGCGAGAGGGTGCCACCGATGTCGAAGCCTCTATCCTTGAAGCCCTGCTGCAAGGCATTGGTGATCTCCCAGAGTTTTTCTCTGTACTCAGGTCTGCTCTCTACGAGGTCAAGACGCTTGAGCGCACCGATAACCATAGGCATAGGCAGGCTCTTTGCGTAGAGTTGCGAGCGCATATTGTAGCGGAAATAGTCGATCAGATACTTCTCGCCCGAGACAAATGCGCCAATACCTGCCATAGTCTTGGCGAAGGTATTGAAGAGCACATCAATTTTATCTACACAGCCGAAGTGTTCGCCCGTGCCGCGACCGTTGGGACCCATAGTGCCAAAGCCGTGGGCATCATCGACCAGAAGGCAGAAGTTGAAATCCTCCTTCATCGCTGTAATCTCGTCGAGCTTGCCGAGGTCGCCCTTCATTCCAAATACGCCCTCGGTGATAACCAGAATACCGCCTTTGGTCTCGGCAGTCAGCGCGGTGGCTCTCTCGAGCTGCTTGCGCAGAGAGGCCATATCGTTGTGGGGGAATACGAAGCGTTTGCCGAGATGCATACGCATACCGTCGATGATGCAGGCGTGGGCCTCCGAATCATAGACGATGACATCGTGGCGCGAAACAAGACAGTCGATGATTGAGATCATGCCCTGATAGCCGAAGTTGAGCAGGAAGGCATCCTCCTTGCCCACGAAGGCAGCCAGACGACGCTCCAGCTCCTCGTGCCACTTGGTCTGACCACTCATCATACGCGCACCCATAGGGGCTGCCATACCAAATTTTTCGGCACCTTCGGCATCTGCCTGTCGCACTTCGGGGTGGTTTGCTAAACCCAGATAGTTGTTGAGCGACCAATTAAGTACCTCTCTGCCGCGGAAATTCATACGCGGACCAATATCACCCTCCAACTTAGGGAAGGCAAAATAACCATGCGCTATGCGCATGGT
>JAGBTK010000038.1 GCA_017631375.1 Tidjanibacter sp. | reverse complement strand
CAGTGTTACCTATGGTGTAATGCGTGTAACCGAGACAGGTTGGGATTCTGAGGCTATTCAGACTTGGAATGTAAAGTACACCGGTAAGTATCGCAACAACCTTGTATGGGCAGGCGACTATAAGATGGATTTCTCCTATCTTAATGTTTACGACCATAAAGGGCCGAGAGCATTGCTCCCGACCCTTCGTTGTATGCAGAGTATGCTTTACTACCTCTTGCGCTCGAAGTATTTGCTCGGCAGAACGCCAAACTGCTTCTTAAAGGAGTTGGCGAAGTGGCTCGGCGAGCTAAATCCAACCATATCGGCAATAACCGACATCTTGTATTTGCCTTCGCGGATGAACTCAACGGAGCGGTTGAGCTTATAGGTCTTAAAGAACTCGTTAGGGGTCTTGCCAGTCAGAGCCTTAATTTTGTAGTAGAACTTGGTTCGGCTGATGCCCAGCATAGCCGATATCTGGGTTACATTGAGGTCGGCATCCGAGAGCGACGATTCCATAACCTCGTATATCTTGTCCATCAATATCTTATCCTTGCCCACAAGCGTACTCAGATTCATCGTGCTGGGCTCTGTGGCAAGGCCGACCACCTGCTGGCTGCGGTTGCGGCTCTCGAGGAGCGAGCGTATCTGTGCCATCAGCAGCTGCGGTTCAAACGGCTTGACGATATAGGCATCGGCACCTGCGTCAAGGCCGGCAATTTTGTCCTCCATAGTGCTCTTGGCGGTCAATAATATAATAGGTATATGACAGATGGCGATATTCTCGCGCACCATCTTACACAACTTGGTGCCATCGACCTCCAACATCACCAGATCGGATATCACCAGATCGGGCATCTCCTGCTCGATGAGCTTGTAGCCGCTGTTAGCATCAAATGCTACCACCACATTGTAGTGTGGTGCGAGTATCGATTGGAGGTAATAGACAATCTCGTAGTCGTCGTCAACAACCAGCACCTTGGGTGCCGACTCGGGCGACACGCTCTTCTCGGGCAGTGCTGCCACATACTCGCTCATCGTGCTCTTCTCGTCTATCGAGCTTTGCGGAGTCTCCAGCGGTGTGCGCTCCAGTTCGGTGTAGGAGCGGCTGCTCATCGGGAGGATAAAGGTGAATCGTGCGCCACTATGGTTGTCCTCGTCACCGCGATTCTCGGCCTTGATAAGGCCGTGGTGCAGCTCAATAAGCGAGCGTGTGAGGTAGAGACCTATGCCCGAGCCACCTTGTACACCACTACTCTCAAAGCGGTCAAAGATGGCTGTCAGACGGTCTTCCGGAATACCGATACCGGTATCTTTTACCTTGACGCATAGGTAGTTATCGTCAGTTAAGTCGGAAACCGACTTGCTGAATAGATGGCAAGCCTCGCTCTTGTCGATACGGGCAATCTCAACACTCACCTCACCACCGTGAGGGGTGAATTTGAGGGCGTTCGAGAGCAGGTTGTACATCACCTTCTCCAACTTATCCTGGTCAATCCACATCAACTGTGGCTGCTCGGTGCCAATCACTGTAAGGTCAATATGTTTTTGCATTGCGCTTGCCGAGAAGTTCTCTGCAATCTCTCCCACCTGCTTGGCGGCATCGGCGGTCTGCACGCTCAGACGCAGGGTGTCGTGCTCCAGGTGGTTGAAGTCCAGCAGCTGGCTCACCAATTTCAGCATACGGTCGGCATTGCGACGCATAATCGTGAGCAGGCGAGCATTCTGCGAGTGCTGAGGAGCCTCGTCACAGAGCGTGGAGGCAGTTCCCGAGATGATGGTCAGAGGGGTGCGGAACTCGTGCGAAATGTTGGCGAAGAAGTCCATATTGTGCATATTGACCCTCTCGAGCATCTCTCTCTCGCGACGCTCCATCTCGGCAGTTGTGGAGGCGATACGGCTCTTTGCTATTAGTCGGACAATTAGCACGCACATGGTGATAATCAGCAGGCACGATAGCACAAATACAAAGTTGCTGGCATACCACGGGCGCAGGATACGAATCTGCATATCGAGTGTGCTGGAGTTGAAGTTGCCGTAGGGGCTTACTGCTCTCAGGTGGATGTCGTTCTTGCCGTATTGCAGACCGTAGAGCGGAATACCGCCACGATTTACGAGCGTAGTCCAACCCTCGGTGAGGCCGGGAATATCATATAGGTATTGCGCCAAAGCGGCATTGTTCTCGCCAATGACCGTGAGGTAGATTGTCATATCCTCAGGCTTTTTGTCG
Organism: Tidjanibacter sp.; assembly: GCA_017631375.1. Taxonomy (GTDB): domain Bacteria; phylum Bacteroidota; class Bacteroidia; order Bacteroidales; family Rikenellaceae; genus Tidjanibacter. The sequence continues at coordinate 6,342 of JAGBTK010000038.1, read as the reverse complement.
AGCAGAATCTCTATCTTCTCGTTGTTGGCGGCAATACCTGTGCTTATCAACGCATTGTTCAAGGTTACGATAGCCCCCAGATTGACCTCTACGGGCGAGGTGTGGGTCTTGTCGAGCAACTCTATGTGGTTGCGATAGGAGAATGCGGCGCGACCATCGGGCATTGTCAGGAGTCGGGTGGTGTTGCCCACGCCCGAATCGCTCAACGATATCTGCTCAAAACTATTTGTCGCGCTCAGATAGCGATAGATAGCGTTGTCGTTGCGCAGATATATTGTGCCGTTGCGATCGCAGACAATGTTCAGAATACGCATATTGGCAAACTGCTCCACTTTCACGGACTTACCTGTTGCGGGATTAAGGATAAAGAGTCCCACATCGGTCGTTCCAACCCAGATGTAACCTTCGTTGTCCTCCTCGATGGTCATAATATACATCTGCTTGTCGGTCTCAGAGATAGGGATGTTGCGCGGGTGCATTGTGGCACTGTTGACCATAACGAGACCGATATCCGTAAAGCCGAAAACCACATCGCCATTGCTGAGCGTTGTTGCGTGTGAGGCGTGAATCTGGCTGAACTCGCTCTGAAACTCAATGGGCTGCATCTCTATGCTCTTCTCGCCGTGTTGCGGACGCAGACCGTAGTAGAGTGTCAGACCTGTGCCTGCCAACCATACCGTGCCCTCGCCATCAACTGCAACATAGGTGATTGGCGAGTTGAAGTTGCACGAATAGCGACACTCAAAGTGAGGAGTACCACTCTCGTCAACAGTGCAGGAGTAGATTGTGCTACCGCTGACAAAGAAGAGTCGTCCGTCGAGGGAGAGGATGGGAGAGAACGATGCGTGGAGCGCATATTGACCCAGCACATCGCTCATATCTATCGTGCGCTCTTCGTTGGTGCGGATATCCATTACAACCAACTGACGACCGGCCGTCTTCCACGCAAAACGACCATTGCTTACCACTTTGGCATTTTGCTCCTGCTGCATAAAGCGAATCATACTGCGCTCTGCGGGATCGATATGCTCTACGGCGCGTGCCTTGCGATAGCCGTTGTTGGTTGCGAAGTAGATTGTGCCGTCGCTGCCCTTCGTTACGCTGTTGATTGAGAATCGCTCATCGGTGACCCAATAGGGGAGATTGTTCTCGGTGTTGGAGTAGAGGGCGTTGGTGATGAAGTTGTAGCAGTAGTGGTCGTCGCGGGTGATAATCATCATCTGATTGCTGCCCAACGCTGATATGTGGGTGATCTGGCGAGGATTAATCTGCTCCAGACGACCTACGCTCTCGGTGAGTCTTGCCGAAGAGAAGTCGAAACGACGAATGCGATCGCGATAGACGAGATAGAGACTGCTCGCTCCGTCGTAGATGGAAGCTGTCACATAGTCGCCCAGATCGTAGCGGCTCTGGAAGTTAAAAAGATTGTCGTAGAGTTCCAGCGTGTTGTCAGACATAATCCATATCTGACCCGTGTGATCAACATAGACCTTTGAGGAGATACTCAGATCCACCCCTTTGTCGAGGGAGATAACCTTGTCAAAGGCTGCGCGCTCGGTGTCGAGCAGGAAGATACCCGTACGGGTGAGGGCAAACAGACGACCCTTGTTGTCTTCGAGGATGCGGAGCGTGTAACTGTTGTAGTCGTCGATAGGGTAGTGCTCAAACAGATTGCTGCCGCGTTTGAGGCAATCCACACCCTTCTGCGTAGCGAGCCATATATTGCCGCTGTTGTCGATAAGAATATCGTTTATGGTATTGGCGGATATTGTGGCGGGGTGGGATGTGCTTGTATAGTGCAGATAGTTTGTGCCATCATAGCAGAAAAGACCGTAGTCGGAGATCATATAGAGAAGTCCGTACTCGTTCTCTACAATTTTTTTGATGGATATGTTTTCTACGCTATTGACGATCTTAATACCGTCAATCGGGGTGTTGATTTTACTATCGTCAACACACGACGCTAAGAGTGTTGTGCCAAGCAGTAGAATTGAGGCTACAATGCTCTTAATCGAAAGTCTTGGTTTGTGCATATTCGATCTGCTGAGTTAACAGTTGTTTTTAACCCTTAAAATTAAACAAAATCGACTATATTGCCTAATGTTTTGTACTCTCATTGCCTTTTTTGAACACTTACAGCCGAAATAGACCTTATAAATGCCGGTTTTGTCCGGTTTTAGCAGCTTTTGACGGGGCATGGAGGGGGATGGCGATGGTTGTTTGGTTTTTAACGGGTTTGCGGGAGGTGTTGTGGGGGCGTGATTGGGGAAAATGATAGTAAATATGGCTTTCAGCGCGGTTGTGCGATGGATTTATACCGATAAGTTATGTTATTTGCACAAAATTGATGATATTTGTATTGTTGCAACGGTGGTTGTCAAACTTTTGAGTTTACTTTGTAACGGTGAAATCAAACTTTTTACACCACCCCTTAACACTACTAAACCTATGACTAATCTTTTCAGAAAGACCATCTCAATTGCAGCAGCTGCTTTGTTGGCAGTTGGTGCTCTTACTTCTTGTTCGGAGAAGAATCCTGTCCTCACCATTGAGGGAGGTCAAGTTCAAGGTATTTTAGGCGAGAACGAAGGTGTCTATATCTACAAGGGAATCCCCTTTGCTGCTGCGCCTGTTGGCGAGTTGCGTTGGCAGGCTCCTCAGCCCGTTACCCCCTGGGAGGGCGTGAAGGTTGCCGATAGCTGGGGCAATGCTGCAGTTCAGGCTGCTCACCGCGAGGGCGACTTCTACCAGAAGGAGTTCTTCTGGGAGGGCGACGCTCCTTATAGCGAGGACTGCCTCTATCTGAATGTGTGGACTACCAAGCCCGGTAAGACAGATGCCAAACTCCCCGTGACCCTCTGGATTCACGGTGGCGGCTACACCGCAGGCTGGGGTTTCGAGCCTGAGATGGATGGCGAGGAGTGGGCAAAGCACGGCGGCGTGCTTGTTACATTCAACTACCGCCTCGGTATCTTCGGTTTCTTCACTCACCCCCTGCTCTCGGCAGAGAGCCCCAACGGTGTGTCGGGTAACTACGGTATGCTCGACCAGATTGCTGCTCTGAAATGGGTGAAGGAGAATATCGCTCAGTTTGGTGGTGATCCCGACAATGTGACTATTATGGGTCAGAGTGCAGGTGCTATGAGTGTTCAGTCGCTCGTGGCTTCGCCTCTGTCGAAAAACCTTATCGATAAGGCTATCATCCAAAGCGGTGGTGGCGTGAGCGACAATGCCGTACTTCGCGGTGGCGCACTTGCTGATGGCGAGGCTGCCGGCAAGAAGCTGATGGATTGGGCAGGCTATGACACTCTGGAGAAGATGCGCGCAGCATCGACCGAGGAGATCTACACTCTCTCGTCGCGCTATATGGCAGAGACTCGCGAGTGGCTGCGTGTTCCTTCGGCTCCCGTGCTGGATGGCTATGCAGTTACCGAGAGCTTCTCGGAGGCTGTTGTTAACGGCACCGTTTCCGATGTACCTTATATGATAGGTGGCACACTCGACGATATGGGTGGTCTGGGAGCAGGTCCCGCAGTGGCACGCTTCTGCACCGAGCGCGAGAAGGTGGGCGGCACAACCTACGCATATCAATTTGCGCGCAAGCTCCCCGGCGATGATGCAGGTGCTTTCCACTCGTCGGAGTTGTGGTTTATGTTCAAATCGTTGCGTCTGAGCTGGCGTCCCTTCATTGAGGGTGATTACGATCTGGCAGAGCGTATGATTACCGCTTGGACAAACTTTGCGGCAACAGGCGACCCCAATGGCAAGGGTGCTGAGGGCTGGACTCCTTTTACTGAGGCTAATCCTGAGTATATGGTGTTCCGTCTTGACGAGAGTGGCAATGAGGCCTCCTCGATGGAAAAATTGTAGATTAAGTGTACAACACAATCAATAACTCACAATTATCATTAACAACTAACCAAAACATTATGAAAAAAATTGCTCTTTTTGTGATGGTTTGTATGGCTGCAACTGCTTGCTCGCAGCCCAAAACATTGCAGGACCGTTTGACGGTTAACGACAAGGAGATCAATGAGATTATTGCTCAGATGACTCTCGAGGAGAAAGTTGAGATGATGCACAGCAAGACGATTATGTCGTCGGAGGGTGTGCCTCGTCTTGGTATTCAGGACATTAAGTATGCCGATGGTCCTTTCGGTGTACGCGAGGAGGTTGCTGACGGTTTCCGTCCTAAGGGTTGGACTACCGACTCCGCTACCTACTTCCCCACCGGTTCGGCACTTGCTGCTACCTGGTCGCCCGAGTTGGCTTACGACTATGGTAACGGTATCGGTGTTGAGGCTCGTAAGCGTGGTAAGGATATCATGCTCGGCCCGGCTATCAACATCCAGCGTTTGCCCGTAGGTGGTCGTACCTATGAGTATCTTTCGGAGGATCCTATCCTTGCAGCTGCTCTTGCAACTGAGTACACTCTCGGTATGCAGGCTGCCGGTACTGCTGCTTGCTTGAAGCACTACGCTTTGAACAACCAGGAGACCAACCGTGGTTCGGTAGACGTTATCATTGACGAGCGTCCTATGCGCGAGATCTACCTGAAGCCCTTCGAGGATGCAGTTGTAAAGGGTGGTGCTATGGCTATTATGCCCGCTTACAACAAGGTAAATGGTTACTATGGTACTGAGAACTTCGTACTCAACAACGAGATCGCTCGTGGCGAGTGGGGCTTCAAGGGTCTGATGGTTTCGGACTGGGGTGGTACTCACAGCACTATGGGTGCAGCTCTTGGTGGTTTGAACGTTCAGATGACCGGTAGCAACTACTTTGGTCCCGCTCTTATCGACTCGATCCGTGCCGGTAAGTTGTCGGAGGAGATTGTTAACGACCGCGTTCGTGAGATTCTCCGTGTTCGCTTCGCTATCGAGGCTATTCCCGAGGATCAGGCTAACTTGGAGACTGCTTCGCAGCCCGAGAGCCGTCAGACCGCTTACAACGTTGCTACCAAGTCGGTAGTTCTGTTGAAGAACGAGGGTGGTCTGCTTCCTATCGACGCTAACAAGGTTAAGAAGATTGCCGTTATCGGTCGTCACGCAACTGCTAGCACCGCTGCCGGTGGTATGGGTGCAGGTGTGAAGACTCCTTATGAGATCACTCCTCTGCTCGGTTTGCAGAACCGTTCGAACGGTCGCTTCGAGATTAGCTACGCTCCCGCTTACAAGAACTACGCTGGTATGTTCGGTCGTATGATGGGTGGTGCTAACGCTGCTGAGATCGCTGCTACTATCAACGAGTCGCCCGACGCTACTATGCTTGCTGAGGCTGTTGCTTTGGCTAAGGAGGCTGACCTCGTAATCTTCGTTGCAGGTACCGGTAAGAACGTTGAGACTGAGGGTAGCGACCGTCAGAACATCATGCTCCCCGTAGGTCAGGATGAGGTTATCAAGGCTCTTGCTGAGGTTAACCCCAACATCGTAACCGTTATCATCTCGGGTGGTCCCGTTGATTTGAACGAGGTTAACAAGTACTCGCCCGCTATCGTACAGGGCTGGTGGAACGGTATCGAGGGTGGTCACGCACTTGCTGACATTCTCTATGGTGAGATTGCTCCTTCGGGCAAGCTTCCCTTCACCTTCCCCGTTAAGCTTGAGGATTCGCCCGCTTACGCACTCGGTAACTTCCCCCAGAAGCAGGAGGAGACCGACGTGTTCGCTGCGGCTCACCGCGACGATATCACCGGTGGTCAGCGTCAGGCTGCTCCCCGTCCTCGTCAGCGCGTATCGCCTAAGGCTTACTACACCGAGGGTATGTATGTAGGTTACCGTTGGTTCGACACCAAGAACGTTCCCGTTATGTACGCGTTCGGTCACGGTTTGTCGTATGTAACCTTCGACTATGCTAACATCGAGACTAACAAGAAGAGCTACAAGGCTAACGACGTTATCAAGGTTACCTTCGATCTGACCAACAATGGCAACATGGTTGCTGATGAGGTTGCTCAGCTCTACGTAACTCGTCTGGATGCTCAGGTTGAGTGGCCCGTTAAGGAGCTCAAGGCATTTGATCGTATCACCTTGCAGCCCGGTGAGACTAAGAGCGTAACCCTCGAGGTTCCCGTTTCGAGTCTCCGTTACTGGGATGTTGATGCAGACGTTTGGGCTTTGGAGAACGGCAACATCGAGATTATGGTCGGTGGTGCTTCGGATGATCTCCGTTTGAAGACCCAGGTTGCTATCTAATTTAGACAACTTTCACTCTCGCTCTCCTCGCCTATGCGGGCGGGGAGAGAGGAGAGGTTGAAATAGAGTTGCGAACCACTACAGGCGCAACTCGGAGAGAAGTCTAATCTGGCGAGTTGTCTGAACCTTTAACTCGCATCACAAGGAT
>JAGBTK010000037.1 GCA_017631375.1 Tidjanibacter sp. | reverse complement strand
TCGTGCAAGTTCGAGTCTTGTCCTGGGCACCAAAAGAGAAGAGCAATCAGTGATGATTGCTCTTTTTTTTTGCCCAAAGCCGTTAGTAAGGCGAATAACATGCCACCTCTACTCACCCTCACGACACCTGCCTGCTCCGCAGGCAATTGCAGGTCTGACCCACCCCCAAGCCCCCGCCTCGGCGGGGGATGTGTCCTCGGCAAAGCCTCGGGCGAAATTACGGGCACGACCGATTATTTTGATGAGAGTTATGGGAATTATGGGAGTTATGGGAATTATGGGAGAATTGATAAGACTCTTTGTATAGCAATTAGGTTTTCGGGTTTAGGGGAACGCCATCGTAGATGGTGCGTTAAAATATATAGGTAGGATGTCAAGTTTACTTGAACAATCCTACCTATATATTTTATCGAAGTAGCCGCAGGCTATTCCTAAATCCGCAAACTAATAGTACAAAAGCTTTTTGGTGCCGCTTTTTTACAAAAAAGGGGCGAAAAAAACGCATTTACAAAACCCGTCTTACCTCAGCGGCTCGATGATAAAATCAAAGGTATAGTCCGCAAATGGCACTCGATACTCGGGCAGAGGCTGTGCTCCCCACGAGTTGATGCAGCCCAAGCCCTGCTGAACGAGGTCGAAGCAGAGATAGGTACTACCGTCGGCCTTCAGGTCGCCTGAGTGGCGTTGTGCAGGACCTACGGTCACATCCATAGCCTCCTGCGAGTAGGGTAGTGCTGATGCCGAGAAGGGTTTGATAGCGGTGATCTTCACGCCACGGTCTGTCGAGTCGGTCAGTTTCCAATAGCGCAGGTCGCTGTGCGTTCCCGACTCCTGCGGGCGCACATAACGCTCGTTATACTGCTCGGCAACAGTGCTTTTGTAGATGCCGATGTCGGCACTGCTCCAGCGGTCGGCATAGTTCTCCTCCGTGCCACGACCGTAGTACTCGATTGTGTTGTAGCCTGCGGGCAGAGCCAAGCGCATACCGTAGCGGAACATACCCGATGTCTTGGCCTCCGGATCGACCTTCATCGACTGCTCAACACGCATAGCACCCTCGCCATTGATAGCATATCTCATTGTAAGTATGGCCTTTACGCTCGACATATCATACTCTGCCAAAACTTCTATTCGGCCATTGTCGATACTCGTATCGAATGAGGTGAGCACCATCTCAGGTGCGCGCCACGCTGCATAGCGCAGGTGGAGATAGGCACCTATATCATTCTCGGTCGGGGCGCGCCAGAAGTTGGGGCGGAGAGCCGACTCGTTGCTCACCATCTGACGACCACCAACGGTGTAGCCATTCACAAAGCCATCCTCTCCAAAGGTGATCTGCCAATCGTAGCCACTTACAACCAACAGATCCTCCTCAGTGCCAAAGGCAACCACTTCGCGGTGGCTCTTCTTTAGATCATAGTTCTCCGCCGTATCGTACTCACGCAGAGAGAGTTGCTGCTCAGCAGCAATATGTCCTGCCGAGAGTAGAGGCTCAGCCTCTATGAGCTGATAGCGCACATTCAGCAACACCTCGCGGGCATTACGCGAAATATCTTTTGCCGAGTAGCCGAGCGAGAACTCCTTGCGCTCCTGTGGTGCCACATCGAGATTGTCTATATGTCCCGACTTGGTTACCACGCCATCCTGCCACAACTCCCATACCAACTGATAGTTGGAGAGATTGGTGAAGAAAAACTCGTTATATATCTCCACCTTGCCCGCGCTCAAATCTACGGGCGTTGTCCAGATGGACTGATATTGGCGTTTCACCTCCCATGCCTGTGCCTGAGGTGTGCGGTCAGCAGCGATAAAGCCGTTGTTGTTGAAGGAGTTGTCCGACGGGTCGTAGTCGTTGAAGTCGCCACCATAGTAGAACGACACCTTGCCGTCTGCCTCGTAGCGCGCCAGACCCTGGTCAACAAAATCCCAAATAAAACCACCCTGATATTGCGGATAACGACGCACCAGATCCCAATACTCCTTCAAGCCTCCGAGCGAATTACCCATTGCGTGAGCATACTCGCATTGGATGAGCGGTTTGGCAGGGTTGCCCTCCAAATAGCGCACGCACCAATTGTAGTCGGCATACATTGGACACATAACATCCGTATAATCAGTGCCTTGTGCCTGCTCGTAGTGTATGGGGCGCGAGGGATCGGTTTCACGAATCCAGCGGTAGCAAGCCTCAAAATTGGGCCCCATACCTGCCTCATTGCCCATACTCCAGAGGATAATCGAGGGGTGGTTGCGGTCGCGTTCCACCATACGGCTGTTGCGCTCCAGATGTGCTTGTGCGTAGAGGGCGTTTTTGGCGAGAGTGGTCTCACCGTAGCCCATACCGTGCGATTCCACATTTGCCTCATCGACAACATATAGTCCGTATTCGTCGCAGAGATCATACCACTCCGGCTGGTTAGGGTAGTGGCTGGTGCGTACAGCATTCAGATTGAACTGCTTCATCAGTGTAATATCCTCTATCATACGCACGCGACTCACTACATAGCCCGTAACGGGGTCGAGTTCGTGACGGTTTGCACCCTTAATCAGAACAGGCTCGCCATTTATGAGCAGCTGCCCGTTTTTAATCTCGGTGGTACGGAAGCCGGCGCGTTGTGCGTATGCCTCTGTAACGCCTTTATTATCTGTAACTTCCACAACGACTTTATAGAGCGAAGGTGTCTCGGCAGTCCACTTTTCCACTTTGTGGAACTCAAAGTTGAAGTGCAATTCTCCTTTGGTCGGGGTTGCCGATGCGCGAGAAATCTCCTCGCCCGCAGGGTTAAACAGGGTGACTTCCGCACGCTTGACCGACGAGGTGAACTCCATATCCACAGCCAATGCGCCACCAATATAATCCTCAGAGAGCGAGGGAGTTACCGCAAGGTCAACCATACGGGCGCGGGGACGAGCCACAAGTTCCACATCGCGCGAGATGCCGCTCAGTCGCCACTTGTCCTGATCTTCGAGATAGGTGCCGTCGCACCAGCGGAAAATCTGGAGAGCAATAAGATTCTCCTTGCCCGGAGTGAGGAATTTTGTTACATCAAACTGCGCACCGAGGTGGCTGTCTTCGGAGTAGCCCACAAATTTGCCGTTTACCCAGACATATACATTGGAGGATGCTGCACCGATGTTGAGGAAGAGGTCGCGTCCCTTCCAGTCGGCGGGGACATCTATTGTGCGGCGGTAGGAGCCGACGTGATTTTGCTCTGTGGGTACTGTGGGCGGGGTGTTTTTGTGGTGTCCGCGCCAGGCGTAGCCGATATTTACATATACGGGGTCGCCATAGCCGTTGAGTTCCCACATTGCCGGTACCTCCATCTTTGCCCACGCCGAGTCGTCATAATTTGTGGTGTAGAAGTCGGTGGGACGCTGGTCGGCACTCTCTACCCAGTGGAACTGCCAGGTGCCGTTGAGTGAGAGTCGCCACGCGTAGTTGCTGTCGTCGTAGCTGCCTTGCGCGCTTGCGACCGAGTCGAATAGTTTGAAGGTGGTGTGCATCGGGGCACGGTTTATCTGATTGACCGAAGGGTCTTGCCACTCGGTAAAGGTCTGAGCCTTAGCCGATAACGCACCAAGCATTGCGACCAAAAGTGTAAGATGGAATTTCATATATAGGTTAGGTTTTAGTTTGTTGATATGCCAAAGTTATACTTTTTTTCAATATTTACTCCCCGAAATACCTTATAAAGTATGTGTCAATGCGAAAAGAAATTTGGGAAACCGAGAAAAAAAGGTAATTTTGTTACGTATTTATATACATATTGGAGTGGTAGGCACTGTTGCAAGCCACTCGTCTTAGAGATTTAAGAGATGAAATACCTGATTGTAGGACTTGGAAATATAGGTGCGGAGTATGTTAATACCCGCCACAATGTGGGATTCAGCGTGGTGGACGCTATGGCACTCAAGGCGGGCGTAGAGTTTGCCTCCGACCGCTACGGCGCAGTGACCGAGGTGCGTTGGCGCGGGCGTACGCTGTTGCTGCTCAAACCATCGACCTATATGAATCTGAGTGGTAAGGCGGTGCGCTATTGGCTGCAAAAGGAGAACATCCCCACCGAGAATCTGCTCGTTGTTGTCGATGATCTGGCTCTCCCCATCGGTGCGTTTCGTCTGCGCGCTCAGGGCAGCCACGGCGGTCACAATGGTCTGCGCAATATAGATGAGATGCTCGGCACCAATCGCTACGCAAGGCTTCGTGTCGGTATCGGTAACGATTTTCCGCGTGGTATGCAGGTCGATTTCGTGTTGAGCCGATTTACCACCGAGGAGCGCGAGGCACTTGTCCCTGTGGCAGAGGAGTTGATAAACCTGATCCGTATGTTCACCACCGAGGGAGTAAATCGTACAATGAATACCTATAATAAAAAGGGTATAGGTGCAGCTCCTGCCGAGGATAAGAAACCTGCCGAGCAGCCCGCAACAGAGAAGAAGGAGAACAACTGATAATTAACATTACAAACTAATCTAAAACCAACTATTATGAAGAGATTTTTTCTTGCTGCCGTAGCATTGATGGCGACCTTGTCGCTCTCCGCACAGCAGTCGTGGGTGAATGAGACTCACAATCCCCAAGCAAACACAGAGGGTCTGACTCCTATGGGTGCGCGTGTTATCTCGCCTGAGGTACACGACGACCACACAGTAACCTTCCGCCTCTATGCTCCTAACGCAGAGCGAGTTATCGTAAGTGGCTCGATGTTTACCGGTGGTATGGATCAGCGCAATGCGGTGATGACTAAGGATGATAAGGGCGTGTGGAGCGTAACTGCCGGCCCGTTCACTCCCGATGTATATACCTACACCTTCAACATTGATGGTCTGAGTGTTATCGACCCCTCGAACACTCTGCACAATCACGGTACAATGCCCGCATCAAGTATGCTCTATGTTCACGGCGATAAGCCCGCATACTACGATCCCAACCCCGAGATTGCTCACGGTGCAGTAACTACCAACTACTACTATTCGTCTGTAACTGAGGGTCTTCGCTCGATTGTAGTCTATACTCCACCCCAGTATGACGCAACAAAAAAATACCCCGTTCTCTATCTGATGGGTGGCTCCGGCGAGGCTGTTGATTCGTGGTACAAATATGGTCAGGTGAACTGGATTATGGATAATATGATTGCTGAGGGTAAAATTGAGCCTACCATCGTGGCAATGGTTAACAACCAGATCGTACACCGTAACAACCCCAAACACAGTGAGTTGTCGTTCAAGATGATGGAGCGAGAGTATCTGGAGGTTGTGATTCCTTGGATGGACGCAAATTACAGCACAATTAGCAATCGTGAGGGTCGCGCGCTTGCAGGCCTCTCGATGGGTGGTCGCCATACTCAGTATATCGGCTTCCGCAATCCCGATATCTTTGGCTCGCTCGGTATTTTGAGTGCTGCGCTGACTGAGGCTGATGAGAAGGCGTTTGGTAAAGACGATATTGCTATGGGTCGCGATGTGAAGGCTCTGAAGGCTGCCGATTACGACTATGTATTGGTTGGCGCAGGTGTTTACGAGACCAACGAGACCGCACGCCACACCCTGCTGCACAAGCAGCTGGAGGCTGATGGCTTTGAGCACGACTACTATATTGGTGGCTTCTCGGCTCACGACTTTATGACCTGGCGTCACCTCTTGTACTTCCGCTTACTCCCCAACTTGTGGAAATAAGAGGAGTACAACTCCGATAGATTTAACTGCCGAGTGGTGAATCCACTCGGCAGTTTTTTTGCTCTTTTTCCTCGTTTTTAGCCTCTTGTTCCACTCTGTTTTTGATTGGGATGAAGGGTTGCTGCGCGAGGAGATTATTGCCTGTTTTGGAGCGTTATTGCCCCCTCGCAGATAGTGAAATTACTCCCATTCGCCATAAATAAATGGTTTTAGGCTCAAAATTTCTGTTCACTGCAACGGCTTAGACTCTTCAATTGTGCTATTTTGGGCGTTTCAGTGCCTTTTTATGTCGTTTTAGCGTCGTCAGAGTGGCTCGAAATGCCATAGATTGTCAGATGCGTTCGTAAAATTTGAACAAATAATAGTAGAATTGTTTAATGCAGGGTATACGAACCACCAATTCTGCTTCTGGAAATGCGGGAAATTTGCCCTTTCTTGCGAAAAATTCGCATATACTAAGTTGTTGTAAATCAAATATGTGCAAAATATAGTTGTACAAAACAGATATGTTTTGCACAAATATGTTCTTCGCGGTGTATCACACCGACAAACATTGTACGGGCGTTGCCCACATAGTGAAGGATAAATTTTTTCTTTGCGTTGTGAAAAACTATCGAAAAATCAACTGAATTAGTAACAAAAATTATGTAACTGCCTATGAAACAACCCATTTAGAGCTACTTACCTTTCCTAAATCCGCGTCAAGATGCCCCAGGGGTGGCTTGTATGCGGTGTTTCGGCTTTTCCTGCGGGTTGAGATTAACCGAAGCACGGAGGCAATCACACTAATAAACCCACGCAAGAAGCGTGTTCAAGTGACAAAGCCAAATAGCGTGCCAAGTTAATCGGGACAGCTAAGTAAGGACAGCCTTAACAAACCAATACAATTTTTTTTGAAAATGAAAATGAACTTTAACTAACTAAAAAGTTTTTTTTATGAAGAAATTTATATCATTTTTGAGCGCTATGGCTTGCACTCTGTTCCTCGCGAGCAGCGTAATGGCTCAGAACGCTCCGCTGAAAGTGACGGTTTCCGACGCAAACGGTCCCGTTATCGGTGCTAGTGTAATGATTCAGGGCACTACCTCCGGTGACAACACAGGTGTCGATGGTACTGTTACTCTCACAAATGTAGCCAAGGATGCTACCATTGAGGTATCGTTCATCGGTTATGTAACTCAGGAGATTCCCGTAAATGGTCGTACTGCAATTGATGTAGTTCTCGTTGAGGATTCGCAGGTTGTAGAGGACGTTATCGTGGTAGGTTACGGTACTCAGAAGAAGGAGTCGTTGACCGCTGCGATTTCGCAGATTACTGCTGAGGATATCGCTAACACCAAGTCGACCAATGCTGTTGCAGCATTGCAAGGTAAAGTTCCCGGCCTTCTGATCAACCAGAACAGTGGTCAGCCCGGTGCTTTCAACTCGTCGATCAGCCTCCGTGGTTACGGTGCGCCTATGATCGTTGTCGATGGCGTTGTTCGTAGTGGTACCATCACTCGTAAGCAGTCGAACCCCTGGGCACACTACTGGGGCGGTGGCCGTACTGAGGAGTACAACGATATGTCGGTTCTGAATGAGTTGAACCCCGAGGATATCGAGAGCGTATCGGTTTTGAAGGACGCTGCTGCTTCTATCTACGGTCTGGGTGCTGAGAACGGTGTGATCCTTATTACTACTAAGAAAGGTACCGTTAGCCGTCCTTCGGTAACCTACTCGAACAACTTCTCGTTCACCACTCCCGTTACCCCTCGCGACAATGAGGATTGGGTATCGTTCATGAAGTGGGATAACGCTATGTCGGATGTTGGCCAGCTTGGTCACCGTTGGACTGAGGAGCAGATTGAGGGTTATGCAAGCGGCAACCCCAACTACGTATATACTAACTGGTATGACGAGTTGACCAACAAGTTCACCTTCAACCAGAGCCACAACGTATCGTTGCGTGGTGGTAGCGAGGGTGTTCAGTACTATTTGGGTGGTAGCTTTGCTGATGAGGCTTCGATCTTCAAGAGCGAGGCTTACGCTTACAACCGTTATCAGTTGAACGGTAACGTTAGCGCTGACCTCACCAAGTCGTTGAACTTCCGCTACACTACCGCTATCCGTTCGAACTACCAGGCAACTCCTGCTTCGGGCGACGTAGACTGGAACTTGTTCTACTATCTCTATGCTTCGAATCCTACTGTAGGTATGACCGTTAAGGACAACCCCAGCCACTACTCGAACGTTGAGGAGCAGATGAACCCTGCTGCTCTGTTGGATCCCAAGGCTTCGGGTTACCACCAGTCGCGTACCTATTCGTTCCAGAACACTGTTGACGTAACCTTCAAGCCCGAGTTTGTTCCCGGTTTGACTATCACTGCTACCGGTGGTTACGACTACTCGATGAACAAGGATAACGTTTTGACTCTCCGCTACGACTTGTACGACTACCTGACTGACGTTTATGTTGGTTCGTTCCGTGAGTCGAACTCGTATCAGGAGCTCGCTATGGACAACACCCGTCTCTACGGTCGTGTTCAGGCTAACTACTCGAAGCGTTTTGGCAAGCACGAGATTCAGGGTACTTTGGCAGCTGAGACTACCAAGTATACCCGTGGTCACATTGGTGGTATCGTTAAGTATGGTGCTACTGACGCTGATTCGTTCTATACTCACCCCACTCTTAACAGTGGTTTGAAGTCGACCGGTGAGATCGAGGGTACTCGTTCGCAGACTGCTACCGCAGGTTATGTAGGTCGTTTCAACTATTCGTATGCTGGTAAGTACCTCTTCGAGGCAACTGCTCGTTACGATGGTACCTATATTTATGCTCCCGGCCACCGTTGGGGTCTCTTCCCCGCTTACTCGCTCGGTTGGCGTATTTCGGAGGAGTCGTTCATCAAGGACAACTTCGACTTTGTTGACAACTTGAAGCTTCGTTGGTCGGATGGTAAGACCGGTTCGACTCAGGGTGGTGCTTACGCTTACATCGCTGGTTACACCAAGAGCGGTTCGTGG
>JAGBTK010000036.1 GCA_017631375.1 Tidjanibacter sp. | reverse complement strand
GTGAGCATATAACTCTCGCGGAGCATACCGAGCGAGTATTCCAGGAAGTGTTTCTGTCGCTCGCGACCAAGTTTCGCCATCTGCTCAGCCCACTCCATCAGCTCCATATGTTTCTGCCCGTAGGCCAGACGCATCAGCGAGGCAAAGTGCGAGAAATTTTCGGAGCGCATCTCTGCCGCCTCGGCCGAGAATAGGGCTTTGAGAGTCACCATACTGCCATCCGCCACGCGTGCCGCATCAGCCGCATCGGTAGCCGCAACGCCAAATCGCTCCACTGCAGCCTGAGCCAACGCCTCGCGGTCAATCCTGCCCACCGAGACCTCCTGCGTGCGCGAGAGGATGGTTGCCAACAACTTCTCGGGGTGCTCCGATACGAGCAGGAAGAGGGTCTTGTCCCACGGCTCCTCCAATATTTTGAGCAGACAGTTTGCCGAACTATCGTTCATACGCTCGGGCAGCCACATCACCACCGCCTTCCACTCCGACTCGAAGGCCTTGAAGGAGAGTTTGCGTATCACCTCGTCAGCCTCCTTCTTCGAGATAAGTCCCTGCTTATTCTCCATACCCACCGAGGCGTACCACTCCTGCTCCGAGAAGTAGCCACCACTGCTGCTCACTATCTCTCTCCACGCGGGGAGGGCTGCATCGCACGCCGAGCGCGACTCCTTGGTGGTGGGGGCGGGGAATACGAAGTGTAGGTCGGGGTGGGCGAGGGCCTCAGCCTGTCGGCACGATGGGCATACGCCACACGAGTCGCCACCCTGACGATTTGTGCAGTTGAGGTATTGGAAATAGGCCAACGCCAAGGCCAGACCACCCCTTCCGCTCTCGCCTGTGAAGAGCAGGGCGTGGCTCACTCGTCCCGATTCGTGACCGCGACGAAGTACCTCCTTAATCGACTCCTGACCTACTATATCCTTGAATCTCATCTGCTTAGCTTGTTTAATTTTCTGTTTGCGTCTGCCTCTTGCGTGTGCGTGTGGTGCGCTCGCGCGCAAAGCAAACCGCTAAATTATGCTTTTTGGGCGATTATTCCAAATTTCAGCCCTACGGGCTGTTAACCCTTGCCGGTACTGCCAAAGCCGCCCGCACCGCGCTCGGTGTCGGAGAGAGCCTCGCTCTCGACCCACTCAACCCTCTCGTGACGGGCCACCACAAGTTGTGCGATGCGCTCGCCCGGCTCGATGATAAAGGGGGTGTCGGAGAGGTTGGCGAGAATCACCTTCACCTCGCCACGATAGTCGGCGTCAATAGTGCCGGGCGAGTTGAGAACGGTGAGTCCGTGCTTCGCTGCCAAGCCGCTGCGAGGACGCACCTGCATCTCGTAGCCGGCAGGCAGCTCGACATACAACCCTGTGGGAATCAGTGCTCTGCCGAGAGGTGCGAGTGTTACCGACTCGCTGAGGTCAGCCCTTACATCCATACCTGCCGAGAGGGGAGTCTCGTAGTGGGGGAGGGCGTTTTTCGATTTGTTGATAACCTTTACTTCCATATCTATTTTCGTTTAATAATTGCCTTGATCATCGCCTTGGGGTTGATGTTTTCGCGACGCAGGGCGTAGGCTCCGAAGAGAGCCACCAGCACCGCGCAGATTGCATAGCGCAGCCCGACCGCCAACCCACCGCACAACATACCCGCCCCGTAGAGCACTCCACCGAGTAGCAGATACTCCCCTATGCGACGCAGGTCGTAGGGGATGGGGTAACGCTTGCGCGAGAAGAGCCAGCTCGACACCACCATCGCTGCTTCGCAGAGCAGGCGCGCCACGGCAGCACCCACATAGCCCAGCGCGGGGACGAGCATTATGTTGAAGATAACGGTGAAAATCAGACCGATACCCGTGATGTAAATCGCAAACTTTGTAGCCCCCGACTGCTTGTACCAGAACGAGAGGTTGAGCACCACGCCCGAGAGCATATTCGAGAGTAAAATGAGTGGTAGTACCCCAATTCCCTCGCGGAAGTCGGGGCCGACAATCAGCGCAAAGAGGTCGGCAAATAGCCCGATAACCAGAAAAATACCCACCGAGATAATGATAAAAAACTTGGTTGCCTCGGCAGTTGTGCGCTTGAAGTCGTCCTTCGGGAACGAGGAGAGGAAAAATGGCTCGGCCGCAAAGCGATACATCTGGGTAAACATCGTCATCACCACCGCAATTTTGCACACCGCGCCATAGACTCCGAGAGCCTCCATAGCCGCCAAACCGCCACCCGGGTAGAGATATTTAATCATCTGTCGGTCGATAAACTCATTTGCAGTGCCCGCTATTCCGCTGATTAGCAGAGGCAAAGAGTATAGTAACATCATCCTCAGCGTTCTACGCGATATGCGCGGAGCGATACGGTCGGTAGTGGGGAGGAGTGCCAGAAGTGTCACCACATTGGCTATGAGGTTGGCCACAAAGGCGTAGCCGGGGTCGCTCGCGGTGGGGAAGAGGGTGAGCCACTCGGGGCGTGCCGAGTAGAAGAGGATGCAGAGTGCGAGGTTGAGCACCACAAATAGCATACGGATAGCGACAAATCGCCCTGCCCTGCCCTGCTGACGCAGACGCGCAAAGGGGATGGCGCAGACCACATCCAGCACCACCACGGCCGCCACAATCCACAAGTAGCAACTGCTATCTGCATACCCCATAGCCTCAGCCAAAGGGGTGCGGAAAAGCATCACCAGACCGAAGAAGAGGAGTGCCGCAAGTGATGTTCCACCCCAAGCGGTAGCGAAGATGGTGCGTCGCTCCTGCTCGCTCTCCGCCTTGCCTGCAAATCGGAAGTAGCCCGATTCAAGGCCGAGGGTGAGCACCACCAGCGCAAAGGGGATGAGGGCGTAGATGTCGGTTATCACGCCATACTCGGCGGTGGTCATAAAGCGGGTGTAGTATGGGACAAGGAGGTAGTTGAGCAACCTCGCAAGGATACTGCTCACTCCATAAATCGCGGTCTGACCCGCAAGCTTTCCTATGTTTTTATCTACTCCCATTTCTCCCGATTTTTGGTGGTCGGGTTGGTGACTTCTGTTCGTAGAACAGAGTTACGCCCCGACAGAATAAACAAAGATAGTAATTTAATTCAAAATGCAAAAGAGTGGCGTACTCTTTTGCATTTTACAACACCCCCTCTTCGCGGAACATCTTATGATAAAATTCCGCCTTCTTTTCGAGTTTCAGCGGGTAGGCCCTCGATGATGAGGGCATTCGCCAGAGGCGCATCACTCGGCCCTCAATCTCAAACTCCGCACAACTGCCCACTGTAGGCTCCGTGCAACCAAAAGTATTGATTATCACATCGGTAGCCTTTTGGCCGGTGGTCACTATTGCGTGGCAGTCGGGTATCTCGGCAAGCAGGGCGCGCAGGTCGGTCGGGGTGACCACTTCGAGAAACTTATCGCTCGCATTGCCTTGCAATCTGCGCACTTCGCGGGCTGTGTCGTAGATGGCAATCCCTCGCTCGGTGCAGAAGTCGATAATGGTCTGCTGGTCAAACTTTTTCGCCCCCGCAACCTCAAAGTGGTGTCGGTCGCCAAAAAATATGTGCCCCACGATGCGCCACATATCGTTTATCCAATTTGGGTAGAAAAACTCCATCGACCATCTCTCGTGCGGTGGCGGGAAACTGCCGAGCATCAGCAACTTAGCCCCGTTGGGCGTGAAAGGTTCAAGGGGGTGTCGTTCGATAGGTTTTGTGTTGCTGTTCATTGCTGCCGATTTTTCTTGTACAACAAAAATAGGAAAAAATGTGCAGAAAAATTTGGCGATAAGAAAAAAGGCTCTATATTTGCGGTGTAATACATCACTAATACACCTCCGAATAACTGACAAACCATTACTTGTTCGCCTCTGTCGGGGAGCAGGTAATATAAATAGGATTAATTTATGAAGATGATCTCTTTTAACCAAATTGGTTTTAGGTATCGCCTTGGGTCACAGGTCTTTCGCGACTTCTCGATGACCCTCTCACCCGGCCACGTATATGGCGTTCTCGGAGAAAACGGTGTGGGAAAAAGTACCTTGATGAAACTCGCCTCTGGTGTACTGATACCCACGGCGGGAAGTGTTACGATTGATGGCCGTGAAGCCTCGCTCCGAGAGGAGGCAACGATGGCCAAAATCATCTATCTGCCCGAGGAGTTTTCGCTCCCCGCCCTCACCCTCGATGAGTTCCGCAAGGTGACTGCCCCCTTCTACCCCTCGTTCTCTGACGAGAGCTTCGAGGAGTATTGCAGGGTGCTCGATGTGGTGCGCGACAGGCGACTCGACAAACTCTCGATGGGTCAGCGCAAGCGTGCCTACCTCGCTTTTGCCTTTGCGTGTCGTGCGGAGTGGCTTCTGCTCGACGAGCCTACCAACGGTCTTGATGTTGCTGCCAAGGAGGCGTTTCGTCGTCTGGTGGCTCGCTATGTTGATGAGGGACAGAGCATTATCATCTCCACCCACTCGGTGCGCGAGATTGACAGCCTGATCGACCACCTCATAATCCTCGACCGCAAGGGTATTGTTCTCGATGCCTCGATAGGTGAGATTGGCAGCCGTCTGCGCTTTGGTCGTTGCTCGGCCGAGGAGGAGCCTCTCTACTCGGAGAGCACTCTCGCAGGCACTTCGGGCGTTATGGTAAACACTACCGACGAGGAGAGCCCTGTCGATATTGAGATGTTGTTTATGTCGTCGCTGCGTTCCACCGAGCGTCTGCGCAGGTTGTTTAACACTAAAACCGAATAACGATGAACACTATTATAGCATACGCGCGCAAACACTATAAAGAGATGCGCCGAAACTACCTTTCGACCTTTGCGGGGCTCTTTCTGATTGCCTTCTGTCTGCCGTTGGCCTTTCGCGCAATGCTCGGCACAACCTCCGAGTTTGGCGACGAGGTGCTGTTGTGCCTGGCGTGGGCTTCGGTACTTATACTCACCGCCAACGCCTTCCGCGAGTGGTGCACCGAGGGTTACGACTCCCTCTGCCTGACCCTCCCCGTGAGTATCAATAGCAGATTCCTCTTTCAGGCGGTTAGTTCGCTGGTGCTCAGTATGGTAGCCACTCAGTTCTTCTTCTGGCTCTCCTACTTTGCCTGGGAACTCTTTGCCGACTTCAACTGTATGGTGCTGATTGGCGATGAGCCTATTAATATAATGTATCGCCTTGCCATTACGCAGGTGGCTATCCACTCGATCTGCTGCTTGTGCTTTGCTCGTGGCGGTCGCTCCCGCACTACCTCGTGGGTAGGGCTTGTGGCGGGCTTTGCGCTCTTCTTCTTCCTGCTCAATCTGCCTGAGGCAGCAGGCTGGGTGTCGGATAGCAGCAGCGCCTTCCCCAATGTCGAGAACCGTATGGAGATTGTTGGCGAGCATTGGCAACTCTCCCTGCCCAACCGACCTCTCGGCAGCCTGACCGAATTTGTTCAGTTCCTCTCGGGCGTCTCGATAGTTGGTGCTTTCTATGTGTCGGCTTGGCTGAGCCTCAGAGAGCGAGAGTCGCTTAAATAATTAAATTTGTGAGCGTTATGACGATGATATTCAGTGACGAAAAACCTATCTGGCAACAGATATATGATATGGCGGGCGACCGAGTCCTCTCGGGCGACTTCCGCGAGGGGGAGCGTGTGCCCTCGGTGCGTGAGGTGGCTGCCGAGATAGGTGTCAACCCCAATACGGTGATGCGCTCCTACGAGCGATTGCAGATGGACGGCATCTTTGAGAGCCGCCGAGGCATCGGACTCTTCTGCTCGGTCGGTGCGCGCGAGAAGATACTCGCCACCCGTCGCGAGAACTTCTTCTGTGAGCAACTGCCCGCACTCTCGGAGCGTATGAAGCAGTTGGAGATTGAGCCCGAACAACTTGTAGATGAACTAATTAAAATCAGACAACAATGAAACGAAGCATAAAAGTATTACTCTGGGTGGCAGCCATCAACCTGCTCCTTGTCTATACCATACAGTTTTTCGCCTACCGCAACGAGAGAGCGATGCGCGAGGCAGTCAGCCCCGTCCTCGACCAAGCAATGGCCGAGGGTGTGGAGAGCGTGAGAGTTGAGGGTACAATCGACGCTCAGCAGAAGGATATGTTCACCGACTATCTGGAAAAACCATTTCTCTTTTTGGATATCTATGGCAACAAACAGGCGATTCCCGAAATGGAGTATTCGGAGGGCGAGTTGGTGGTTAGGATAAACCCCGAGGCAAAGGTTTTGTGGCACAATCATAAAGTGGAGGAGTAAGATATGAAAGAGAGACTTTTTGGCAAGACACTCAGTGAGTTACAGCAGGTAACAACTGCGCTCGGTATGCCCAAGTTCACCGCAGGGCAGATTGCACAATGGCTCTACAAGCGTGGTGTGCGCTCCATAGACGAGATGACTAACCTCTCGCTCAAAAATCGCGCCCTGCTTGCCGAGCACTACGACCTCGGACTTGCTGACCCACTCACCTGTTCCACCTCTGTTGATGGCACCAAGAAGTATCTCTACCCCGTGCTTGATGGTCGCCACGTGGAGTCGGCCTATATCCCCGATGGCGACCGCGCAACCCTCTGCGTATCCTCGCAGGCGGGTTGTAAGATGCACTGCGCATTTTGTATGACGGGTCGTCAAGGCTTTGGCGGCAACCTCTCCACAGGCGAGATTCTCAACCAGATGGCCTCACTCCCCGAGCGCGACACCCTCACCAATATAGTATATATGGGTATGGGCGAGCCTCTCGACAACCTCGACAATGTGATGCGCTCCCTGGAGATTATGACCGCCGATTGGGGCTACGGGTGGAGTCCTACCCGCATCACCCTCTCCACTGCGGGTGTTATCCCCGGACTGCGCCACTTCCTCGCCGAGAGTAATGTGCACCTTGCCGTGTCGCTCCACAATCCCTTCCCCGAGGAGCGCAAGGAGATTATGCCAATCGAGAATGCCTACCCGATAAAGGAGGTGGTCGAACTGCTCCGCAAGCACGATTTCAGCCACCAGCGCAGGGTTAGTTTTGAGTATATCGTGTTAAAGGGTCGCAACGACAGCCCCGCACATATCAAGGAGTTGTGCCGACTGCTGGGCGGACTGAGTTGTCGCATCAACCTCATCCGTTTCCACGCCATCCCCGACTCCCCGTTTGTCAGCCCCGACCTGGAGACCGTCACCCGCTTCCGCGACACCCTCACCCGCAAAGGTCTGATGACCACCATCCGTGCCTCACGCGGCGAAGATATACAAGCCGCCTGCGGCTTGCTCTCGACAGAGAAGTCATCTGGCTTGTAAATTTTGCACTTCCCTTGTGAGTCAAATGCTCATTTACTTTAAGTAAACTCCGCTTTGCCTCCCTTCGCGAAGCCCAAAATTTCCTAAACCATATGACTTCTTGAAGTGAGTGGGTTTATATTAAAAACAGAGAGTGGCATCGAACCACTCTCTGTTTTTTTTGTAGGGATGATAGGAGTAATAGGAGTAATGGGAATAATGGGAGTTTAAAGATATTCTCATAATTCTCATAATTAATCCTGCTTCGCAGTCTTTTCGTTGCTCATGCTCGGCATAGTCTGCAAGCAGCCTCTGCCCTCGCTTAATCGCAACGTTCCCATAGTTCCCAAAACTCCCATAGCTCCCATTGTCCCCTTTATCATTTTGAATTTTGAATTGCATCGCCTTCTCCACTCAACTCCCACCAACCCACACACTTAATTGTTTAAAAAAATGTAAAAAAATATTTAAAAATCCGTTTTTTGTTTCTATATTTGTGGTGCAAAGTGGGCAAAATCTCTTCCCAAGAGCTATACAACAAGGGGCAACTGTTTGGTTGTCAGTTTGTTATGTGTTTGGGGTGGGGGTTGCTGCTTTGGTATGTTTAGGAAAAAATTTGAAATACAAATAATAAAAAAACTATCTTATGGAACTTAAAAAGAATCCCAAAGTTGACCTTCAAAACAGAAAAGGTATCTTTTTGGAGATCGGTTTGATCCTTTCGCTGGGTCTGTGCATCGGTGCTTTCAGCGTAAATCAGAAAGAGAAAAAGATTGAGAACTATGCACCCGTAGAGGTTGTGGAGACTGTTGACCTCGTTGACATCACCACTCAGGAGGAGCTCAAGCCTGAGACACCTCCCCAGAAGCAGACTGTACAGGTGATTACCGACATTCTCCAGATTGTGGACAACGACACCAAGATCGAGACCGAGTTTACCTTCGTAGACTTCGACAACTTCGAGAACGTAGAGATCGCTCCTATTGAGATTCAGGAGGAGGAGATCGAGGAGGAGGAGATCTTTATGCGTGCAGAGGAGATGCCTACCTTCCAGGGTGGTGATATCACCAAGTTCCGCGAGTGGGTGATGCGTCGTTTCCGTTACCCCGCAATTGCTCAGGAGAACGGTATTCAGGGTAAGGTTACCTTGCAGTTCGTTGTTGAGAAGGACGGTAGCGTTACCAACATTCAGGTATTGCAGACTCCCGACCCCGTTCTTTCGGATGAGGTAGTACGCGTAATCAACGACTCTCCCAAGTGGAAGCCCGGCAAGCAGCGTAACGAGCCCGTACGTGTTAAGTACATCCTTCCCGTAGATTTCCGTATCCAGAACTAATAATCTACTCGGAATAGATACAAAGCGGTCACCCTCACCGGTGTCCGCTTTTTTTAAAATGATATATCACCTCTCGGGGCAGGATTGTTGCCCTGAGGTGGGTGGTGTGGTAAATGATAGCAGATGGCAGATAAGAAAGAGGATATTTTGAAGACCGGTCCCGAGAGGGCGGTACTTGTCTCGGTGTTCCGCGACCGTCGCGATGTGCGACTTGCGGAGGAGGAGCTCGACGAGTTGGCCTTCCTGGCCGACACGGCGGGTCTTGAGGTTGACAGGGTATTCACCCAGCGTCTTCCGCAGCCGATGACGAGCACCTATGTAGGTCCGGGTAAGTTGCAGGAGATAGCCGAGTATTGCGAGGCTGAGGAGATTGACTGGGTGATTTTCGATGATGAGCTCTCGCCCAGCCAGACACGCAACATCGAGAAGGTGTTGGGTCGTCGTATCTCCGACCGTACGCGTCTGATTCTCGAAATTTTCCAGCAGCGCGCCAAGACCGCCTATGCCAAGACGCAGGTGCAGCTCGCCCAGCACGAGTATATGTTGCCTCGTCTGACGGGTATGTGGACACACCTTGAGCGTCAGCGAGGTGGTACGGGTACTCGTGGTGGTGCCGGTGAGCGTGAGATTGAGACCGACCGTCGTGTGATTCGCGCCAACATCACCAAGCTTAAAGAGGAGCTCAAGAAGATCGATCGCCAGATGGCCGTTCAGCGCAGCAATCGCGGTGCTATGGTGCGTGTGGCGTTGGTGGGCTATACCAATGTTGGCAAATCGACCATTATGAACCTGCTGAGCAAGAGCGAGGTGTTTGCCGAGAACAAGCTCTTCGCAACCCTTGACACCACAGTTCGTAAGGTAGTGCTCGACAATCTTCCCTTCCTTCTCTCGGACACCGTGGGCTTTATCCGCAAACTCCCCACACAGCTTATCGAGTCCTTCAAATCGACCCTTGATGAGGTGCGCGAGGCCGACCTGCTGCTGCACGTTGTCGATATCTCCCACCCCGGCTTTGAGGAGCAGATTAAGGTTGTGGGCGAGACTCTGCGCGACATCGGCGCTGGCGACAAACCCGTATTCCTCGTGTTCAATAAAATAGACGCCTATACCTATATAGAAAAAGAGGCCGACGACCTCACCCCCGCAACGCGCGAGAACCTCTCGCTCGACGATATTAAGAATAGTTGGATTGCTAAGGAGAACACTCCCTGTATCTTTATATCGGCAGCCAACCGTACGGGTATCGAGGAGTTGCGCGCGTCACTCTACGCTATGGTGCGCGAGATACACGCCGGCCGCTACCCGTTCAATAACTTCCTGTATTAGCAAAACCTTAAACCACAACATACTATGTTACACATTCTTGACAAAGAGAACAACACCCTGCTTAACAACTTTGTTGCCGAGTTACGCGATGTGAATATCCAGAAGGATAGTATGCGTTTTCGTCGCAATCTGGAGCGTATAGGCGAGATTATGGCCTACGAGATTAGTAAGCACCTGAACTATAAGCCCAACAATGTGGAGACCCCTCTGGGCGAGGCTGTGGTTATGATGCCCTGCGACGATGTGGTTGTTGCCACCATCTTCCGCGCAGGTATCCCCTTCCACCAGGGTTTTCTGAACTATTTCGATAAGGCAGAGAACGGCTTTATTTCGGCATACCGCCACCATAGCAAGGATGGCTCGTTCAAGATCAAGATGGAGTATGTTGCAAGCCCCGACCTGACAGGCAAGACCCTTCTGCTTGTTGACCCGATGCTCGCCACCGGCCAGTCCCTCGTGGTCTGCTACGAGGCACTCGTGGAACGCTGTGGCGAACCCGCCGTGCTGCACGCCGCATCGGTTATCGGCAGCGAGCAGGGCGTGGAGTATGCTGTGGCACACCTGCCCCGCAATGCACATGTCTGGTGCGCCTCGGTAGATGAGGAACTCACCGTTCACTCCTATATCGTTCCCGGACTTGGGGATGCGGGGGATCTGGCGTATGGCAAGAAACTGTAAAAAGCCATCTGGCTGGTGCTTTTTGCACATCCCTTGCAAGCCAAATGCTCATTTACTTAGAGTAAACTCCGCTTTGTCTTGCTGCACGATGCGCAAAAATCCCTCAGCCAATATGACTTTTTAATTCAAAATTCAAGATTCAAAATTCAAAATTCAAAATAATACAACCGAGAGATATTCGATATATCTCTCGGTTGTTTATCATTTTGCCCAGATACCTTTGCAAGGTAAATAACCCGTTACCTCT
>JAGBTK010000035.1 GCA_017631375.1 Tidjanibacter sp. | reverse complement strand
TACTTCAAGTAAACTCCGCTTTGTCTTGCTGCACGATGCACAAAAATCCCTCAATCATATGACTTTTTTGGGGGGCTTACGAAGCCATCTGGCTTGTAAATTTTGCACATCCCTTGCAAGCCAAATGCTCATTTACTTAGAGTAAACTCCGCTTTGTCTTGCTGCACGATGCACAAAAATCCCTCAATCATAAGACTTTTTTGGGTGCTCACGAAGCCATCTGGCTTGTAAATTTTGCACTTCCCTCGAAAGGCTTTGCCTCATTTACGCCAAGTAAACTTCGGCTCGCCTTTCATCACGAAGCCCAAAATTTCCTAAACCATATGACTTCTCGATGTGGGTAAGTTTATATTAAAAGCAGAGAGTGGTATCGAACCACTCTCTGCTTTTTTTGCTCAGAGCCGTTAGTAAGATAAATGACCGAAAACCTCTGCTCAGCGTCGCGACACCTGCCTGCTTCGCAGGCAATTCCAGGCCTGACCCACCCCCAAGCCCCCGCCTCGGCGGGGGATGTGTCCCGAGGCAAAGCCTCGGGCGAAGTAGCGGGCACGACCCTATTTGCAATAGGGCGGATAGGAGTTTGAAGGGAGTTGTGGGAATAGTGGGAATAATAGGAGTTTAAGGAGATTAAGGATTGTCCCTAAGTTCCCTAATCTCTCTTTCCTATTATTCCTGTAAATCCCTTCAACTCCCTTCAATTTCCAAAACTCTCATAATTCCCACAATTATCTTGTCTTTCTCTTATTTTATTTATGGGTACGAAAAATCGTACCTGTGAATATGAGTTGTTTTGTGTTGATGTTTTCTCTTATGAGAAGCAAGGTACAACTTTCTTTATTTTGAATTTTACTTTCTATTGTAGTGTTTTTTGTAAAATTATCCTACATTTGTAGTTGAATTGCGGAATACGCAATTTTTTTGATGGCATTTAGGCTATTGTTTTTACTGAGTAAAACGACCAAATAATTACTACAAACAGAACAATAGGCACATTAAATGCTCACGCCCTATGGCGTGGGTGTGCTTATGTTTGTATGGGTGCTTGGTCGTACCTTCTCAGTATTAAGCATTACCCACGTTTCTTTTTTTTTATAAGTTACAAACGGTTGCTGTCAAGTAGATGTGAAACCTTTTGTTTAACTTATAATTAAATTATCTATGAAGAAATCTATTAGTGTAGCAATCCTTGCAACTGCCCTTATGTGTTCATCTTGTGCTACAATCTTTACTGGAAGCAAGAAAAATGTGACCTTTGATGGAAATGTTAGAGATAATATTACTCTGACAATTGATGGCAGAAAATATAATCATGTAACTTTCCCTTATACGGTTAAGATTGATGGCGGCTTTGATGAAACGGTTGTAAAAGCTGAGGCAGAAGGCTATAATCCTGAAATGTTATACATAGATAAAACCTTTAACTATGTATCTATTATCAACCTTACCGATGTGCTTGGCTGGGCTATCGATGCTGCAACCGGTGCGATTATGAAACCCGAATTTAAGTTTTACGAGTTCGAGATGCAGCCCATCTCTGAACAGGAGTAAAGTCTACTGAGGTAATCTCTTTTATTACCCAATTACTCTTATGCAAAACACCCGAGTTGAACTAATTCAACTCGGGTGTTTGTGGAAAAGTCATTGTGGCTTAGGAAATTTTGGGCTTCGAGAGGGGAGTCTAGCCGGAGTTTACTGAACGTAAATGAGGCGAAGGCTCACAAACGAAGTGCAAAATTTACAAGTCAGAGGCTTTTTAGTAATTCGTCTTCATAGGCTCAAAATAAGCCTGAGGATGCTTACAAGCGGGGCAGAGCTCGGGAGCCTCCTTTGCGGTAACTACGAAGCCGCAGTTACGGCACTGCCAGGTAATCTCGGTCTTGCGGAGGAATACCTCACCGTTCTCGATGCGGGTGAAGAGGGTGCGGTAGCGAATCTCGTGCTGCTCCTCAACGAGTGCGATTGCACGGAAGGTCTGAGCGATCTCGGGGAAACCCTCCTCGTCAGCAATCTTAGCAAACTCGGGGTAGAGCTCGGTCCACTCCTCGTTCTCGCCCGAAGCGGCTGCTACAAGGTTCTGGTAGGTATCACCAATCACACCTGCGGGGTACGATGCGGTAATCTCAACCATACCACCCTCCAAATATTTAAAGAATTTCTTTGCGTGCTCTTTCTCCTGGTCAGCAGTCTCGTTGAAGATTGCTGCAATCTGCTCGTAGCCCTCTTTCTTTGCTACGCTTGCAAAATAGTTGTAACGCATACGTGCCTGGCTCTCGCCTGCAAACGATTTGAGCAAGTTCTGCTCGGTACGGGTTCCTTTCAAAGATGCCATAATAGTACTTTAATTTTTAATGATTAAAATTGTTTATCTGTTTTTTGTGTTGTCATTTTCTGAATACAAAGATAAAAACATTTTTCATATCCACAACAAAAAGACCAATAACATCTTTTTATGGCACTATTTGTAAAAACTATCGGGAAATTTACGGAAAAATAGGTATATTTGCCAATTATATATCTGCCCCGTAACAATCTGTGGGCTATATGGAACGGAATAATTGACAAAAAGATAGATAAAAATGGCTGACGAAAAAATTATTTTCTCGATGGTCGGCATATGCAAGACCTTCAACAACCAGAAAAAGGTATTGAACAACATCTACCTCTCCTTCTTCTATGGTGCAAAGATCGGTATTATCGGTCTTAACGGTTCGGGTAAATCGACACTGATGAAGATTATCGCAGGTATCGATAAATCCTATCAGGGCGAGGTTGTATTTTCCCCCGGCTACTCGGTAGGTTATCTGGAGCAGGAGCCCCAGCTCGATCCCACCAAGACTGTTAAGGAGGTCGTTCAGGAGGGTTGTGCAGAGACTATGGCACTTCTGAAAGAGTATGAGGAGATCAATAACCGCTTCTGCGAGCCTATGGATGACGATGAGATGAACCGCCTCATTATGCGTCAGGGCGAGCTTACTGAGGCTATCGATGCTGTGAACGGCTGGGAGATTGACAGTGTTTTGGAGCGTGCTATGGATGCTCTGCGCTGTCCCGATCCCGATGAGTCGGTGGCACACCTCTCGGGTGGTGAGCGTCGTCGTGTGGCACTCTGCCGTCTGTTGTTGCAGGAGCCCGATGTCTTGCTCCTCGATGAGCCTACCAACCACCTTGATGCCGAGAGTATCGATTGGCTGGAGCAGCACTTGCAGCAATACAAGGGTACGGTTATCGCTGTTACTCACGACCGTTACTTCCTCGACAATGTAGCCGGCTGGATTCTCGAGCTTGATCGCGGCGAGGGTATTCCCTGGAAGGGTAACTACTCGAGCTGGCTGGAGCAGAAGAGCAATCGTCTGGCTATGGAGGAGAAGCAGGAGAGTAAGCGCAGAAAGACTTTGGAGCGTGAGTTGGAGTGGGTGCGTATGAGTCCCAAGGCTCGCCACGCCAAGAGCAAGGCTCGTCTGAGCGCATACGATAAGATGCTTAACGAAGATGCAAAGCAGAAAGAGGAGAAACTCGAAATCTATATTCCCGATGGTCCCCGTTTGGGTAATGTCGTTATTGAGGCACACGATGTGAGCAAGGCATTTGGCGACAGAGTACTCTACGAGGGCTTGAATTTCACTCTGCCTCCTGCAGGTATTGTGGGTGTTATTGGCCCCAACGGTACGGGTAAGACCACTCTGTTCCGTATGATTATGGGCTTGGAGGAGCCTACCTCGGGTCAGTTCCGTGTTGGTGAGACCGTGAAGCTCGCATACGTTGACCAGCAGCACAAGTCGATTGACCCCGAGAAGAGTGTCTATGAGGTTATCTCGCAGAACAGCGACCTTATCACCCTTGGCAAGCGTCAGGTTAATGCTCGTGCGTATGTTTCGCGCTTCAACTTCTCGGGTGCAGACCAGGAGAAGAAGTGTGGTGTGCTGAGTGGTGGTGAGCGCAACCGCCTCCACCTGGCTTTGGCACTCAAAGAGGAGGGTAACGTGCTTCTGCTCGATGAGCCTACCAACGATATCGATGTAAACACCCTGCGTGCATTGGAGGAGGGCTTGGAGAACTTTGCGGGCTGTGCGGTGGTTATCTCGCACGACCGTTGGTTCCTCGACCGTATTGCTACACACATCCTCTCCTTTGAGGGCGATGGCAAGGTTGTCTACTTCGAGGGTTCGTACTCGGAGTACGAGGAGCACAAACGCGCTATGGGTATCGACACAACTCCCAAGCGTGCTAAATATAGAAAATTGATTGAGAATTAAATTTTTATTCATTCATACGCTAATACTATAAGTTACCTTAGTAAGGTTTATTAGAGTATTAACCAGACTCACCGCTAAAAAGAGTGAGTGAATAGAGTAAAGATATTTGTTTGCCTTAGAAAGGGCTATTAGTATTAACCAGACTTACCGTTTAAAAATGGCACAAAAACCGTCAATTCCAAAGGGTACTCGCGACTTCTCACCTGTTGAGATGACTCGTCGTACCTATCTGTTCGATACTATTAAGGAGGTCTTTCGCACATTTGGTTATGCTCCGCTTGAGACTCCCGCTATGGAGAATCTCTCGACGCTGATGGGCAAGTATGGCGAGGAGGGTGATAAGTTGTTGTTCAAGATTCTCAACTCGGGCGACTTTACTCAGAAGATGACCCCCGAGCTTATGGAGAATCCCGCTGCGTTGGCTGCAAAAATTTGCGAGAAGGGCTTGCGCTACGACCTCACTGTACCCTTTGCACGCTTTGTTGTGCAGCACCAGAACGAACTCGTCTTCCCCTTCAAACGCTATCAGGTGCAGCCCGTATGGCGTGCTGACCGTCCTCAGAAGGGCCGTTACAGAGAGTTCTACCAGTGCGATGTGGATGCTATCGGCTCCCCCTCGCTCTACTATGAGTTTGAGCTTGTGCAGATTGTGGAGGCTGTATTTGCTAAGTTGGGTATTGGCGTAAAACTGAAAATCAACAACCGCAAAATCCTCTTCGGTATTGCCGAGACTATCGGTCACGCTGACAAGATGATTGATATCACTGTTGCAATCGACAAACTCGACAAGATTGGTCTGGAAAATGTGAAGAAGGAACTCTCAGAGCGCGGTATTGAGGAGGAGGCTATTGAAAAACTCATCCCCATCCTATCGCTGTGTGGTACTTCGCGTGAGAAACTTGCCAAGATGGCTGAGATTATTGGTGGCTCGGAGACAGGTATGAAGGGTATCCGCGAGATGGAGCAGCTCTTTGACTATATCGAGAACTCTGATTGTGGCTTGGAGATTGAGATTGACCTCTCCTTGGCACGCGGTTTGAATTACTATACCGGTGCAATCTTCGAGGTAAAGGCTAAGGATTACGAGATTGGCAGTATTTGTGGTGGAGGTCGCTACGACGACCTGACAGGTATCTTCGGTCTGCCCAACACATCGGGTGTAGGTATCAGCTTTGGTGCTGACCGTATCTACGATGTGATGACAGGTCTCGATCTCTTCCCCGAGGAGGCAGGTCGTACCACAGATGCTATGTTTATTAACTTTGGCGGAACTGAGCTTGGCGTGGCACTCCGACTCCTCAGCGCACTGCGCAAGGCTGGCGTTCCTTCGGATATCTATCCCGAGAGCGCGAAGATGAAGAAGCAGATGGAGTATGCCAACCGCAGGGCTATCCCCTATGTTGTGATTGTTGGCGAAAGCGAGATTGGCTCCGAGGTGGCTACCGTGAAGAATATGATTACCGGTGAGCAGGCAAGTGTTCCTTTTGCGGAACTCCCCACCTTCCTTGCCCGCAAGTAGTTTTTATTCGCTGATAGCCTCGGAATAGGCGGGGCTTAGGATGAGTAAAAATGTAAATAAAAAATTGATTATGAGGATTAGGAGAGTGTTGACCATAGTGCTGTTTGCGTTGTTACCCTTTGTGGCAACTGCACAGATGGTGATTGGCGGGAGTGAGCAGGAGGTTGAGCAGAGTTTGCGTAAGTTCAACCAATTCTTCTACTACCTTGATGCTCTCTATGTAGATACCGTAGACCACTCCTCGGTTACTGAGGAGGCTATCCGTGCGGTGCTTGCCGAACTCGACCCTCACTCCGCCTATGTCACTGCCGAGGAGATGGTGGATGTTGAGAATGAGTTTAGCGGTAGTTTTAGTGGTGTTGGTATTGAGTTTGATATCCTCAATGATACACTCTCGGTTGTGTCGACCATTGCTGGTGGCCCATCGGAGCAACTCGGTATGGTGGCGGGCGATAAGATTATCGCAATCGACTCGGAGAGTGCTGTCGGCATAACTCAGAACGATGTGCGTAAACGACTGCGTGGCCCTAAGGGGAGCGTGGTAGAGCTTGATGTGGTGCGTCGTGGTATGAAAGAGCCACTGCGTTTCCGTGTTGTGCGCGATGATATCCCTATCGAGACGGTTGATGCGGCATATCAGATTGCGCCCAATATCGGCTATGTTAAGGTGAACCGCTTTGCGGATAATACGATGGACGAACTCCGCGAGGCAATCAATAAGACCGGTGCTACTGAGGGCTTGATTCTCGATCTGCGTGGCAATGGCGGCGGATTGCTCACTCAAGCTGTTGAGATGGGCTCTTTCTTCCTTCCGGCAGGGAAAAAGGTGGTCTCTATTGAGGGTAGAAGTGTGCCTAAGACCAACTATGGGTCGGAACTTGCGGGCGATTACAGCAAGCCACGACTTGTTGTGCTTATAGACTCCTCGTCGGCATCGGCAAGCGAGATTGTCTCGGGTGCTGTGCAGGATTGGGATAGGGGAGTGCTCATTGGTCAGCCTACCTATGGTAAAGGATTGGTACAGCGACAGATACCCCTCTCGGATAACTCGGCAGTGCGTATCACTGTGGCTCATTACTATACCCCCAGTGGCAGGGCTATCCAGCGTCCCTACGAAAACGGCAAGGCCGAGGAGTATTATATCGACCATGTGCGTCGCTCGGTTGACGAACACTACCGCGACTCGGTAAATCAGAATCTGCCCGCCTATCGTACACTTAATAGCGGCCGTACGGTCTATGGCGGTGGAGGTGTCGAGCCTGACCTCTATATTCCGATTGACACAACCCGTAATTTTGCCTATTGGTCGGCACTTTCGGGTGCGGGCGTGATTAACGAGCTGGTTAATGTATACCTTGATGAGGAGCGCGGGAGGTTGGAGAGGAGATATCCTACCTTTGAGGCCTTTGTAGAGGGCTATTCCCTGCCCGATGATTTCCAGCAACGACTGATTGACCTGGGTGAGGAGCGTGGTGTGGCGTATAATCCCGATAAGGTGGGCAACTCGCTGAGCGATACGGCATATCTGCTCAAAGCACTTGTGGCACGCAAACTTTGGGGCACAACGGAGTATTACCGCATAGTGCACGCCAACGAAGATCCTGAGCTTGATATGGCGATTGATGTTATCTGTTCGCCAGAGAGATACTATGAATTACTTGCTCCACCAGCGGAGTAAATAGATATAAATTATTAATTAACCCTACTTAAATTATTGAAATATGGAGAATTACACTAATGAGTTTGAACGCGAGAAGAGCGGAGAGGAGATCTATTCGAAGGTAGTGAGGGCAGGCAAACGCACCTACTTCTTCGATGTAAAGGCAACTCGCGGCGATGACTACTTTGTGACCATTACCGAGAGCCGCAGAAAGATACTTGCAGATGGCGAGGTGGTCTTTGAGAAACAGAAATTGCACCTCTATAAGGAGGATTTCGAGAAGTTTGCCGAGGGTTTGGAAAATGTTGTGGAGTATATCCACAAGGAGAAATCCGATAATTTCTTGTAGGAAATATGTTGATTTATATATGGCGCTCAGTGTTTGCAATAATGCTGAGCGCTATTTTGTTTAAAAAACTCGGATAATATTTGCTTGTCGGGAAATAATCGTGTAGTTTTACATAGCAAACTAAAAACTAATCAAAATGAAGAAATTTATTCTTGTTCTGAGCGTTGCTCTTTGTGCCGTTCAATTTGCACAGGCTCAGCGACTTATCGTCCGTATGGATGACCTGGGCGTAACTCACGCCACCAATCTTGCAATTATGCAGTGCTATGATGAAGGTATCGGCCGTTCGGCTGAGGTTATGAGCGTGTGCCCCTGGTTTATGGAGGCTGCGAATATGCTTAAAGAGCACCCCGGTCTGGATGTAGGTGTACATATTACCTTGTGCTGTGAGTGGGCTGGTTACAAGTGGAAACCTCTGACTGACTGCCCTTCGCTCTGTGATGAGGATGGTTACCTGATTGGCAAGACCCAGAACCCCAACGCTACATTGGAGGATGTGGAGAAGGAGATGAGAGCGCAGATCGAGCTGGCAATGAAATATATCGACAACGTGACTCATATCACCGACCACTGTATGTGGACTATGCGACCTGAGTTTAAGGAGCTTGCTATCCGCGTTGCTGAGGAGTATGGCCTGAGATATCAGGGCCAGTGCGACTATGATGCACAGATTGGTATTCAGAGCCTGCCTATGGGCTTTGGTGGTGGCAACCGTGCACCTCGCCTGCTCGAAGCCTTGAAGAAGATGGAGAAGGGCAAGACCTATTGGACTATCGAGCACCCCTCGCTTGACAATGAGGAGATGAAGGGTATCTATGAGGTGACTGCTCGCGGTGAGAAACGCTTTGCAGGCCCAGACCGCCAGGATGTTACCAACGCCTTTACCGACCCCGAGGTGATGAAGTATATCAAGGAAAATGGTATCGAACTCGTTTCGTTTGGCGATGTGATGCGCGAGAAAGGCGTTATCGAGTAAACCGACGACCAATAGATGTTTTAACAGCCGAGAGTAGTGTTGAACTACTCTCGGCTGTTGTTTTTGGTGGTGAGGGGGGTGATGGGAAATTTGGGAGTTATGGGAGTTATGGGAATAATGGGAGATAAAGGAGTTTAGGGACAAGTTTTAAATAAAATTCTTTGGGTTACAATTGGTTTTTTCGGGTTTAGGGAATACCATCGTAGATGGTACAATGAAAAATAGAGCGGTGATTGTCAAGCTTGCTTGAACTAATCACTGCTCTATTTGTCGTTGTAATAACTGCAAAGTTATTCCTAAATCCGCAAACTAATAGCCCAGAAGTTTTTGGTTCCGCTTTTTACAAAAAGCGGAGGACGCTTTTTTACAAAAAAGGGGCAAAGGATTTTTACAAAAAGCGGATATAAACTACTCTAAATTCTTTTTGACTGCTATCTCGAAGGTTTTGCCCTCTTCGGCGAGTTCGGTGTTGGGGAATATCTCGCGTGCTTCGTTGAGGAGCAGTGAGTCATCCTTGTAGCGTGATGAGAAGTGCCCTATGAGCAGTTTGCCTGCTCCGCTTTCCACGGCTGCTTTTGCTGCCTGGTGTGTTGTCGAGTGGCCGGTATCTTTAGCTAGGGACTTCTCTATTGCTGCAAATGTAGCTTCGTGGTATAGCAGGTCTACGCCCTTTACGAGGCTCACTGCTTTGCCTGAGTAGAGCGTGTCGCTCAGATATGCGTAGCTACGGGGAGTGAATGGCTTGTAGGTCAGCTCTGCGTTGGGAATCAGACCAAAACCCTCTACGAGGATATCCTCGCCACGCTTTGCGGAGGTTATCTGTGCTATGCCGAGGTTGTACTTGGCTATTGCCTCCTTGTGCACGTTCAGTCCGGGCTCTTTCTCGCGGAACAGATAGCCACAACAGGGTGTGCGATGTCGCAGGGGTATTGTCCATACCTCCATCACGTTGTTCTCATATATGAGCGCGTGTTGGCGTGTGTCCACCTCGTGGAATCGCACCTCGAATGGGAGTTTGGTGTCAAACCAACGATAGTGATTTTCGAGTATCTCCTCCATGGGGTGTGGCGCGTAGATGTCGAGTGGCACCTTGCGACCTTGTAGCCCGAGGGTGGAGATTAGTGGGAATAGACCGAAGACGTGGTCGCCGTGAAGGTGTGATATGAATACCGCATTTATGCGCATGGGGTTTATGCCGCACTCCATCAGTCGTCGCTGTGTACCCTCGCCACAATCTATTAAATAAAACTGCTCATACGCATTTAGCGTATGAGCAGAGTGATGTTTTTTTACTGACGGCTTGGCCGAGCTGCTTCCGAGTATGGTTACCTTAAAAGTCATCTGTATAAACCCTATTAGTTCCCTTTATACTCGTCTGCCGACCTTGCCGGAGTGATAGTCTTATTTAAAGGTATCTGATTACTCAGCGTCCTTCTTTGCCTTGGGCTTTGCAGCAGCCTCCATCTGAGCCTTCAGGTC
>JAGBTK010000034.1 GCA_017631375.1 Tidjanibacter sp. | reverse complement strand
CTTATGGCGGCAGGATTGGCGGGTATAAGCCCATTGGAGATCATTCCTTGACTCTACTATCCTATGTTGCTGGGTGGTATGGTTCTGCTCTCGATTCTCTTCCAGTTCCCTCGCTCTACCCGATAGGGCTACTCCTTGCGAAGAGGGTGGTATTGGTCTATCGTCTGTGCCAGACGGTGGCTGTCTAAGTGGGTGTATATCTCTGTGGTATTCAGACTACTATGCCCCAACATCTCCTGTACTTGTCGGATGCTTGCTCCCCCCTCCAAAAGGTGGGTTGCGAAACTATGGCGAAAGGAGTGTGGGCTTAGTTCTTTGGTCACTCCTGCGATAAGTGCCGCCTTGCGCACCATCTTAAATACGCTTTGGCGGGAGAGTCCCTTACCCTGATAGTTTACAAACACCCTATCGCTAAACTGAGCAAAAATCTCTATCGAAGAGCGTTCGGTAAGCCACTCCTCCACACAACGCATAGCCTCGCCGTTGATGGGCACCCAGCGCAGTTTGCCACCCTTGCCCTCGGCGACACGCACCAACTCCTCCTTGAAAAAGAGGTCGGAGATTCGTAGTGCGGTGAGTTCCGATACGCGCAGACCACAACCATAGAGCATCTCCACGATGGCTCGGTTGCGGGTTGCCTGCTTGCCTGTGAGGGCTGTGGCCTCGATTATCGCCTCTACCTCCTCGGGGGAGAGTACATCGGGCAGATAACGCCCAATCTTTGGCCCTTCGATTTGCTCGGTGGGATTCTCGGTGATACGGTTTTCGATGAGTAGCAGGTGGAAGAAACTACGCAGACTGCTAAGCCTACGGCTCTGACTTGTAGCGGTATAGGTCGTTCCTGTCTGCTCGTCTGCCACACGACTTCCGAGGTCGAGGATGTAGCCTCGGATATGCTCGGTGGTTACCTGCTCGGGTGTCAGGGTGGGGTGATTCTCGGCCACAAAACGAGCAAAATCCTCCAAGTCACTCAGATATGCCGAGGCGGTGTTGCGTGCCAAAGCGCGCTCCATACGCAGATGACGACTGAAATTTTTCAGTGCCTCGCTCCAACTCTTCTCCGCAGTGCTCATCTTTACCCAAAAATAGTTATCTTTACGGTGCTAAATTACAAAAAAAAGAGATATGTACTACATCGAACTTTCAATTCCACTCACTGCTGCTGAGGCAGACGAACAGGCCGATATTCTCACTGCGTGGCTCTCGGAGTTTCCGTTTGACACCTTCCTGACCGAAGATGGCTGCTTGAAAGCATACGCCCCCGAGGAGGAGTATTTGTCTGTCAGCGAGGCTGTTGAGGCTATCCTGGCTGAGCAGCAAGTTGAGGAGTGGAGTAGTGCCCGCATCGAGAAAGAGGATTGGAACGCCACTTGGGAGGCCGACTTTGAGCCTATCGCGATTGACGACCTATGCACTGTTCGTACCTCCTGGCACCCTGCGCCTGAGGTGGGGTTGGATGTGCTGATTATCCCCAAGATGTCGTTCGGTACGGGTCACCACCAGACCACCCGACTGATGATTCGTCACCTCTTTGAGCAGAGCGTTGAAGGTAAGCGAGTGTTGGATGTCGGTTGTGGCACGGGAGTCCTCTCGATTGTGGCCGTAGGGCTTGGTGCAGAGAGTGTTGTGGCTGTCGATATTGATGATTGGGCAGCCGAGAATTGTGCCGACAATTGCGCTCTAAATGGCGTTTCGGAGAGGGTTACCTCGCTGGTCGGAACGGTGGAGAGTGTGGCTGAGCAGAGGTTTGATGTGGTGCTGGCGAATATAAATCTCAACATCCTACTCCACGATCTGCCTCACTATCGCGCTCGCTTGGCGGAGGGAGGTCTGCTCTGTATGAGTGGCTTTTTGGAGAGCGATGTGGCAACGATTACTGAGGCTGCAGCCGAGTTTGGCATTGTGCCGATTGCCCAAAAGGAGAGCGACGGCTGGGTGGCAATTGCCTTTCGTGGATAGAGAGTTTTACCCTTTGGGTAAAAATAGGGCCTCTGAGTAGGTCTAATAGCATAAAAAACACTATCTTTGCGCAAAGTTAACTAAACGACCGACCAACTATGGTTATCAAGAGCGACTTTTTAGTCATTGGTAGTGGCGTTGCAGGCCTTAGTTTCGCGCTCAAAGCAGCCGAAAAGGGACACGTCACAATCGTCACCAAGGGTGAGATGAACGAGTGTAATACCAAGTATGCCCAGGGTGGCATCTGCTGTGTTACCTATCCTCCAGACACCTTCGACAAACATATTCAGGACACCCTCGTAGCGGGAGCAGGTAAGTGCGATCTGCCTGCTGTTGAACTTGTTGTGCGTCGCGCTCCCGAACTTATTAAAGACCTCATCCGTTGGGGTACACGCTTTGACAAGACTCCCGAGGGTAAGTACTCACTCCACCGCGAGGGTGGCCACAGCGAACACCGAATACTCCACCACAAGGACTTGACAGGTGCGGAGATTGAGCGTGCACTTGTGAGCAAGGTGAAGCGTCACCGCAATATCGATATCCTCGAACACCACTTCGCTGTCGATTTGCTCACTCAGCACCATTTGGGTCAGGAGGTGAACAAACGCACCGAGGGTATTGAGTGTTACGGTGCATACGTCTTTGACGAGAAACGCGAGCAGGTAGTGACAATCCTTTCGAAGGTTACTGTTTTGGCGACAGGAGGCGTGGGTAATATCTACCACACAACTACCAATCCTCATGTAGCGACTGGTGATGGTATCGCGATGGTACACAGAGCAAAGGGTGCGGTGAAGAATATGCAGTACATCCAATTCCACCCCACAGCCCTCTACAACCCTAACGAGCGCCCCGCCTTCCTGATTACGGAGGCTATGCGTGGCTTTGGCGGTATCCTGCGACTGCATACGGGCGAGGAGTTTATGCATAAGTACCACCCGATGGGGTCGCTTGCTCCGCGCGATGTGGTAGCCCGCTCGATGGACCACGAGATGAAGATTCACGGCTGCGAATACCTATACCTCGATATCACCCACAAGCCCGCTGAGGAGATTATTGCCGAGTACCCGAACATCTACGAGAAGTGCCTCTCGATTGGTATCGATATCACCAAGGATATGATTCCCGTGGCTCCCGCTGCCCACTACTGCTGTGGAGGTGTGGAGGTCGATTTGAACGGCGAGAGCACCATTAGTCGCCTCTATGCGCTGGGCGAAACATCCTGCACAGGTCTGCACGGAGCAAACCGATTGGCCTCCAACTCGCTTATCGAGGCAGCAGTATATGCCGACCAGGCAGCCACTCACGCAATC
Source organism: Tidjanibacter sp. (assembly GCA_017631375.1). Lineage (GTDB taxonomy): Bacteria > Bacteroidota > Bacteroidia > Bacteroidales > Rikenellaceae > Tidjanibacter. Next base: position 28,915 of record JAGBTK010000034.1, on the reverse strand, counting down.
AATAGGTTGGAGAGCCTCACCTACTGCGAGGGTATCCCCGAGTGGAACGATGATGGCACAACGGCAACTGAGGAGATGGTGCTTATCATCCAGAACTACAAGGAGATGCAGCAGATTATGAGTTACTATGTCGGTATTGTGCGCTCGAATATCCGCTTGGAGCGTGCGCTCAGACGACTGGAGATTATCTATAAGGAGACCGAGGAACTCTATATGAAGAGCCGCCTGAACAAAGACCTTTGCGAGTTGCGCAACCTGATTGAGGTGGGCTACCTCATCATCAAACAGGCACAGGCAATGACTGAGAGTGTCGGTCTGCACTACTCGATAGACTACCCGATGAAGGGCGTTGATACAGAGAATTAAAATATAAAACATATAAAAACAGGTAATGCTAGAGAAGGAAATTGCCAGAAGGCGAACATTTGCGATTATCAGCCACCCCGATGCGGGTAAGACAACTTTGACAGAGAAACTGCTCCTCTTTGGTGGTGCTATCCATGTTGCAGGAGCGGTTAAGAGTAATAAGATTAAGAAGACAGCCACCTCCGACTTTATGGAGATTGAGCGACAGAGAGGTATCTCGGTCGCCACTTCGGTTATGGCTTTTGAGTATGGTGGTGTGAAGATTAACATTCTTGATACCCCCGGTCACGAGGATTTTGCGGAGGATACTTACCGCACCCTGACGGCTGTTGACTCGGTAATCATTGTTATTGATGGCGCGAAGGGTGTTGAGACCCAGACTCGCCGACTAATGAATGTCTGCCGTATGCGTAACACGCCTGTTATGGTCTTTGTCAATAAGCTCGACCGTCCTTGCAAGGATCCTTTCGATCTGCTTGATGAGATTGAGGAGGAACTCAAGATTGCTGTTCGCCCGTTAGCATTCCCCATTGCGAGTGGTCCCGACTTTAAGGGTGTTTATAATATCTATCGCGAGAATATCTCGCTCTTCAAGACCATTGATCGTCAGACCGTTGCAGAGAGCGAAACACTGACTATCGACAGTCCAGAACTTGATAACTATATCGCACCTTATACGAACCGCCTGAAAGATGATCTGACTCTTGTGGAGGGCGTATATGAGCCATTTAACAAGGAGGAGTATCTGGCTGGTCGCTTGGCTCCCGTATTCTTTGGTAGTGCGGTTAATAACTTCGGTGTCAAGGACTTGCTCGACTGCTTTATCGAGATTGCACCTCCCCCTCACTCCTCGCAGACCGAGACCAGAGAGGTTGTGCCTCAGGAGCCTAAGATGACAGGCTTTGTCTTTAAGATTCACGCAAATATGGACCCCAACCACCGCGACCGTATTGCCTTTTTGAAGATTTGTTCGGGTGTCTTCGAGCGTAATGTTCCCTATCTGCATGTTCGTAGCGGTAAGCAGATTAAGTTCTCGGCACCTCACGCCTTTCTGGCTGAGAAACAGTCGCTTGTTGAGGCATCTTATCCGGGTGATATTGTGGGTCTGCACGATACGGGTAACTTTAAGATTGGCGACACCTTCACCTCGGGCGAGAAACTCAAATTTACGGGTATTCCTTCGTTTGCTCCCGAGTTGTTCCGATATATTGAGAATGCTGATCCTGAGAAGTATAAGCAACTTGCAAAGGGTGTCGACCAACTTATGGACGAGGGCGTGGCTCAGTTGTTTACGAGTACTCTCAACGGCCGAAAGATTATCGGTACGGTGGGTGCCTTGCAGTTTGAGGTTATCCAGTACCGCTTGGAGCACGAGTATAATGCTAAGTGTCGCTGGGAGCCGGTAAATGTGCATAAGGCTTGCTGGATTGAGAGCGATAATGCTGCTCAATTGGCAGATTTTAAGAAACGTAAGTATACCAATATGGCTCTCGACAAGCACGGCCGTGATGTCTTCCTTGCCGATACGAGCTATGCATTACAGATGGCTCAGGAGAAGTTCCCCGATATCCGATTCAAGTTTACCTCGGAGTTCTAATCCGCCACTGCCGAATAACCTACACCTAAAACATAAATTATGGAGAATCAGAGAGTTATCTTTCTCGACTACCTGCGCTTTTTCGCTTGCCTGATGGTGCTGGTGGTCCATTGCTGTGAGCCATTTTACCTGGGTGGCCCTGGTACCTATGTCGCCTCGCTTGGCGATGCTTTGTGGCTGACCACTATTGACTCTGCTTGTCGTGCTTCGGTGCCTTTGTTTGTCTTGGCATCGAGCTATCTGCTCTTCCCCGTGCAGGGCTCTACGCGTAAATTCTTCCTGCGCAGGATTGAACGAGTGCTCATCCCGCTGGGTGTGTGGATGGTGCTCTATGCCTGCTTCTCGCTCACTGCGCTGTCGCCAATTTTTGGTGGCGTGGCCGAGCCTACGGATGTTGTGGTTAACTTTAAGCAGTTGATTTTCAATTTCGTACCCCACGCAGGACACTTGTGGTTTGTATATATGCTCTTGGGTGTCTATATGCTGATGCCACTCCTCTCGCCCTGGATTGAAAAGGTCAGTAAGCGTGGCGAAGAGGCTCTTCTTGTGGTGTGGCTCTTCACGACCACTGCTCCGTTCCTCACCCGCATAGCGCAGAACTGGGTGGGCAATGGCGACCTTTGGGGATATTGTCCCTGGAATAGCTTTGGTGGTATGCACTATGTGAGTGGCTTTATGGGCTATCTTGTGCTGGGACACTACCTGCGCACCTATGTCAAGGAGTTGAGTTGGAAAAAGACCCTTGCATGGGCTGTGCCATTGTGGGTGGTTGGCTATGCTATCACCTTCGGCTGTCTGTGGCTGCTCCTGCCTACGAGTGGTGCGGGATATCCCCTCGCTGAGCCTTATCAGTTTGCTGTCGATATGGAGATGAGTTGGGGCTTCTGCTCTACGGGTGTGGTGCTGACCACGGTGGCTTATTTCCTCGTTATCTGCAAGTTAGGCTCTTCGGGCTGGATCTATAAGCACATCATTCTGCCTGTGTCGAAACGCAGTTACGGTATCTATCTGATGCATATGTTTATCCTCACCCCTGTTGTGATGTGGTTGCGCTCGCTGGGCTTGCCGACCGTGGGCGTTATCTGCCTTGGTGCGGTGTTGACCTACTCGATTTGCGGTGTGATTACTTGGTTGCTCTCGTTTATCCCCAAGAGTAAGTATCTTATCGGATAAGAACGCCAAAGAAACGATATAATGCAACGAAGCACCCCGAAAAGGGGTGCTTCGCTATTTTTAGTCGCTGTTGCGTGCTAACTATTGGGTAGCATCAATATCTCTTCGATAAATGTTTCCAGCGAACTCTCGGCACTCAGACCTATCTTCTGGCGGAAACGGTGACGAAGCATCAGAACACTGCGCGGAGCAATAGCCAGCAACTCGGCAATCTCTTTGTTATCTTGCTTCAAGATGATAAACATAGATAGTAGCTCCTCGCGGCGGGTGATGGTCGGGACTCTTTCGCGCAGGCGAGGCAGGAAATTAGGATACAGCAACTCAAAGCGTTGGCGGAACTTGGGCTCTCCACTCTTCTGGAACACCGATGGCGTGAGTGCCTCCAACTCTTGTCGGGTATCTTTATCGCTCATTATATCGTCAATCTCTTGCGATATCATCTCTTTCTCTGCCTTTGTCTGGTGTAACTGTTGCACCAACTCGGATAGTTTGGCATCGGCCTGCTTGATTTGTGCCCGATTTTTTCGCCTCTGACGGATAAGACTAATACTTATCACCGACAGAACAATAGCAAACAATCCTGCGCCAATAATAAACCAAAGACGCTGGTTGGCCTGTTTGAGTTGCAGAATCTCCAACTCCTGCCTCTGGTGCTCGGTCTGCGACTCTGTGATGGCCTGTACAAGGTTGAAGTTGAGCTTCTTGGCCTTCAATACCTGCTGTTCCTGGAGCATCATTTGGGTGTATTGCTCCACTTTAAGCATATTTTGGTCTTGCAAATAGTAGTCTAAGATAGGCTTGTAGTTCACATTGATATATAGTGGCATATCGCTCTGCTGAAGCAATGCGTACATACTGTCGAGCATTATCTCTGCAAAGTTGTACCTCTTATTTTTCAGATATGTCTGTGCCAATTGGTGATACGCCTTGGCTTGATTAAGGGTGGTGCCTTGTCGGACAACATGTTGCAGCTCCTGGATGCCTAAGTGCGACGAGTCGCCACCTTTGTCTGTCAGATAGATGCCGTGCAGAAGATCCACATCGACCATACCACTATTGTAGGGCAGTGCTTCGCACAACTCTGTCGCTTTGGCAATGTAGAAAGCGATCGAGTCGAACTCGCCCAGCCCGAGCAACGCACGACCTTTGTTTATGTAGGTTTGTGCCGAAACCATCGGGTTGGGGGTTGTCATACTTTTCTCTATCTGTATTGCTTCCGAGGCGTAGAGATTAGCGTATTCGGGCACATCCCAATATAGGAATAGGTCAATCAGTGCGTGTAAACTATTGAGCACTCCCAGCTCATCCTCTTGCTCCTTTGCCTTCTCTTTGCTTTGCAGAAACAGATTCAGAGCCTTGTTGATGTTGCCGTTGCGCTTGTAGAGTGATCCCAACATAGCTGTTACCCATTGCTCGCCGGAGGTGTTTTGACACTGCTGCGCTTGCAGCAGAGCCTCTTCACACCACTCAACCACCTCTTGCTGATAGTTGGGATTGCTATAAAAGACTGCAGCTGCATAGGCGTAGTCGCGGAAGAATCGCTCGGGTGTGGCGTGGTGAAGTGGGAGTGAGAATATCTTCATAGTCACCTCTTCGGCCTCAGCCATCTTCTCGGTACGCGACAATGCGTAGCCCAACACCGAATAATAATCCCTCAGACATTGGTCTTGCAAAATGGGGGATATCTTGAACAACTCTTGCAGGGTGGATACACAAGTCTCCGGCTCTCCTTTGCTCTGATAACTGTTCATCAGCTGCATCAGGGCTTCGGTATACAGAACCACCTGCTCTTCTGTAAGCTCTTCCTCATTTGCCGGTTGCGACAGGTAGGAGATATAGCTATCGACAGCTTCACTTAATTTGCCCTCGAGCTGCAACTCTCGTGCTTGTCGGAAAAGATTTTCGTTGGCATAACTGACAGAGCAGCTCAGTGCGGTGAGCAGCGTTAGTACGACTATGCGCCATAGGGGTAAATTCGATGTAGATTGTTGTGTCATCTTCGTATTATTTACCTTGCAAAATTAACTAAATTCCGTACAGCAACCCTAATCTTGATGTTTACATTTTGGTTTACATTTGACATAATATAGCAAAAATAGGTCTTAGTATAGACCGAATTGTAGGACTTGGTTTTTTGTCGGTGCAATAATATCGCAATACCTTTGTACGCGTGAAAATATATATATAAGTATAACAAATATCAATTATCTATGAACAACCAAAATCATCAGACAAATCACTACACATCTCCCAAAATTGAGGTGATTGTAGTGGAGGTAGAGCAAGGTATTGCTGTAACAAACGAGAATGTGGGAGATACTAACCCCGAATTGGATTGGGCCAAATAAAAAACAGAGAAAGATGAAGAAACTATTTTACTTAATGACAGCAGTCCTTCTTCTTTGGGGGTGTGAGAACGATACTCAGGAGCAGGTGCTGCCTACAGACAAAGAAGTAGAGGAGAATATAATCGTCCAGATCGGTGAGATTCCCGAGACGCTTTATGCCTCTATGGACAGCGAGCAGGATGAGGCCGAAAGCCGTACTTACCTTGAGGATAAGAGAGTCCTCTGGCAGAATGGCGATGCTATCTCGTACTTCTCCTTCAACACCCACAATACTAAATACATCTACACAGGAGAGGATGGTCTGAGCAATGTTGAGTTGAACAGAGATGAGAGCGTTTCCGGAACACTCGGCAATTTGCTTCTCAAATCGCAGGCGGTCTATCCCTACAGTGAGGATATTACCGTTGAGTATGACGAGACTGCCGGAATAGACAAGATTAATCTGTCCTATCCGACTACTATGAAGTATGGCGTCAACTCGTTTGGTCGCGAGGCTAACATTATGGTTGCTGCGGGTGTGCACAATGGTGACACCGACCTGTACTTCCGCAATGCTGTTGGTTATCTTGTAATTAAACTCTACGGCACAAGCACAAATGGTCAGCCCACGACCGTCAAGAGCATCACTCTTTCGTCGGTAGGCGGTCTCGACAAGATTGCCGGCTCTGCGGTAATCGTAGCGGACAAAGATGAGGCTCCCGTAATTACTATGGCTGATGATGCTTCGACCTCAGTTACTCTGGATTGTAGCAACGATGGTGCAGGTGTGGCTCTTGGTGCGGATGCAGAGCACGCTACCGAGTTCTGGTTCTGCTTGCCTCCCGTAACCTTTACCGATGGTATCAAGATTACAGTGACCGATGTATATGACAATTCGTACACTCAACAGACTACCAACACTGTAAATATCGTACGAAACGAGGTGCAGCCTATGGCGGCTCTCGAGTTCGAGTCCAATGCGCCTGCAGCTACCAGATTGTGGTACACCAGATCGAATGATTCAACTGAGCCTTTTGAGTTTGATGAGGATGATCCTCCCTTCAATGCTGGTATTAGCAGACACGCTTGGGATCCTGAGATTGGTAAAATTGTAATCGAGTTTGACTCACCCCTGACCACTATTGAGGAGAGCGCTTTTGAGGATACCAACATCGCTACTATCACAATGCCTGAGGGTGTTACTACCATCCAGGAGAGTGCTTTTGAGGACTCCGACCTTAGAGAGATTACCTTCCCCGGCAGTTTGACTGATATTGAAGTAAACGCCTTCTATGACTGCGTGCATTTGGAGTCGGTTACCTTCCTTCCAAGCCCGACCAAGACTCCTCTCAATATCTGCAATATGGACTGGGATCAGGTTTGGGGTCCATTTTATGACTCCAAATTGACTACCATCAACCTCAATCGCGAGCTCAACTATGTGGATGAGGATGGCGACAGTTTCACTGCCTCCGACGATGATGAGGGTATTTTCTATCACGAAAACTACCGCAATGTAGGCGAGGTTAGAGTAACTCTCGGTCCTCAGGTAGAGAATATATGGTACAAGATGTTCAACTATCTTCCTATCGAGACGCTCACCATCCCAGGTACCGTTAAGACAATCGAGAACAACGTATTTGAGGGATGCTCTGCGTTGACCACCCTCAATTTTGAGCCCAGCGTTGACGGGTCGCCTCTTACTATCGGTTATTATGGAGGTTCGAGCGATGATGATAGTCCTTTCTACGACTCGCCTCTGACTACTGTAAACCTCAACCGTGAGTTGGTTTATACCTTCAATAATCCTAATGAAACAGATGAGGGTATCTTTGGTGATAAGAGCACCCTTGTCAATCTCACCCTTGGTGAGCAAGTTAAGACTCTGTCGCCCTATATGTTTGCCAGCAGCGGTTTCACTACTCTCGACCTGAACAAAGTTGAAACTATTGGTAATCACGCACTTGCAAACACCCCACTTACTTCGCTTACCGTTCCTGGTTGTGTAAAGACAATTGACAACAACGTATTTGAGGGTTGTAAGCAGTTGGTAGATCTCACCTTTGAGCCCAGCGTTGACGGGTCGCCTCTGACTATGGGCTTCTATGATGCGAGCGGTGATGTTGGTCCTTTCTACGATGCACCTTTGGCTACTCTCGACCTTGATCGTGAGATTGTCTACACCTTTGGCGGTTCAGCTATTAATGACACATATGAGGGTCTGTTTGGCGGCAAAAGCTCCCTTACAAGCGTTACCCTTGGTGAGCAAGTTAAGACTCTGTCGCCCTATATGTTTGCTGGCAGCGGTTTCACTACTCTCGACCTGAACAAAGTTGAAACTATTGGTAATCACGCTCTTACAAACACACCACTTACCTCGCTTACCGTTCCTGGTTGTGTAAAGACAATTGGCAACAACGTATTTGAGGGTTGTAAGCAGTTGGCAGATCTCACTTTTGAGCCAAGCACAACTGAGACTCCTCTGACTATGGGATTCTATGATGCAAGCGGTGATGTTGGCCCCTTCTACAACGCTCCTTTGGCTACTCTCGACCTTAATCGTGAGATTGTCTATACCTTTGGTGGCTATACCATTGATAACATGAACGAGGGTCTGTTTGGTAACAAGACAACTCTTACAACAGTAACTCTGGGTGAGCAGGTGAAGACTTTGTCGAATCACATGTTTGCAAATGCGGCTTTCACAGAGCTTGTTATCCCCGGTTCGGTCAATACAATTGGCAACAATGTATTCCAGGGCTGTACGAAGTTGGCAACTCTCACCTTTGAGCCAAGCGCAAATGAGACTCCTCTGACTATGGGCTTCTATGATGCGGACGGTGATACTGGTCCTTTCTACGACGCTCCTCTGGCTACTCTCGACCTTGATCGTGAGATTGTCTACACCTTTGGTGGTTCGACCATTAATGACAAGAGTGAGGGTCTGTTTGGTAACAAGACAACTCTTACAGAAGTAACTCTGGGTGAGCAGGTGAAGACTTTTTCGAGTCATATGTTCGCAAATACGGCTTTCACAGAGCTTGTTGTTCCCGGTTCATTGACATTGATTGAGAATGATGCTTTCCTCAACTGTAAAAAACTTCAGAGCATTACTTTCAATCCAAGTCCGACCAATGAGGTGCTGACTATGGGTTATGATACTTATGACGGTAATGAGAACCTCTTCCAGGACAACAATGCACTTACCAACCTTGTACTCAATCGTGAGATTAAACAGACTATGACCGGTATTGATAGCGACGTCAAAGGTCTGTTTGGTGGTATGCCCAAACTTACCAATGTAACTCTTGGTGAGCAGGTTAAGACCTTGGCTCCCCATATGTTTGCCGGAAGCGGTATTACCTCTATCGACTTGAATAAAGTTAAGACTATCAGCAATAGTGCTCTTGCAAGAAACGCAATGACTTCGCTCACCATCCCTGGTTATGTAAACACTATTGGCAACAATGTATTCCAGGGCTGTACGCAGTTGGCAACTCTCACCTTTGAGCCAAGCACAGATGAGACTCCTCTGACTATGGGATTCTATGATGCAAGTGATGATGATGGTCCCTTCTTTGACTCACCCCTGACCACCCTTAACCTTAATCGAGAAATTATCTACACCTTTGGCGGTTATGATATTAGTTCAGATAATGAGGGTCTGTTTGGTGGCAAGAAGAAGCTGGAAAATGTAACTCTGGGCGATCAGGTGAAGACTTTGTCGAAGCGTATGTTTGCAGGGGCAGGTTTCACCTCTATCAACCTGAACAAAGTTGAGACTATCAATGACTATGCACTTACAAAAACTGCCATTACCGCACTGACTATCCCTGGTTATGCAACCACCATTGGTAATAATGTTTTTGAGGGATGTACTTCGTTGACTTCGCTAACATTTAAGCCAAGCCCCAGCGATACACCTCTTACCATCGGTTACTATGTTGGTTCGAGCGATGATGATGGTCCTTTCTATGATTCTCCTCTGACTACCGTAGATCTCAACCGTGAGTTGGTTTATACTTTCGACAACCCCAATGAGGCAGACGAGGGTCTGTTTGGCGACAAGAGCACTCTTATCAATCTCACCCTTGGCGAGCAGGCTAAGACTATCTTGCCCTTTATGTTTGCCAATGCAGGTATTCAGAAAAACACCGGTTCGAGTGGTAGCAATGTAATCAATATGCATCAGTATATTTTGAAGCTTAATTATGCTGAGACTATTGGTAAAAATGCATTTATGAATACCGGTATTACTCACCTCAAAGTCTATCCGAGTGTTATGATGATTGACGACAAGGCCTTTATGGGTTGCGCGAGTCTGGAAGAGGTGGCAATTGAATCGTCCAACCAGCCTATTACTATCGGCTTCCAGCCCGGCAGCGACCAGCTTGGTCCTTTCTTCCAGTCGCCTCTGACAAACATTGTAGTGCATCGTAATTTGAAGATGACAGATGCATACGAATCTGCTTGTGATGATGACGACGAGGGTATATTCTCAACAGCGCACGACATCCTGCCCACTACCGTTACACTTGGCGGTCAGATAAGCGAACTTCCTAAATATGTGTTTGCAGGTTTGGATATCGAGTCTATCTCTATTCCTCAGGTCGTTAATAAGATTAATGGTTGGGCATTCTATAATTGCAAGAAACTTTCGACCGTAAGATTTGAGTCGGGTACTACTCCTCTTACTATCGGAGCACAGATTGGCACCTCTGACAGTGGTCCATTCTGGCAGTCGCCTCTGTCGAACATCTATATTAATCGCGAGTTGGTAATGGATGAGGAGTACGCAGAATACTGCAATCAGTCGGATGAGGGCGTCTTCTCGAATGAGTATTACGATGACGACGAGCTGCCTGTTACCAATCTCATCATTGGTAACAATATGAAGACTATTCTTCCCTATATGTTTGCTTCTACCCGCATCCAGCAGTTGCACATCCCCGAGAGCATCGACAAGGTCTGCAAGAATGTAGTTGAAGAGAACAAGGTGCTCAATGCAATCATCTTCTACGATAACGCGGTGCGTCCCGAGGTAGAATATGGCGCATTTGGAGAGGTAGGTTTGTTTTATGAGCCCCCAGGCGATTGGCAGTACTTTATATTTGTACCAAAAGGACGTGGACACCTCGGTGCATGGCGCGGAGAACTCTACTTCACTACAGATGACCTGATGGCCAGCAACTATTGGAACGATATACACGGAATTATGATTGATTCCGAGCATACAGAACCACACAATCCTCTTTCTCTTGATGGTCGTACTTACTGGACCAGATATTTCGATGTTGAGGGATATGAGTGGTACAAAGACAGATACTTCAACGATGTAATGATTACTCCTCCTACCGAGTAATGTGCACCTTTGAGGTTAGCCCCAAATGATTAATAGCAAAAAGAGCAGACCCCGCAGGGTCTGCTCTTTTTTTAGTATGTTATATTAAGATTGTTCTCTCTGCTCGGCTATTAGTTTGAGCGTGCCACGGTGCTGGTAGTCACTCCGAGGCTATCCTTAGCCCATAGCCCTTTGGCGCGGAGTATCTGCTCTATCACATCGCGCACACAGCCCTGACCGCCGCCAAAGCGCGACACATAGCGCGATACCTCAATCACCTCGGTAGCAGCATCGGCAGGGCAAACGGGGATACCGACATAGTTCATACACTCCAGATCGGGGATATCATCGCCCATATAGATAACATTCTCCTTGTTCAGCCCGTCGCGCTCTACAATCTCGCGCAGCAAGGTCAGTTTGTCGCCCACATCGAAGTAGGCCTCTTTAACGCCCAGGTGCTGGAAGCGGCTCTCCAAGGTAGCACCACGACCACCGGAGATAATAATGATACGCACGCCCTGTCTTACAGCATAGGCCACCGAGTAGCCATCCTTAGCGTTGTACTTGCGGATAAAATCGCCATTGGCGAGGGGGATGATACCGCCATCGGTAAATACGCCATCCACATCGAAGACTATTGCCTCGACCTTCTCTAACTCTTCTTTGAAGTTTGCCATATATCGTTGCTTATTTGTTCGTAAATCGTTGCTGCCGACTCCTTGCCCTCGGCACTGAGGAGTGCTTTGTGACGCTCCCACACCTCCTTATCACCCCTCACGGCAGGACCTGTCTGAACATTGGCGGGGTTGTCGGTGGAGAGTGCTTTGAGGGCTGTCTCCTCGATGAGCGGTTTGAGCAGGTCGAAGCCCACATCCTCGCCAACCACCTCGGCACCTATGCCATACATACGATTGACAAAGTTGCAGACAAAGACACCTGCAAGGTGTAGGCGACGCCTGATGATGCTATCTGCAGCGCGTACATTGCGGCTCATCAGCCTTGCATACTCCATAGCCACCTGCTCAGCCTTCTCGGTTGCCCCCTCAATGAAGAGTGGCACCTTCGAAAAATCGAGCATACGCCCCTTGGAAAATGTTTGCAGAGGGTAGACCACCGCACGATGGATAATGTTTGCCGACAGCTCATCTACAGCGATACTGCCTGCCGTATGTGCCACAACAGCCCCCACGGGGAAGATGAGCGAGGCGGAGAGCGGGGCTACCGCTCGGTCGCTGACTGAGATTATGTAGAGGTCTGCCTTGGGCAGGGTGGGGTCGGAGAGATACTCCACGCCACACCTCTCGGCAAGCGCACTACCACTCTCGGCATTGCGCGCCCACACACCCGCCAACTCGACCCCCTCGGTATGCGCAGAGGCGAGTGCAAAGTGAGTGGCAACATTGCCGCTACCTATAATTATTACTCTCATACGACAAAGATAAGAATTTATTTTAGTTTTATTGCCCACTCGCTGCCGGCGGCTGTTGTCATCGCCCAACGCTCCGAGCCGCCCTCCTTGACCTTCAACGAGCGACAAATCTCGGCAGTGGAGTAGGGGAAGTTCTGACGCAGGATCTCAATTTTTTTGCCGATCTTCTTCTGCAACTCTTTAGGCTTGTAGGGGTGTATGGAGTCAATCTCCCAACACTTGCCGATAAAGCCCTCCGGCGCGCTCTCGGCAAAGGCGTAGCTCTCATTGCCAAATATCTCCACCCCCTCGAAGGTGCGGCAATAGTCGGTAGCTATGCGAGCCTTGCGGAGTGCCACATCGGGCACAAGCAACCAACGCCACTCGATGCTGCGGCTGCTGTCGGGCGATGCAGTGCCTCGTGTAGCTCTTCTCAGCGCAAAGTCGCCAATGCCCACAGCGCGTGCCACAATCTCGGGCTCTGCGATGCCCTCGCCAAGCGTCACCACAACCTCCTTGCACTCGCCTGCCACCGAAACGGCTTCCACTCTGCACTCCTCGCCAAAGATATGGAAAGCCTCTTCAGTGTCAAACAGAGGCGAGTTCTTAAACATCAGTCGTTTAGCAATCTCGCGCAATCGTGGGAGTAGAGCCACCACATTGGGCGAGCACTCCTCAGGATGGACAAGGCGTTTGCCCTGTTCTCGGCGGTCGGGGTCGGCATATACGAGGTCTGCCTTGCCCTCGAAAGAGGCCACAAACTCCTCTGCGCTTGCGCAAACAACCTCAATGTTTGTTGCTCCCAATCGTGCGAAATTTACCCTTGCTACCTCAGCTCTTATGGGGTCAATCTCCACCGAAATAACTCGCTCAAACTGCTTGGAAAGTGCCAAAGAATCGACTCCCAGTCCGCAGGTGAGGTCTATGCAGAGCGCACCACTCTCCAGCTTTGTAGATGCAGATTGCAGACTGCTAGACTGCTCATAGGCAATGGCAGGAATGATGGCGCGTGCCTCGTAGTAGTCGGGGAGCTTGCGTCTGGCGCGTTGCAGATATTTCACCTGAGTAGCCACAAGCCCTGCGTGAGGGATGCGCTTGTCGAGTGCGATTTTATTTGGGTCGCGCTCGATGTTCTGCTCAATCAGTGTTCTGACTTCATCGGTTTGCAATAATTCTAACTCGCTGTGTGTCATATCTGTATGATTCTTTTTGCCTTTTGTTGATGATAGACGATAATGCCGACAACCGCCAATAGGTAGATTATTATTGTCGGTAGTAGCGGTATGGCAACATCCACTGCCACCCACCACTTATCGGCACAAAACTCGACAATTGTGTTCTGCCAATTGGTGACAGTAATGATAACCCACCTCACTCCGTCGGCCAAAAACTCTATCGGCAGGATAATCCATAACATAGACATCGCTACGCATATATAGGCAGTTACAACCACAAAGGGGCTGATGAGAATACCCAGAATCGGTATCTGCCCGAAGACATGCGATGTGATTGGTGCTGTGGCTATGGTGGCGGCAACGGCTACCGCAATTAAACTCCACAATTTGTTGATAATCTGTATATTACTCTTGCCGAGACGATAGATCGGATTGTAGAGAATGGCAATTCCTGTTACCGCCAGAAACGATAGTTGAAAACTAAGGTCAAAGAGGTTGTTGGTATTGGCAAGCAGCATAATTGTTGCAGTGGCGCATAGGATATTTATCGGGCTGCGACTCATTGAGCCCGAGTAGGCAATTTGCGCACCGCTAAACATCACCGAGCTTCTCACTGCCGAGGGGGCTGCCCCTGTGAGCAGGGTGTAGAGCCAGATCAGAGCAATGGCGATGATGTTTCTCACTCGGTGACCGCCTCGGATGAGGGGTAGCGGTATGAGTAATGTGTTGATTAATAGTGCAATGATGCCGATGTGTAGTCCCGAAACAGCAAGCAGATGATATGCTCCCGAGCGCGAGTAGTCGGCTTTCAGGTCGCTACTCAGTCCCTCCCTCGCGCCCAGAGTCATAGCCTTCGAGAGTGCCATCGCCGAGGGCGGCAGGTTGAGTCTTGCAAGACGCTCCGAAGCTCTCTGCTGCATACGAGGGCCAAATGTGGCAAAGGACGAAACTCGGTAGTCCTTAATCTCCTGCAGCCCCTCTGCGCCCACAAAGGCACTTCCCGTATAGCCTCGCCTACGCATCACGCGCGCATATCCCTCGTAGCCCTCACCGCCAATATCGCCAATGGTCATCTTGGCCTTGTATGCCTTGCCGAGTTCGGGGCTGGTGGGAGTGATGAGGTATATTTTTTCATCCACAGCCACAATTTTTTCATCCTCGTACACCCCGACAACCTTTGCCGTAGTACGATTATATCCGCCCGAAGTGATGGTGGAGTTGTCAATAATCTCTACCACCGCCTCGATTGGTCTATGATGTGGAGCGGGAGTGTTAAGGGCTTGTAACTCACTGAGGGTGAGTGTTGTGCAGAAAATTGTCAGTGTGCCGTAGAGCGTGCGGGCAATAGAGCTTCCCCTAAACACTACCGAGCATAGCGAACAGGTTGCTGCTCCTATTGCGGCAATCCACCACGATAATTCTATCCAATCGCCGATAACTATACCGATAACGACAATGGGTAATATCTTGATTAATGGGCTGTTATCTATATTGACAGGCACTCTCATAGCCTAACTCTATCTTCCCCAATTGCCCCTGTCGAGTGTACGATAACCGATGGCCTCGGCAATATGCGTCGGGGTGATGTTTTCCTCGCCTGCCAGGTCGGCAATTGTGCGGGCTACTTTGATTATTCGGTCGTAGGCACGAGCCGAGAGATTGAGTCTTTGCATAGCCCTGCCGAGCAGTGCGGTACATTCGGGCGTGAGGGGGCAGAACTCTTTAATCATTGCCGAGTTCATCATAGCATTGGTATGCACTCCCTCAATGCTCTTGAAACGCTCTCTCTGTCGCTCTCGGGCGGCAATAACCCTCTCGCGGATTGATGCGCTGCTCTCGGAGGGGCGATTGTTGGATATCTCCTCAAAGGCAACGGGTGTTACTTCAATTTGCAGATCGATGCGATCCAGCAAAGGTCCCGAGATTCTGTTCAGATAGCGGAATACTTCGCCCTGTGTGCAGACACAATCCTTTGTGGGGTGGTTGTAGAAGCCGCAAGGACAGGGATTCATCGCAGCAACAAGGGTGAAGTTTGCGGGATACTCTACACTATATTTAGCCCTGCTTACTACCACCTTTTTCTCCTCCATAGGCTGTCGCAGTACCTCCAAGACGCTCCTGCCAAACTCAGGAAGCTCGTCAAGGAAGAGTATTCCGTTGTGTGCCAACGATATCTCTCCCGGTTGAGGAGATGAACCGCCACCCACCAGCGATACGGGCGAAGCCATATGGTGCGGGGCGCGGAATGGGCGTCTTTCTATGAGTCCCTGACTCTCCGACTTACCAGCCACAGAGTGTATCTTTGTTGTTTCGAGTGCCTCCTCTAACGATAGCGGGGGCATAATGGTCGGCATTCTGCGTGCCAGCATACTCTTTCCCGAGCCCGGAGCACCAATCATCATAATGTTGTGACCACCTGCGGCCGCTACCTCCATCGCTCTCTTAGCAGCACTCTGTCCCTTGACATCGGCAAAATCTTCGGCATAGATATTAATCTCCTCATTATCAGCTTTCGTCTCGGGCTTTACACTCTCGGGAAGTATGCCACTGAGCAGCGTAGTGGCTTCTCTCAGCGTGCTTACTCCATAGACCTCCAAACCCTCCACAACGGCAGCCTCTGCTGCATTTGCCGAGGGGAGAATTATACCCTTAAAGCCCGCCGAGTGTGCCATTGCAGCCATCGGCAGAGCACCTTTGATACCCTTCACCGATCCGTCGAGCGACAACTCGCCCATAATCACGAAGTGTTCCAACAGGTCGGCAGATATTTGCTCCGAGGCAGCAAGAATTGCAATTGCAATGGGCAGGTCGAGTGCCGAGCCCTCTTTTCTGAGGTCGGCAGGGGCGAGATTAACCACTACCTTCTTCCCCGGCATTTTAAATTCCGAGTTGATGAAAGCCGAGCGGATGCGCTCCTGACTCTCACGCACAGCACTATCGGGCAGTCCGACCAGGAACATACCCAGTCCCGGAGTGATGTTGGATTCAACATCAACCCTAACGGCATCAATGCCGATAATAGCACTTGCATTACATTTCTTATACATTCTCAGGCAGACACTATGTGAAAAATGCTGACGAACTATGTGGTGTTACAATCCGGTTCTGAGGTTAGAGCAGATTTATTTTCAGCAGCCGATTAAAATGGAGCGGGATCGCTGCCATACTTAGGCGCATCGCCCATATCGAAGTCGGTGTTGGGTGATATACCCATAGAACTCTCGTAGCTTGTCATACCATCGAGCGATATGTCGTCCCAATCGGTAAAGCGAGCCTGCTCCTTGCGGAAACGCAACTTCACATCCTCCACAGCACCGTTACGATGCTTTGCCACGATAATCTCGGCAACACCTGCTGTCGAGTTACCCTGCTCGTCTTGCAACAGACCGGCGTGTTCGGGGCGGTGGATGAATGCTACAATATCTGCATCCTGCTCAATTGCACCCGACTCACGAAGGTCGGAGAGCTGAGGTCGCTTGCTCTGGCGTGACTCCACCGAACGGTTCAACTGCGAGAGCGCAATGATGGGGATATTCAACTCCTTGGCAATCGCTTTGAGCGAACGCGAGATAGATGCCACCTCCTGCTCACGGCTACCCTTGGCATCCTTGCTGCCGGTCATCAGCTGCAAGTAGTCGATGATGATAAGGTCAATATTGTACTGAGCCTTCAACTTACGCGCCTTGCTACGCAACTCGGCAATCGACAGAGCGGGCGTATCGTCAATAAAGATTGGTGCCTCCGAGAGTTTGCGGGTCGACTGCTCCAGGTGCGCCCACTGCTCGGGAGTGAGTCGGCCACTCTTCACATCGTTGGATGAGAGCTGCGACTCTGCCACCATTAGACGCATCATCAGCTGGGTGGAACTCATCTCCAACGAGAAGATTGCCACCCCTCTATTGTGCTCCACAGTGATATTTCTCGCCATTGAGAGGACAAATGCTGTCTTACCCATCGAAGGACGCGCTGCGATGATGATAAGATCGGAGGGCTGCCAACCCATAGTGAGGGTGTCGATATCGGTAAATCCTGAGGGGACACCGTTCATCTTACCTCCGTGTTTGCTCGCCTCCTCGATAGCATCCATAGTCTTCTGCCAGATATCTCGCGCACGCTGTACTTCGCGTGAGATATGGCCCTCGGCAACCTTAAAGATCTCACCTTCAGCGTAGTCCAACAGGTCGCTCACATCGGTACTCTCGTCGTAACTGCGACGAACAATCTCTGTTGAGGTGCGAATCAGCTCGCGCTGGATGTACTTCTGCGCCACAATCGAGGCGTGATACTCCAAGTGAGCAGCTGAGGAGACCTTTTGAGTGAGTTGCGCCAGGAATGACGCACCGCCTGCTGCTTTGAGTTGCTTTTTCTGTCGCAACTTCTCGGTCACGGTGAGTAGGTCAATAGGTTTCAGTTCGGTCGAAAGCTCCTCAATAGCCTGATAGATGATTCTGTGCGGCTCTTTATAGAAAGCCTCTGCCGAGAGGAACTCGCTGACGGTGATGATACCGTCTTTCTCGAGCATCAGTGCGCCAAGCACCGCCTCCTCCAACTCCAATGCTTGGGGTGGAATAGTGCCGGGTATGTCGACTAACTGATTGTAAGCCTCGCTGTTACGCTGATTAGGGGTAAAGGTTTTTGCCATCTTTATATGTTTGGACTATTTGTTTCTAACTATTGTTAATTGGTCAAAGTTACAAATTTAGCGTCGCTTTTTTTGCTTGTCAAAAAAATAATTTTTCTGCGCACGCTTCTCCTCCTGATTTCTTGCCACATAGGCCCTCTCACCTGTGTATGGATCGTGGCCTGTGTAGAACATCACCGAAGAGAGTGTCATCGGGGTTGGAGTGAAGTCCTGCACCTGCTCCAAGTGGAAGTTGAGTGCGCGGGTCTTCTCCTGCAAACGGCGCATATCTTCGGCCCTGCATCCGGGGTGTGAGGAGATAAAGTAGGGTATAATCTGATACTTCAATCCCTCCTTACGACAGATTTTGCCAAAATCCTCGTTGAGCCTCTCAAAGAGTGCGAAGGGGGGCTTGCGCATCATTTTGAGTACCCTATCCTCCGTGTGTTCGGGTGCTACTTTCAGTCGGCCCGAGACGTGGCGCGTGATAAGTTGTCGGAGATACTCTGCGCGGTGCTTCTCGTCAATTAGGTCGTAGCGCACGCCACTCCCCACAAAGGCCTTCTTGATAGCGGGAAGAGAGTCTATTCGTCGGTAGAGTGCCAATAATCTCTCGTGCGAGTTGTCGAGATTGGGGCAGGGGCGCGGATACAGACACGAGGGCTTGATACATTTCTTGCACAACTCCTCATTTCGGCCGTGCATCTTGTACATATTTACTGACGGGCCACCAATATCCGATAGATAGCCCTTGAAGTCTGCCATCTTGCTGATAGCCTCCACCTCGCGCAATATCGACTCTTCGCTACGCGAGGAGATAAACTTACCCTGATGTGCCGATATGGTGCAGAAACTGCAACCACCAAAACAGCCACGATGCATATTCACCGAGTGCTTAATCATCTCGTATGCGGGAATATCCCCCTTGCCACGATAGCGTGGGTGGGGCAGGCGAGTGTAGGGCAGGTCGAAACTACGATCTATCTCCTCTGTCGTGAGCCTCTCGTGAGGTGGATTTACCACCACAAACCTATCGCCCACACCCTCGACGAGTGTCGATAGTTGCTCCATACGGTTACTCTCAATCTCTATCTTGACGAAGTTGTCACCAAATGTTTTATCGTTCTTCGTACACTCCTCATAGCTGCCGAGCCTGATGGTGGTTTCGCTATCCAGACGCTCCACATACTCCCTCTCAGCCACAAATGCCACACCGCGTAACTTGCGGAGTTTTTTGGCGTTATATCCATTGTGCATCGCCTTTGCCACTTCGGTAATCGTGCGATCGCCCATTCCGTAGATGAGCAGGTCGGCACCACTCTCAATGAGTACCGATGGTTTGAGTGTGTTGCTCCAATAGTCGTAGTGTGTGAGTCTGCGGAGTGAGGCCTCAATGCCGCCAATCACTACGGGGGTGTGCGGAAAGAGTGATTTGAGAGCCTTGGTATAGACTGTCACTGCATAGTCCGGACGGAAGCCTGCCTTACCTCCGGGGGTGTAGGCATCGTCGCTACGCAGTCGCAGATTGGCGGTATAGTGATTGACCATCGAGTCCATACTACCTGAGGTGACGCCAAAGAACAGACGGGGCGTGCCGAGTTTCTTGAAGTCACGCAGGTCGTCGCGCCAATTTGGTTGTGGTACAATCGCCACTCTGTAACCCTCGGCCTCCAACAGCCTGCCAATTACCGCAGCACCAAAGGCGGGGTGGTCGATATAGGCATCGCCATTGATGAGAATTACATCAATGTAGTCCCAGCCCAATGCCTTGACCTCTTTGACTGAGGTGGGCAGTGGGGTGATTTGGGGTGTAGTATGGTGGTTTTGCTCCATTGTTCTCAGGTTAGTTTATGCGGTAGGCCTTATCTACGCCCTTGATTTTCAGCAGGCGGAAGACGACCATATCTACCACATTGGTATTGGGTACCTCGATATTGATAAGTCCGCTAATTTTACTGTCGCGGGCAGGGGTGAAGTTGAGCGAGCGTATGTTGAGTTTCAGCTCGCCCGTAATTGTCTCCATCAGTTTATTTACCATACCCGTTGTATCCTCAGCCAGCACCCTGATTGAGGCGACATAAGCACCCTGAGGTGCATCACTACGCCACTTGGCAGCGATGATACGATAGGGGTACATCTCTTTGAGTCTTGGTGCGTTAGGGCAATCCTCGCGGTGGATTGTGATGCCGGTGCTGATGGTCGTGAACCCAAACACCTCGTCACCAAATATGGGGTTGCAGCAACGCGCCATCTTGTAGTCCAGACCCTTTATGGCCTCGCCAATGATGAGTGTCTCGCTCTGGTGGCTCTTCTCCTCCGCCTTTTGCGGTGTGGGAGTGGTGCGAGGTGCGGGCAACTTGGGTTCAAAGAGTTCGCCATCGGCAAAGCGACCAAGAATATCCTTTATATCACCCATCGAGAGCTTCTCGGTGGCAATTCTACCGTAGAGGTCGAGTCCGTTGCGTATCTTATAGTATTTGCAGAGTGCGCCAACCGCCTCGTCAATACCCATCGATAGCTTCCAATTCTTAATTTTGCGCTCCAGCTCCTCGCGACCCAATCGGGCAAGTTTGGCAGCCTCCTCGCGCAGAAATACCTTGATACGGTTTCGTGCCTTGGTGGTCTTGGCAATGCTGAGCCAGTCGGATTTGGGCTTCTGGTTTTTGGCGGTGATGATATTGACAATATCGCCATTTTTCAGCACCTCCTTGATAGGTACTACCTTCTCGCCAATGCGCGCACCAATACACTTGCTGCCCACATCGGAGTGAATGTCAAATGCAAAGTCGAGCACTGTCGCACCCTCAGGGAGCTTACGAAGGTCGCCCTTGGGGGTGAATACGAATACCTCGCTCGACGAGAGTTTGGTGTTGAGCCTTGTTGCCAGATGGCTGCGGTCGGTCTCCTCCATCAGCGCACGCAACTTGGCAAGCCACTCCTCCTGTCCAGCCTCGCTCTGCTCTACACCTTTGTATCGCCAATGCGCTGCAATGCCTCGCTCGGCCACCTCGTCCATACGCTCGGTGCGAATCTGGATCTCTACCCACTTACCATCTTTGGTGACTACGGTAGTGTGTAGCGACTCGTAGCCGTTGGACTTGGGGATCGAGATCCAATCCCTCATACGGTCGGGGTTGGGGATGTAGAAGTCGGTCACAATCGAGAAGACACTCCAACACGACTGCTTCTCCTGCTCGGGCGGGCAGTCGATGATGATGCGGATTGCGAACAGGTCGAACACCTCCTCGAAGGGGATGCCCTGACGACGCATCTTGCGCCAGATGGAGTAGATTGACTTGGTGCGACTCTTGATGTGATATTTGATGCCTGTTGTGGCAAGTTTCTTCTCGATAGGCTCTAAGAAACGGGCAATAAACGCCATGCGCTCTGCCTCCGACTCGGTCAGTTTCTGGCTGATTTGAGTGTAGTTCTCGGGCTCTAAGTAGCGGAGCGATAGGTCTTCGAGTTCGCTTTTTATGGCATAAAGACCAAGTTTGTGGGCAATCTGAGCGTAGAGGTTCATGCTCTCCCAACTCTTCTTGCGTCGCTTGGGCTCGGGGAACATCGCAAGGCTGCGCATCACCTCCAATCGGTCGGCAAGTTTGATAAGGATTACTCGCGGGTCGGTGGAGTAGGAGATAATCATCTCGCGGAAGTTGTCTGCCTGCTTGGACGAGCTGTTTGTCTCGATGCCCGAGATATGGTTCATACCTTCGAGCAGGGTGATTGGGGTGTCGCCAAACGATGCGCTCACCTCCTCGGCACCTATCAACCCCATACGATACACATCGTGGAGGATTGTGCTGACGGCAGAGTTACGACCCAGGCCAATCTCGTCAAAGACGATGAGTGCAGTGCCCATCGAGTGGTCGAGCAGGGGTGAACCATCATAGCGTGTCATTCCGTCGAGTAGTTCGGCTGCGCGCTCGATTGCTTTATATATGCATCCTAAGGAGCGTTGGCTAAAACGCTTCTCGGCCTTGTCGTAAAACTCGCTATATCTATTTCGTAACCACTGATTCTCCATAGTCGTATCTGTTTAATCAGCCAAAGTTACAAAATTTTTCTGCGAGTGCCAAACTACCATAGGTAGTTTTTGTGTTCAATATGGCTAACTGAGTATTCGCTCTTTGCGTAGGCGACTTCGCTTGGTGATCCTGTCAGAGTTCTCCACCATCTCCACTACCGCCTCTACTTTGCGTGCCGCTGCTCGCCATATCTCATCGGTAGGGTGGGGTGTGCGGTCGGAGAGTCCGCCCGATATGTTGAAGGTGTGGGAATTGTGGCAGCGTGGTTTTTCGGCAAGTTTTTCTGAGGTGGCAAGTATTGCATCACAATGCCTAAGCAGCTCTTGCTCAGCGATTTTATCATCGCCTTGTGTGTGTTCCCACTCTTGCCAGCGCAGTAGAAACATCAGGTGGGGAGAGAGTAGTTCGGTGGCAATCGCGTGGCGCAGAGTGGGAGTGTCGAAAAGGAGTGTATATTTGCCCATTCCGAGTGTGCGCAGTGCCCACTCCACCTCTTCGGCTATGCGCGTGGCGTTGATGCGTTCCACCATTCCGAGCATCAGCCAACGATAAAGGGTTGGCTCGGGGAGAAGTCTTGTTATAGGGGATAATATCTTTAGTCCTGCAGCAGTTTGTCTGAGCGAGGTATGACAGCCTAGGTAATCATTACTGCCGTGCCTTACTGCCTCCTTGCTCTCATAGCCGAAAGGCTCTACATAGAGCACCGTGTGTCGTGTGGCGAGAGCCTCTGCAAGTTGCAGTGGTACAGTGTGATGCGCATTTGCCAGGTGCGACCCGAGAATAACGATATTGTCAAGCATAGCAATACTCTTTTGTTGGAAGAGTTGCTATTGCAATTTCCTCTCCAAAAATCTCGGATAGGCTGCCCGATGAGAGATTAGATTTATAAAAAAAATACCGAGCAAACACTGCTCGGTATTTTTAATATTATTTTCACAACCCTATTGTCCCCACTATCGTCTTCGGCCTCAGCCGAAGAACACCTCCCCTGCCGAGGCGGGGGCTTGGGGGTGGGTCAGACTTGTAATTGCCTGCGAAGCAGGCAGGTGTCGAGATGGTAATTAGCGCAGAGAGCTATATTTACCTTACTCTATCCCAGTTCACTTTCTTTCAATCGCTCAGCGTTCTCAGCCACAATCAGGTGGTCAATGCAGTCCTGAATATCGCCATCCATAAAGGCTGCGAGGTTGTAGATTGTGTAGTTGATACGGTGGTCGGTGATTCGGCCCTGGGGGTAGTTGTAGGTACGAATCTTCGCACTACGGTCACCGGTACTAACCATTGTCTTACGCTTGCTTGCAATCTCGTCGAGATACTTCGAGTACTCGAGGTTGAAGACACGGGTACGCAACTCCTCCAACGCCTTGTCGAAGTTTTTGAGCTGCGACTTCTGGTCCTGACACTGAACAACAATGCCGGTGGGGATGTGGGTCAGACGGATTGCCGAGTAGGTGGTGTTCACCGACTGGCCACCAGGACCCGATGCACAGAAGATATCTTTGCGGATATCGTTCATACTAATCTCTACGTCAAACTCCTCAGCCTCAGGCAAAACCGCTACCGAAGCAGCCGAGGTGTGTACTCGACCCTGAGTCTCGGTCTGGGGTACTCGCTGTACGCGGTGAACGCCCGACTCATACTTCAAAGTACCATATACATTGTCGCCGGTCACCTTCAAGACAACCTCCTTGAAGCCACCAACTGCACCCTCCGAAGAGTTATTCACCTCATATTTCCAGCCCTTGCTGTCGATATATTTGGTGTACATACGCAACAGGTCGCCCGCAAAGAGAGCAGCCTCGTCGCCACCTGTACCACCACGAATCTCCAAAATTGCGTTTTTCGAGTCTTGGGGGTCTTTCGGGATGAGAAGAAGCTTAATCTGCTCCTCCATCTCAGCGGTCAGAGGCTCCAACTCGGATATCTCGGCACGAGCCATCTCCTTCAAGTCCTCATCCTTCTCATTGAGAAGCATATCCTTAGCTTCTGCCAAGTCCTTAACGGCCTTCTGGTAGCGCTCCGCTGTCTCAACGATAGGCTCCAACTCCTTGTACTCCTTGTTCAGAGCAACAAACTTCTTGACATCGGCAATTACCTCGGGGTCGGTCATCTGCTGACCAATCTCCTCGTATTTGATTTTCAGACCGTCCAGGCGGTCAAGTATCGCATTGTCTGCCATATATGAATTATGGTAATAGTTATCTTATTTCTGCGCGCAAATGTACACATTTTTTTTCGATATTTTTGTACTATCTTTGTCTGATGTAAATTTTCCCTAATTTTGGGAGCAGATAACGCATAAATGGAACACATATCTCTCTCCGAACTCGCTCGTCGCATCAAACTCTCTCTCTCCGAGAGGGTGCCACTCCCTGTGTGGGTGAGTGCCGAGATTGGCGAGATTAAGGTTAACCGTACCTCCGGTCATTGCTATATGGAGCTTGTCGAGAGTGGTGGCGGCAGTGTTCCAAAGGCGAAAATCTCGGCTGTGGCGTGGCGTACCCAGTATGGTGCTATGGCTGCCCACTTCCGTAGTGTTACGGGCTCTGACTTGTCGGTCGGCTTGTCGGTGTTGTTGAAGGTGGTGGTGACATTCCACGAACTCTATGGTCTGTCGTTGCAGGTGGTAGATATTGAGCCTGCCTATACACTTGGCGAACAAGAGAGATTGCGTCGTGAGACTATCGAGAGGCTGACAAAGGAGGGTGTTATCGATATGAATCGCTCACTTTCGCTCCCGATGGTTGTGCAGCGTGTGGCGGTTATCTCGTCAGCTCAGGCAGCAGGCTATCGCGACTTTATGGAACACATTGCTGCCTCACCTTACGGCTTTAAGATTACTCTCTTTGAGTCACTTATGCAGGGCTTGCAGGCGGCAGACAGTGTTGTGGCGGCCTTGGCAGAGGTGGCTGAGAGAGCAGAAGAGTTTGATGCTGTTGTGGTTATTCGCGGTGGTGGCTCACAGAGCGATCTGAGTTGTTTTAACTCCTACGAACTCTGCTATGTGGCTGCACAGATGCCTCTACCGATTATTACTGGTATAGGTCACGACAAGGATACGAGTGTGATGGATCTTGTCGCTTGCGTGGAGCAGAAGACGCCGACCGCTGTGGCCGATTTCTTGGTTGACAGGATGCGCGAATTTGATGGCTGGTTGGCTCAGACCGAGGTGCATCTCAGTCAGCGAGTGGCCGATGTGGTGGCTCGCTCGCGTAGTGAGATTGCTTCGCGCGAGGAGTTACTCTCAATGGCTGTTGGGCATATCTTTGAGCGCAGGCGCGATGCTCTGTTGCGTGCAGAGATGTTGGTGGCTGCATCCGACCCTAAGAGTCTGCTTTCGCGTGGCTATGCCATTGTGCGTGGCGAGGGTGGGGTAGTGCAAGGCGCAAAGGTGCTGAGAAGTGGCTCTAAGGTGGAGATTATCTTTGCCGATGGCAGCGTAACGGCTACGATAGATGAAGTGAAGTTAAAAGTTGATACAGAATAGATTATGGCTGAAAAGATGAGTTATGGCGAGGCTATGCAGGAGCTGGAGGGTATTCTTTCCCGCTTGCGTGGTGTGGATGTCGATATCGATTCCCTCGCTGTGGATGTAAAGCGTGCAACAGAGTTGATTGCCTACTGCCGTCAACGCCTTGCGGGTGTTGAGGAGGAGGTTGACCGAATACTGCAAAAAGAAGAGTAGCTGATGAAACGACTTGTCCGCTTTGCCCTGAACCACCTTTCTCGCCCCACCGTGCAGCGTATTGCCGGTGTGGCAATCCCTTTTTGTGGACTATTTATGCGTGGTCATAGGGTTGAGTGTCCTGTTTGCGGGCGCAAGTTTCGCAAATTCTTCTCCTACGGCTATGTGGAGATGCGAGGTGGTGCGCTCTGCCCACACTGTATGTCGCTCGAACGCCACCGCCTGCTCTATCTGTGGTTAGAGCGCAATACCGACCTCTTTACAGCCCCATATCGCCTTCTTCATATCGCTCCTGAGCATTGCTTCCTGCGCCCGTTTGAAAGACTCGTTGGCGATAAGTATGTTACTGCCGATTTGGAGAGTCCTCTGGCTAAGGTTAAACTCGATGTTCAGCAGATGCCGTTTGATGATTGCGAGTTCGATGTGGTGATCTGTAACCATATCCTCGAACACGTCGATAGCGACCGCAAGGCTTTGGAAGAGATCTTCAGAGTGATGCGTTGCGGTGGTTGGGGTATTCTTCTCTCGCCTGTGGACTATGGTTTGGAGAGTAGTTATGAAGACCCTACCAAGACCACTCCCGAGGAGCGACGCGAGGCCTTTGGTCAGCCCGACCATCTGCGTATTTTTGGCCGCGACTATGCCGATAGATTGCGTGCTGCGGGGTTTGAGGTGGAAGAGATTCGTGCGACCGATTTTCTGTCTGCCGAGGAGATTACCCGCTACGGTATCGCTACCGACCGCATCCATTTTGTCCGTAAATCGCAGGGCTAATCCTCTTTGTTGAGATTTTCGAGTGTGGCAAACGAGAGTATGTGCCACGAGATTGCTGTTGCCAATAGTGTCATCGCTATACGCAACCACAAAGGTTTGAGAATGAATATTATACAAAAACCAATAGTAAGCCAGACCATACTCACGGAGAGGATTTTTGCTTTGAGAGGTATTGCCTTGTTCTCGCGGAAATTGCGGATATATGTTCCGAGTCGCGGATGATTTATCAGCCAATCGTAGAGCCTCGGACTACTGCGCACATAGAGAGCTGCCGCAAGCAGAAGTAGTGGGGTGGTTGGCAATAGGGGGAGAAATATGCCGAGGATTCCCAAGCCGAGTGAGAGAGTTCCGAGAACGATTAGCAATACTTTCATGGCGCAAATATAATTTTTTTACCATTAAATAATATATGGGCTGTGCGGTATTCTCGGTATAAATGGTTACTTTTGTGCCCGAAATGTGCGTGGGGGCTTCGTCGCTGCCGCAAGGGAGAGGAAAGTCCGAGCAACATAGAGCACCGCGCTTCCTAACGGGAAGATACTCGCAAGGGTGTGGTTAAGGTAACAGAGAATAACCGCCTTGCCTTCGGGCAGGGTAAGGGTGAAAAGGTGGGGTAAGAGCCCACCGCCGCTATGGTGACATAGTCGGGCAGTACTACCGGCGGGTTGCAAGGCCAAGTATATCGACATCTAAGGGTTGCTCGTCCGTTGTCGAGGGGTAGGCCGCTAATTTTTAGTAGGCGGGTGACCGTCTGCATAGATAAATGACGAAGGACCTCTTCGGAGGTTACAGAACTCGGCTTATACTCCACACACATTTTTTTTATAGCAAAGCCTTTTTTTGAGGGTAATTATCAGGTAGCAGCCATTTACATAGAGAGATGCTTAACGACAAAATCTTGAAAATTTCCGACTTTGACTATCCGCTTCCGGATGAGCGAATAGCCAAACATCCACTTGCCGAGCGCGATAGTTCCAAATTGCTCTGCTGGCAAGGTGGTGAGGTGTCGCATACCTGCTTTTCGGAGATTGGCTCCCGCCTACCTGAGGGTGCTATGCTCGTCTTTAACAACACTCGCGTTATTCGTGCCCGAATCATTATGCACAAGCCTACGGGTGCGCGTGTGGAGGTCTTCTGTCTGGAGCCTCACTCGCCTGCCGACTATGAGCGTGCGCTCTCTTCGGAGAGTGGATGCGAATGGTGTTGCATCGTTGGTGGTCTAAAGAAGTGGAAAGAGGGGGCTGTTGAGATTAAGTTCGACTATGAGGGGTGTGACTATACTCTGAGCGCATATCGTGGTGAGCAGATTGGCAAGAGCCATATTGTGCGTTTTGAGTGGGATGCTCCTCTCCGTTTCGGTCCTCTGTTGGAGTTGCTGGGTAGGATACCTATTCCTCCATATCTCAATCGCGAGAGCTGCGAGGAGGATAATACCCGTTATCAGACCGTATATTCTAAAATTGAAGGCTCTGTGGCTGCTCCCACTGCGGGTCTGCACTTTACCGACAGAGTTATCGATGCGCTCCACGCTCAGGGTGTGCGTACCGAGGAAGTGACGCTCCACGTTGGCGCAGGCACCTTCCTGCCCGTAAAGGAGGAGGATGTGACACTCCATACTATGCATACCGAACATTTTGAGTTCTCGCTTGCCACTCTGAAGGCTCTGCGTGAATCACTCGGCAGGATTATCCCCGTGGGTACTACCTCTGTGCGAACTCTTGAGTCGTTGGTAGCTCTCGGTTGGCGTATTATTAGTGGTGGTAGCCCCGATACGGAGCGTGTTGTCGATCAGTGGGAGTTGTACGACATCCCTGCGGAGGTAGATGGTGAGAAGATCCTCTCAGCGTTGATCGCTTGGATGGAGGAGCGCGGCGAGAGTCGCTTGAAGGCCGCTACTCAGATTATGATTATGCCCGGATATCAATATAGATTGGTGAGTGGTATGGTGACCAACTTCCACCAGCCCAAGAGTACCCTGCTTTTGTTAGTGTCTGCCTTTGTGGGCGACGGCTGGCGCAAAATTTACGACTACGCCCTGGCAAACGACTTCCGCTTCCTCTCCTATGGCGATAGCTCCCTATTGCTGAGATAGTGTATTTTGCCCCTTTTTTGTAAAAAAGCGTCCCCCGCTTTTTGTAAAAAGCGGGACCAAAAACTTCTGGGCTATTAGTTTGCGAGTTTAGGAGTTACCTATTAGTAACTACGATGGAAAATAGATATAGGGAAGTTCAAGTAAACTTGGCTTCCCTATATCTATTTTCCATCGTACCCTCTACGAGGGTATCCCCTAAACCCGAAAAACATTAATTGCTACACAAAGAGTCTAAACGGTTATCTCATAATTCTCATTATTCCATAAGCTTCATAATTTCACCTTTCACTTTTGCTCTTTGCTCTTTGCTCTTTGCTCTTTGCTCTTT